>JAISWQ010000171.1 GCA_031271025.1 Zoogloeaceae bacterium | reverse complement strand
ATCCCCTTGCGCGCGAAATTGCGCAAGATTTTCCGTCGCCCCTTCCAGGGCAATTCCGATCTCCCCTTTGACCCACGTCAGTGGGCCAAGATCGAAGTCCGTAACAGCATTCATGAATGATGGCTTCCTTTGGCGCTCAGCTTACTTTGAAACCGGCCACCGAACCCTTGAGTTCTGCCGCCAGCGTTGCCAGTTTTTCAACAGTCTCGCTGGTACGGCTGGTGCCCGTCGACGTTTGCTCGGTAATCCCCAGAATCTCCTGCATCAGACCAGCCACTCGAGTGGCTGTGCGGGACTGTTCCTGGGTTGCTGCCGAGATGTTTTCAATCAGTCCAGCCAGGTCATGCGACACCTTGCCGATCCCGGAAAGTGCCTGACCTGCGGCATCGGAACGCTTCGCCCCCTCCACCACGCCCTGAGTGGATTCTTCCATCGCGGAAACGGCCTCTTGCGTATCGGTTTGAATCGTTTTCACAATCGCCGCAATCTGCTTTGTGGCCTCGGCGGAACGTTCCGCCAATCGCTGCACTTCTTCCGCAACCACGCTGAAACCGCGTCCGGCATCCCCGGCGGAAGCCGCCTGAATAGCCGCGTTCAGCGCCAGCACGTTGGTCTGTTCGGTAATGTCGGAAATCAGTTCCACGATTTCACCAATCTCCTGGGAGGATTCACCCAGACGCTTGATCCGCTTGGCGGTTTCCTGGATCTGCCCACGGATTTCGTTCATGCTGCGGATGGAATCCTCCACGGCGGCCGCTCCGCTCTGAGCCGCATCCAGCGAGGCGCGCGCCACCTCCGCAGACTGGTTTGCCTGCGAGGACACCGTGCTCATGGACTGTGCCATGTGAATCACCGAACTACCCGCCGTGTTGATCTGCGTGCTCTGTTGACGCGCGGCCTCAAGCAGGTCAGCAGAGGTTTTGCGCGCGATTTCCGTCATCTGGGTAACCTGCGTGGCGGCATCGTTGATTCGCCCAACCAGACCGCGCAGTTCTTCAATCGTGTAATTGATGGAATCCGCAATCGCGCCCGTAATGTCTTCCGACACCGTTGCCGTGGTGGTGAGGTCACCATCCGCGAGGTCGCCCAGTTCGTTCATCAGGCGCAGAATGGCGCTCTGGTTCTGCTGGTTCAGGGCTTCTATGGCTTCCCGCTGCTCTTCCACCTCGTGAGCGCGGCGGCGCACGTCAGCGCGGTAAACCGTGAAGAGGCGGAAAAGAATGAGAACCGCCAGCACACTCAACACGGAAACCACCATCATCAGTGAATCGGTCGATTCATGCTGATAGGCCTCGGCCAGAGTGTTGGTCGCTTCCAGCAGATGGTCGCTTTCCTTGATGATGTTCGCGCCCGCCTCCTTCGACTTGTTCAATTGGTTCAGGTTGGGCAAGATGCTGCTGATCGTCTTGTACTGATCGGCAAAGAGGGTATTCAACTGATCCAGAAGTTCTTTTTGCGCCGCATCGTGGGTGCTCCCGGAAAGATATTCCAGTGATGCCTTGAATTCATTGGCGTCGCTCGCCAGAACATAGGTCGCCCCCGGATTGATTTTCTCGGCTCCGGTCAAAAGACGCGCGTTCTTGGCAATCCGTTGAGTCATCATGAGCATCTGCCGCGCCACCTTGACATCGCCGGAATGGGCATTCAGTACCTTCTCCGTCAGCGTGAAGAGTTCGTCATTGCTCGCCAGCAGGAAAGAAACCCCTTTGACCAGTTCCGCCAGATGCTGTTCCTGTTTGATCAGCACTGTGGCATCCGCTTCTGTCTTCGCCCAGATCGTTTTCAGTTCGTCCAGCTCGAATTTGACCGGAGACGCTGGCACCTGCACCCCCTTGATGTCCCCACCGACCGACAACTGCTCCAGCAGGGAGGAAAAGTCAGCCCGCGCGGCCTTCAGCGGAGCCGCAGCAGCAGGATCGGCCTGCATCACCTGCCCCGCCAGTTTGGCTAGACGCTGCGACAACATCCGCAACTCACCCGCTGCGCCAACGTAGGCCGTATTGTTCGCGGAACGGGTATTTGCCATGAACACCAAAAGACCGATCACGACCACCAGAACCACCAAGAAAACCACCAGCCAGCGCATTTGCTGGTAAGGATTCCGTGTCCCCGTTTTTTTTCTCTCGCCATCTCCCAATGCGGACGCAAATTCCGGCAAGGCCGACGTCCCCTCATCAGAAACTGGTTTCTTTTTGCCAAATAGTGCCATAGTGTTTCTCCGCGCAGTCAGGCCGCAATATTCATGAAAGAGGAATCAGAAAGCAGGATCTTCAGGTCAACACGGTGCCACGCCTGCCCATCCGCATCCGTCAGAACGCCCACATCCCATTCGGGCGCATCTTCGCTTGGCGCTGCCGCCTCGAAATCTTCAAGACGGCGCAGCCCCAGAATGCGTTGCACCAGAAGCGCCGCGTTGTTACCCTGTTTGACGCCCACCAGCAACAGTCGGGCAGAAGGCGCATTCTGGGAAATCGGCGCTTCCCCGGTAAAGCCTGAAAAATCCGTCACCGCATAGAGGTTGCCCCGGATGTTCGCCAGACCCAGAAAGAAAGGATGGGTCAGAGGAACACTCGTCAGAGGAGGAGGAGGAACAATCTCGCCGGATTCGGCAAGATCAAACAACCAGCGCCGCCCTCCGGCCTCGACTCCCAACAGGGACGACGAACCGTGATCGCTCTGGGCAAGACTCCCCAGACGATCATTCAGGTATTGCTGGAATTCGCGTAGACTAGTGCGCCGTGCCATGATGGGCAATCAGGGAATGTCCGCGATTCTTTGCAGGAGCTGCTCAGGCTTGACAGGCTTCACCAGATAATCAACTGCCCCCTGCCGCATCCCCCAGATCTTGTCGGTTTCCTGACCCTTGGTCGTGCAGAGAATCACCGGGATGTGTTTGGTCTGCTCATCGCGGGTCAGGATGCGGGTCGCCTGATAGCCGTTCAGCCCCGGCATGACCACATCGACAATCAGCAAATCCGGCAATTCCGCCTTGGCCTTGGCAATACCCTCATCGCCGTTTTCAGCGGTAATGACCGTATAGCCTTTCTTGCCGAGCACCTCGCTCAGGAAAAACCGCTCCGTGGGGGAGTCATCCACTACAAGTATTTTTTTGACGGGCATCTGCCATGCACTCCTTGGATTGCAGGAAAAAGAAAAATCAGACTACCTGCACCGGGGTTACAAAACTACCCACAGTCTGCAGGAGGCTATCTTTGGTGAATGGCTTGGTCAGATACTGATCCGACCCCACCATGCGACCGCGCGCACGGTCGAAAAGACCATCCTTGGACGACAACATCACCACCGGCGTATCGCGGAAATGGGTATTCTTCTTGATCAGAGCACAGGTCTGGTAACCATCCAGACGAGGCATCATGATGTCGCAGAAGATGATATCAGGCTTGTGCTCGGCAATTTTGGCGAGCGCCTCAAAGCCATCCTCCGCCAACAGCACCTGACACCCCGCCTGCACCAGAAAAATTTCCGCGCTGCGCCGTATCGTGTTGCTGTCGTCAATCACCATGACCTTGACACCCTGCAAATGTGCGGTATCAGCCAATTTCTATCCCCTTTCAAAATTGTGCGTTCGTTTATTGACATCGCATGTGGGCAACGACTTCGTTCGAGAGTGTAACCCATAATGAAGGAGCGCGCCTATAGACGATCTCCCTTGCGCCCTCGACACGCTTTCATGTCCGGCAAACACTCAGGTAGAATCCTTCGGATTTTACCCAATAACACGGTCTCTTGCCAAACCTTACCGTGCAACACTTTTCCCGACCTTGTCACACGTGCCATCACTCCCCTCCCCTTTCCACTCCCGCAATCATGGCCTTTATGCCATCACCCCGCAGAATCTGCCGCCAGACCTGCTGCTTGCCGCCTGCGCCGCCGTGCTGACGGGAGGCTGTCGCTGGCTGCAATACCGCGACAAAACAGCATCGCTCCCAACACGGCGGAAAAACGCGCAGGCTCTCCGCAATCTCTGCCATCACCACCAAGCCATGCTGATCGTAAACGACAACCCGGCGCTCGCGTGGGAAATCGGCGCGGACGGCGTGCATCTGGGGCGCGACGATGGCAACCTTGCCGACGCCCGCCGTTTTCTGGGGGATACCGCGTGCATTGGCGTTTCCTGTTACGCCGATTTTGAGCGCGCCCGCCAGCTTGCGGCGGAAGGCGCGAATTATCTTGCCTTTGGCGCGTTCTTCGCCTCGCCCACGAAACCGGAAGCGCCGCCCGCGCCGCTCGCCCTCCTCACCCGCGCCCGCGCGGAATTGAAGCTTCCCGTTTGTGCCATCGGCGGCATCACGCTGGACAACGCGCCGCAGACCATTGCGGCAGGCGCCACGCTTGTTGCGGTCATCAGTGACCTGTTTGGCGGCCTTGCCGCCAGCACGAACAACCAAACGCTTCCTTCCCGGCTCGCCGCCCTCACGGCGCGCGCGCGGGCTTATCAATCCCTCTTCAATGAAACGCAACCATCATGACCACACAAAACCAGATGCTTTTTGAACGCGCCCAGCGCCATATTCCCGGCGGGGTCAATTCGCCGGTGCGCGCCTTTCGCTCGGTCGGCGGCACACCGCCCTTCATCGCCAGGGGACAAGGCGCGCGAATCACGGACGCGGAAGGCAAGACCTATCTGGATTATGTCGGCTCCTGGGGCCCCATGATTCTCGGTCACGCCCACCCGGAAGTCATCGCCGCCGTGCAGAACGCCGCGGCCGACGGGCTTTCCTTTGGCGCACCCATCGCGGCGGAAGTCGAATTGGCGGAAACCCTCTGCCGCCTCGTGCCCGCGCTGGAAATGGTGCGTCTGGTTTCCTCCGGCACCGAGGCGACGATGAGCGCCATCCGCCTGGCGCGCGGCCATACCGGGCGCGACCTTCTGGTGAAATTTGAAGGCTGTTACCACGGACACAGCGACAGCCTGCTGGTCAAGGCCGGTTCCGGCCTTCTGACCTTCGGCAACCCCTCCTCTTCCGGCGTTCCGGCGGATGTCGTCAAACACACGCTGGTCTTGCCCTACAACGACCCGCAGGCGCTTGCCGACGCCTTTGTCCAGCATGGCGACAAAATCGCCGCCGTCATCGTGGAACCCATCGCGGGCAACATGAACCTCATTCGTCCGCAGGCGGAATTTCACGCCCAGCTTCGGGCACTGACCCACCAACACGGCGCGGTCCTGATTTTCGACGAAGTGATGACCGGCTTCCGCGTTGGCGCGCGCTCTGCCCAGGGGCTATTCGGCATCACGCCCGATCTTTCCACCTTCGGCAAGGTCATCGGCGGCGGCATGCCGCTCGCGGCCTTCGGCGGCAGGCGTGAAATCATGGAAAACATCGCGCCGCTTGGCTCCGTCTATCAGGCGGGTACCCTCTCCGGCAACCCGGTGGCCGTCGCGGCGGGACTTTCCACCCTGCGCCTGATTCAGGAACCAGGATTTTATGAGCGCCTGGGCAAACTGACCGCACAGCTCACCGACGGTCTCAGCCAGTCGGCGGCACGCCACGGCGTAGCTTTTTCCGCCCAGGCCGTCGGCGGCATGTTCGGCCTTTATTTCACCCCGGAAATCCCCGGCAACTTCGCGGAAGTCATGCGCGCCGACACGGCAGCCTTCAGCCGCTTCTTCCACGCCATGCTGGCGGCAGGGCACTATTTCGCCCCCTCCGCCTTCGAGGCCGGTTTCGTCTCCGCCGCCCATACGGAAGCCGACATCGACACGACCCTCGCCGCCGCCGATACCGCGTTTGCGGCGCTGCAAGCAGGCGAGGCAAACTGACCAGCCCCAAATGCGTTTCACCTGAAACAAAAACCGCCACTTTGGGTTGCATTCTCTATACGCTTCGTTGTTAGCACTCTCCGCATGTGAGTGCTAAAATATGGCATCGACTGTATTCAGGAGGCTTTCACATGCACAATACCCTGGCTTTTCCGCTTCCTTCTTCCGTTGGCAATCTGGATGCCTACATCCAGACAGCTTATCGGATGCCCATGTTGAGCGAGGAGGAAGAATTCCGTCTCGCCCGCAGCTTTCACGCGGAAGGCGACCTTGAGGCCGCCCGCAAACTCGTGCTTTCCCATTTGCGGCTGGTAGTCGCCGTCGCGCGCGGCTATCTGGGCTATGGTCTGCCGCACGCCGATCTGATTCAGGAAGGCAATATCGGACTGATGAAGGCCGTCAAACGCTTTGATCCGGAACGGGGCGTGCGCCTTGTTTCCTTTGCCATCCACTGGATCAAGGCGGAAATCCACGAATACATCGTCAAAAACTGGCGGCTGGTAAAAGTAGCGACCACCAAGGCGCAGCGTAAACTCTTTTTCAATTTGCGCAGCCTGAAAAACCGCCTCGCGGGCGAAACTTCCAGCCTTTCCCGCGCGCAGACGCGCCATATCGCCGAGACTCTGGGCGTCAAGCCGAAAGAAGTAACGGAAATGGAAACCCGTCTTTCCGGGCATGAGCTGGTACTGGAAGGCAGTCCGGATGAAGATGGCGATACCTTTGCTCCCATTGATTACCTCGCCGATTTTGCCCATGAACCCACCCGTGTGATCGAAGAGCGCGCCTATCTGCGCCTGCAAAACGAAGGACTGCACCGCGCGCTGGAAGGACTGGACGCGCGCAGCCGCCGTATCGTCGAAGCGCGCTGGCTTGCAGACGAAGGCGAAACGGTCACCTTGCATGACCTCGCCGCTGAATTTGGTGTTTCCGCCGAACGCATCCGCCAGATCGAAACCAAGGCGCTCAGCAAAATGCGCACCCTCTTGAGCCTCTCGCAAAAGTCGCCCGAAGCGATATTGGAACCTGTTCAGGATTTCCGAGGATGAATCCACAGAATGGGAAACAGGGCAGCGCGTGCAACGTTGGCGACATCTGCAGCGCCATGGCAATCCATGCATTTTCTGGATTGCTTCGTCGCTTTGCTCCTCGCAACAACGAAATTCCCGCCACTTTCAATTGCATCCTCGCTGGCTCGATAATCTCTGTAGTACGGTGAGTTGCTGTTAAAATCATAACTTCATCATTCAGGGGGAAATATCATGTGTTCACGTTGCGTAGTCAGCGGTCTCCTGCTTTCCGGCACGATCCTGCTGACATCAGGTTCTGTTGCCGCGCAAACAGTGCGGCTAGTATGTGGTGGAGAAAATCAAAATTCCTTTACCCGGATGATGGCGGAGGAAAAAGCACACACCCTGTTGATTCTCTATGTCTCCAAAGATGCCCGCTACCTGTCCGGCGTGGAAACACAGATCATCAACGCGGGCAAGCCCCTGATGGAAGAAAAAAAATGCGGGCCTCTGGGGCATCTGGATGTTGCTGCCGCCGGTACCTATGAACTCAAGGCGCGCTATCAGGGCGTAGAACAACGCCGGACGCTGGAATTGGCGCCCCAAAGCAGCTCGCGCGTGATGTTCATGTGGGATTGAGCCAGCAAAACGCTGGTCGGCCTGAGGGCTGTTCCTTTGTTGTCGGTCCAGGTGAGGTGGTGTATAGCGGACATTTCTACTTGGACTGCTTCAAAGAACCAACGCTCTGGCGGTATTACCCGGAAGACCGGGAAACCTTTAACGGCTACTTGTCCGGTGTTGCCAAGCAGCATCCTGAACTTGGTACTTCAAAAATTCAGTTTTGCCTATTCAAGACAACATTCTTTGGTCGGGACTTCGAGTTGAAATGATGTGCAGCCCAAACCCTTACCTTGAACGTTGTTGGTTTTACGCCAAATGGCTTCTGAGCGCGAGGCTGACGGAGAGTTGCGCGCCGATCCAGCCCAGTGCCGCGCCTATGGCGGGGAGAAGGGCGAATTGCAGGGGGGAAAGACCCGCGAGGGAAAAATGACTGCCGTAGAGCGCCGCCAGGCGCGCGATCGGCGTTTGCAGGGCGTCCAGACCCAGCGTGAGGAGCACGCCTGCGGCGAGTCCCCCCAGTCCGCCCTGCAACAGGCCGACATAGTAGAAGGGACGGCGGACGAAGGCCGTGGTCGCGCCAATCAGGCGCGCGACTTCGATTTCCGCTTGTTGCGCCAGCACTTGCAGGCGGATGGTATTGAAGGTGACGGCAATCAGCCCCACCGCGAACACGGTGGCCAGCAGGCTCACCATGAGGCGTCCCAGAGCGAGGAAAGCAGCAAAACGCTCGACCCAGGCAGAATCCAGTTGCGCATGGGCAACGCCGGGCAGGCGGGCAAGGCGCGCGCGCAAGGCTTCCAGTTCATCGGGAGCAATGTGGGCGGGTTCCAGGATAAAGGCGTCGGGCAGGGGATTTTCCGGCAAGCCCGCAACGATGTCGGCAAGATCGGCATCGGCTTGCAGATGTTCCAGCGCCGCCGCGCGCGGCACGAAACGCCATTGTCCGGGCACGAGGATTTCCAGTTCGCGCTCCACTGTCTTGACGGTTGCGGCTCTGGCGTCCATGTCCAGAAAAAGGCTGATCTGTTGCGTGCCTGCCGCGCTTTCCCCCAAGGTTTTCGCGTTTTCCAGAAAGACGTAACCGGCGGCGGGCAAGGTCATGGCGATGCCGATGACAACCAGCGAAAGCAGGGTATTGAGCGGCGCTTGCCGCAACCGTTTGAGGGCGCGCAGAAACGCGGCGGAATGTTGTCGCAGCCAGCTTTTCATGGGGCAATCCTGCCGTGGTCAAGCACGATGAGACGGGTGGGGTGCGGAATCGTTTGCGGCGCGTGGGTTGCAATGACCACGGTGACGCCCACCTGATTGAAGGCTGCGAAAAGTTCCAGCACCTGCCGCGCGGCGTCCGCGTCCAGATTGGCGGTCGGCTCGTCCGCCAGCAGCAGCGTGGGACGGTTGACCACCGCGCGAGCGATGGCCAGACGCTGTTGCTCGCCGCCGGAAAGTGCAATCGGCCTGGCCTTTTCCCGTTCCAGAAGACCCACCTTGTCGAGCGCGGCGCGGGCGCGGCGGCTGGCTTCGCGCGGCGGCAGACCGATGATGTCCAGCGGCAGACGAACATTATCCAGTGCCGAACGGTCAAAAAGCAGCTTCTGATCCTGAAACACCAGCCCCAGGCTGCGGCGCAGGTAAGGCAGCGCCCGCCGTCCCAGTGCCAGCAGATTTTGCCCGTTGACAATGAGGCCGCCGGACGTCGGGCGCTCCACCGCGCCCAGCAGCTTCAGGAGCGTGGTCTTGCCCGCGCCCGAATGTCCGCTGATCGCCGCCATGTCGCCGCTGGCGATTTCCAGATTGAGGTCACGCACAGCCTCATAGGCGTCATAACGCTTGGTCAGGCGGGTTGCGACGATCATGTTCATGCAAAAATGGCATCCACAAAATCGCGGGCCACAAAGGGACGCAAATCGTCAATGCCCTCGCCAACGCCGATAAAGCGTATCGGCCTGGGGCATTGCCGCGCGATGGCGGCTACAACCCCACCCCTGGCGGTGCCGTCCAGTTTGGTGAGGACGAGGCCGGTTACGCCTGCCGCCTTGTCAAAAGCCTTGACCTGCGCGAGCGCGTTCTGGCCGATGTTGGCGTCCAGCACCAGCAGGACTTCGTGCGGAGCGCTGGGGTCGGCCTTCTGGATCACGCGGCGCACCTTGGCGATTTCTTCCATGAGATGAAGCTGGGTCGGCAGACGTCCGGCGGTGTCGATCAGAACCACGTCGATGTCGCGGGCGCGGGCGGCATGAATGGCGTCGAAGGCGACGGCGGCAGGATCGCCGGATTCCTGCGCGATGACGTCCACGCCATTGCGTTCGCCCCAGGCGAGAAGCTGTTCGCGCGCGGCGGCGCGGAAGGTGTCGCCGGCCGCCAGCAGCACGCGCTTGCCCTCGGCCTGATAGTATCTGGCGAGTTTGCCGATAGAGGTAGTTTTGCCCGCGCCATTGACGCCCGCCAGCATGATGATGAAGGGCCTGTGTCCCTCGACGGCCAGCGGCGCTTCCAGAGGTTGCAGGAGCGCGGTCATGGCCTCGGCCAGCGCCTGCTGGATGGCTTCCGGCGTCTCCGGTTTCTCGGCTCTGGCCTTTTGTTTCAGGGCGGTAATCAGGTGTTCGGTGGCTTCCAGCCCTACGTCGGAGGTCAGCAGCAGCGTTTCCAGTTCTTCCAGCAGTTCTTCATCGACCTTGCCGCGTGCAAAAATGGATTTCAGATGGCCGCCCAGTTGCGCCCGTGTCCGGGCAAGGCCGCCAAAAAGACGCTCGCGCCAGCTCCTGGGGACTTCAGCGGGCACTTGTTCAAGCGCCGTAACGGGGGGTTCCGCTACAGCCGGGGATTCGGCGTTTTCGCCTTTGCGTTTCAAAAAACCAAACATGGAATCATTTTTCCTGGGTCAAGGGCGCTTGTTCATGTGTGATGCGCGGCGCCCGCCAACATTTCCCGCGCGTGTTGGCGGGTGGTGGCGGTGAGGTCGACGCCGCCCAGCATTCGGGCGATTTCTTCCACGCGCGCGTTGTCGTCCAACGTCTCGATGTGGCTGCTGACGAGACCCGCCGCGATATACTTTCTGACCTGCCAGTGCCAGCGGGCGCAGGCGGCGACCTGGGGCAGATGGGTGACGCACAACACCTGGCGCTCTGCGCCCAGCCGCGCCAGCAGGCGTCCGACGATTTCCGCCACGCCGCCCCCTATGCCCACATCCACTTCGTCGAAAATGAGGGTTGGCACGCTGGCGTTCTGTGCCGTGACCACCTGCAAGGCCAGACTGATCCGTGAGAGTTCGCCGCCGGAGGCCACTTTGACGAGCGGACGCGCCTCCTGCTGCGCAAGACCGGCGATGCGAAACTCCACCTGTTCCAGTCCGAAAGCCGCGCCCCCTGCCACGGGAATGAGCGCCACTTCAAAACGGCCGTTGGCCAGGGCAAGCGCGCGCATCTGTTCGCTGACGGCGGCGGAAAGCGCCTTGCCCGCCTTTTGGCGTCCAGCGGAAAGGCGCGTCGCCAGCGCCCGCCAGCGCGCGGCTTCCGCTTCCACCTGTTGTTGCAGGCTGGCGACATCCGCCGCTGCGGCCAGACCCTCCAGCCGGGTTTGCCATTCGGCCATGCGCGCCGGAATGGCTTCCGGTTCCGTCCGGTATTTACGGGCAAAGGAGAGAATGGCGGACATGCGGGCATCGACTTCCGCAAGACGGGCCGGGTCCAGTTCCAGATGGTCGGCATAGCGGCGCAGGCCGGAAACCGCCTCGGTGAGTTCGGCCTCGACCGAAGCGAGCAGTCCGGCGGTTTCGGCAAGTGCCGTATCGACGGCGGCCATGGCTTCTACCCGTACCAGCGCCTGACTCACCTGCGCCACACAGGAAGCATCCTCGTCGGCCAGTGCCGCGAGCGCGCATTGCGCATCTTCGATCAGACCGGCTGCGTGCGAGAGCCGACGTTGTTCGGCTTCCAGTTCCGGCCACTCGTCGGCGGCAAGATTGAGCGCCGCGCCTTCCTCAAGCTGCCAGACGAGCCTTTCCCGCTCGGAGGCGTTGGCTTCGCCCGCGGTCTGTGCTGCCGCCAACTGTTTTTCCGCCTGTTTCCAGGTTTTCCAAGCAGCGGCAACTTCGCGCGCAAGGGGGAGGAGATCGCCGTGCGCATCCAGCCGTTCGCGTTGGGCATCCGCCCGCAAGAGTGACTGGTGGGCGTGCTGACCATGAATGTCCACCAAAAACTCGCCTACTTCGCGCAGTTGCTGGAGTGTGACGGTCACGCCGTTGATGGCCGCGCGCGAACGCCCGCTGCGATCCAGCACGCGACGCAGGATGAGCGTGCCGTCCTCGCTTTCGATCTCCTGTCCGGCCAGCCAGGCGGCCGCTTCCGGGACTTGCGCGAGGTCGAAGGTGGCGGTGATTTCTGTTTTTTCCCTGCCTTCGCGGATCACGCCCGCGTCGGCACGTTCGCCCAGCGCCAGCGCAAGAGCGTCGATCAAAATGGATTTGCCCGCTCCGGTCTCGCCGGTCAGCGTGCCGAAACCGGCGTCAAATTCCAGTTCCAGACGGTCGACGATGACGAAATCCTTGAGGGTGAGCAGAAGCAGCATGGCGGATGTGTACGGCGAAAAGGGAAATCAGCGCACCGGCACGTAACCTGAAACCTGATCCGCGCCCTCGCCGAAGAAATGATTCCGTACCTGTTCCTGTAGATAGGCACGGTGCTGCGGGTCGGCCATGTTGAGCCGGTTTTCATTGATGATCATGGTTTGCAGGCGCAGCCATTGCTGCCAGGCTTCCTTTGACACGTTCTCGAAAATCCTTTGCCCGATAGCGCCCGGCAGGGGCGGAAAATCCAGACCTTCGGCTTCCTGACCAAGTTTGATGCACCGCACGGTTCTGCTCATGCTTTTTCCTTGCTGAAATAAGGGGTGGGGAGGCGCGATTATAGCCGCCAAAACCACCACAATGGCACGGATACCACAACGTTCCGCGTCCATCTGCCATCCCTTTCGGGGGTATAATGCGCCGCTTCCCGTTTGTGCAGCGCCTGCGCGGCGTTTGTTCCTTCATGCTTTTCTGCGGTTTCCTTCTCAAGAACAATCTTTTCGTCGCTCCCATGGCCGGGGTGACGGATCGGCCTTTTCGTCAACTGTGCAAGCGACTGGGCGCGGGTCTGGCGGTTTCCGAAATGGTGACGTCCAACTCGCTCCTCTACGGCAGTGCCAAAACGCGCCGCCGCGCCGAGCACAGCGGGGAAGTCGAGCCGATTGCGGTGCAGATTGCCGGAGCCGATCCGGCCATGTTGGCGGAAGCCGCGCGTTACAACGTGGCCAACGGCGCGCAGATCATCGACATCAACATGGGCTGTCCAGCGAAAAAGGTCTGTCACGTGATGGCAGGCTCCGCGCTCATGAAGGATGAATCCCTGGTCGCCCGTATTCTGGAAACAGTGGTTGCGGCAATCCCGGAAACGCCGGTAACGCTCAAGCTTCGCACCGGCTGGGATGCCTGCCACAAAAACGCGCCCGGCATCGCCCGCATCGCCGAAGAAAGCGGCATCCGCGCCGTGGCGATCCACGGGCGCACGCGCGCCGAGCAGTATCGCGGTCACGCCGAATACGACACCATCGCGCAGGTGAAATCCGAACGCAGCATTCCGGTCATTGCCAACGGCGACATCGATTCACCGGAAAAAGCAAGGTTTGTGCTCGACTACACCCAGGCCGACGGTCTGATGATAGGGCGGGCGGCACAGGGACGCCCCTGGCTGTTCCGTGAGATTGCGCATTTTCTCGCAACCGGGCAAAAACGATCGCCGCCGACCGTGGCGGAAATTCTCCTCCTCCTCATGGAACATGTGCAGGAACTGCGCGCCTTCTATGGCGAGGCGACAGGCGTTTTCATCGCGCGCAAACATATCGCCTGGTACACGCGCGGTCTGCCGGGTTCGGCGGCGTTTCGCCAGAGGATGAACACCCTGCCGGACGCGGCGGCGCAGGAAGCGGAAATTCGCCGTTTCTTCGAGACGCTGGCGGCGCGTTCCGAGCATCTGGAATACACGGCGGAAACGGCGGAAGCCGCCAACGCGCGCCTTGGGGACGAGGAGGCTCTGGCCGCATGAACAGCCAACGTCAGACCGCCTCTCTTGCCGCCTGCGTGACCAGGGCGCTGGATGACTATTTCCGCGATCTGGATGGCGAAGCGCCAGACAACATCTACGAAATGGTCATGCGCAGCGTGGAAGCGCCCATGATCGCCTACGTCATGGCAAAGGCAAACAACAACCAGACCAGGGCTGCCGAACTGCTGGGCATCAATCGCAACACCCTGCGCAAGAAACTCGCCGAATACCAGTTGCCTCATTGATTTGACACGATCCGCGCCAGCATCTTCCCCATTTTCTCTTTTCAACGCCTCCACTTTCCAAATTCTGCCATGAAGATTCAGCAAGCCCTGATTTCCGTCTCCGACAAGACAGGCATTCTCGAATTTGCCCAGGGTCTCGCCGCCCAGGGCGTCAAACTGCTTTCCACCGGCGGTACCGCCAGGCTGCTGCACACTGCGGGACTTGCCGTGACCGAAATCGGCGATTACACCGGTTTTCCCGAAATGCTCGATGGCCGGGTGAAAACCCTGCACCCGAAAGTGCACGGCGGCATCCTCGCCCGCCGCGATTTGCCGGAACATCTGGCGACGCTCGCGCAACACGCGATTCCGGTCATCGATCTCGTCTGTGTCAATCTCTATCCTTTCAAGGCCACCGTGGAAAAACCCGGCGTGACGCTGGCGGACGCCATCGAGAACATCGACATCGGCGGCCCGGCGATGGTGCGCTCCGCCGCCAAGAATTTTACGGGCGTGGCCATTGTCACCGATCCCTCGGACTATGCCGGCGTGCTGGAAGAGATACGGGCGAACGGCGGCGCGCTGGCGCTTGCCACCCGCTTCAAGCTGGCCCAAAAAGCCTTCACCCACACCGCCCGCTATGATGGCATGATTGCCAACTGGCTGACGGGCATCGCGGAAGGAGCGGAAACCACGCCGGAGGCCGCACTCCCTGCGCCTTCCCTTTTTCCCGAACGCCTGCAACTGGCTTTCGACCGGGGGGAAACCCTGCGTTATGGCGAGAATCCACATCAGAAAGCGGCCTTTTATCGTGAGCCGAATCCGCCTGCGGGCAGCATTGCCGCCTATACGCAATTGCAGGGCAAGGAACTTTCCTACAACAATATCGCCGATTCCGATGCCGCCTGGGAATGCGTAAAAACCTTCTCCGCTCCGGCCTGCGTCATCGTGAAGCACGCCAATCCCTGCGGCGTGGCCATTGGTGCGGGGTTGCTCGCCGCTTACGAAAAAGCCTTCCAGACCGATTCCACTTCCGCCTTTGGCGGCATCATCGCCTTCAACGGCACGGTAGACGCCGAGGTGGTGGCAGCGATGAGCGCAAGGAAACATTTCGTCGAAGTGCTGATTGCGCCCGCCTTTACGGAGACCGCCAAGGAACTGCTGGCAGCCAAGCAGAATCTGCGCGTGCTGGAAGTTCCCCTGGCGCGGGATTATCACGCGCTGGAGCTGAAGCGCGTCGGCGGCGGCCTCTTGGCGCAGACGCCGGACACCTTCAATGTCAAGCCGGAAAACCTGAAGGTCGTGACGAAAAAATCCCCGACGCCCGCGCAGATCGAAGACCTGCTCTTCGCGTATCGCGTTGCCAAGTTCGTGAAATCCAACGCCATCGTCTTTTGTGGCGGCGGCATGACCCTGGGCGTGGGTGCAGGACAGATGAGCCGTGTCGATTCCACCCGCATCGCCAGCATCAAGGCGCGAAACGCGGGGCTGTCGCTGAAGGGAGCCGTCGTGGCCTCCGATGCGTTCTTCCCTTTCCGTGACGGGGTGGATGTGCTGGCGGAAGCGGGCGCGGCCGCCGTCATCCAGCCCGGCGGTTCCATGCGCGATGAGGAAGTCATCGCGGCTGCCGACGAACACGGGCTGGCGATGGTTTTTACCGGCGCGCGCCATTTCCGGCATTGAGCCATGCGACTACCTCCAGCACAAAAACGAAAAACGCAAAGACACGCGAAGCGTGCGCACTGTCAGCAGAGGACAAAACAATGAAATTACTCGTTATCGGTTCGGGCGGGCGCGAACACGCGCTGGCCTGGAAACTGGCGCAAGACCCCGGTGTGCACAAGGTGTTTGTCGCGCCCGGCAACGCGGGCACGGCACGCGAGGGCAAGGTGGAAAACCTGCCGCTCGTGGATTTGGAAGCGCTTGCGGATTTCGCGGAACAAAACGGGGTGCGTCTTTCCGTCGTGGGGCCGGAAGCGCCACTGGCGGCGGGCATCGTCGATATCTTTCGCGCCCGGGGATTGCGTATCTTCGGTCCTGCCAGAGCAGCGGCGCAGTTGGAAGCCTCCAAGGATTTCGCCAAGCAGTTCATGGCGCGACACAGGATTCCCACCGCCGCCTTCGAGACTTTTTCCGAAGCCAAAGCCGCACATGCCTATGTGGAACGGCAGGGTGCGCCCATCGTGGTGAAGGCGGATGGTCTTGCGGCAGGCAAGGGCGTGGTGGTGGCGATGACGCTTGCGGAAGCGCACGCCGCGATCGACGACATGCTTTCCGGCAATACGCTGGGGGCTGCCGGAGCGCGGGTGGTGATCGAGGCATTTCTGGACGGCGAAGAAGCAAGCTTCATCGTCATGGCCGATGGCAAGAACGCGCTGGCGCTGGCTTCCTCGCAAGACCACAAGCGTATCGGCGAGGGCGACACCGGCCCCAACACCGGCGGCATGGGCGCGTATTCGCCCGCGCCGGTGGTGACGCCGGAAATTCACGCCAGGGTCATGCGTGAAATCATTCTGCCGACGCTGCGCGGCATGGCGGCGGATGGTGTTCCCTACACCGGTTTTCTTTACGCCGGTCTCATGATCGGCAAGGATGGCGGCGTAAAAACCCTGGAATTCAACTGTCGCATGGGCGATCCGGAAACTCAACCCATCCTGATGCGCCTGAAATCCGATTTGCTGCCCCTGCTGGAAGCCGCGATTGACGGCAGGCTCGACCAGGTTGAAGCCGAATGGGATCGCCGCGTGGCGTTGGGCGTGGTGCTCGCTGCCGCCAATTATCCAGGCACGCCGCAAAAAGGGGACGTAATCGAAGGCTTGCCCAAGGACAACCGTTACGACGACGAAGCACAGGTCTTCCATGCCGGGACGGCGGAAGCCAAGGGCAAGGTCATCACCAGCGGCGGGCGCGTGCTGTGTGTCACCGCTCTGGGCGAGAATGTCAAACAGGCACAAAAACATGCCTACGAGGCAGCGGCAGCCATTCATTGGACAGGAATGCAGTTCCGCAGGGATATTGGCTATCGCGCCATTGCGCGCTGAACCCGAAACGGTTCATTGATCGGGCACGGGGTTTACCGGGTTGTGCAGATGGCATGGCCCGCTGTGATCGCAGGGTTGAAGCCGCTCAAACGGCGCAAAAGAAGATCGGGGATGGTTGCACTCGCACAGACGCCCCCTGTACTGAATGACCATTTGCTCGTAAAACCAACTCCGGTTTGAAACCCCGCCCGCAAGAAAGGTGCGAAGGTCGAAACTTGGAAGGGGATGCAAACCCCTTCCAGGTTTGTTTTGAGCGACTTCGCATGAATGTCTGTCGCTCATTTCTTGCTGCACAGATGGCCTGTTGGAAATCGCAAATAGCTTCAGAACAGTGCGGATTCACAAGCAACGCACAATACTGGTGCGTTACAAGGAACAGAGCATGAACACAAGCCTTTGGTTTTCATGGATAGACGCCTGGTATGGTTGTTGCTGTTTGCACGGTGGAAAGACATTTTTTCTTTTCCAACCTTTTTCAGGAGGTTATTTCATGAAATGGATTGTTGCCATCATCAAGCCCTTCAAGCTGGACGAAGTGCGCGTTGCGCTTTCTGAAATCGGGATTCAGGGCATCACGGTCACGGAAGTAAAGGGGTTTGGTCGGCAGAAGGGGCATACGGAACTGTATCGGGGGGCAGAATACACGGTGGATTTTCTGCCCAAGACCAAGCTTGAAATCGCGCTGGCCGATGATGCGCTGGAGGCGGTCATCGACAGCATCACCAAAGCGGCTTTCACCGGAAAAATCGGTGACGGCAAGATTTTCGTCTTCTCCCTGGCGGATGCGGTTCGCATTCGCACGGGTGAAAGTGGAGAACAGGTCATTTAGGCTTGTTTTCATTTGAAAGGAATCCTGCACATGAAAAAAATTCTTCTGATGCTGACGATCTTCCTGGGTTTTGGTGTTCTCCAGGCTGCGCTGGCAGACAACACGCCTCTTGATACGCCCCTTGTCGAAGGCGTCGCGGTCACGCTCGAAACGGCAACCGAAACGCTGGATACAGGAACCACCGCCTGGATGATGACGGCGGCGGCTCTGGTCCTCCTGATGTGTCTGCCGGGATTGGCCATGTTCTATGGCGGGATGGTCAATGCCAAGAACCTGCTCTCGGTATTTTCGCAGTTCTTTGCGACCGCCGGGATCATCGCCGTGCTCTGGGTGTTGTTCGGCTACAGTCTTGCCACGGACACAACCGGCATGGAGGAAGGCGTGTTCAATCTGCACAGTTTCATCGGTGGTTCGCACAATTTCCTGCTCAGGAATATCACCGTTGATAGCCTGGCTTCCGGTATGCCGGAAACCGTGCTGGTGACTTTCCTCCTGGCCTTTGCCATCATCACCCCCGCGCTGGTGGCGGGCGGTTTTGCCGAGCGGATGAAATTCGTCAGCGCGCTCCTGTTCATGGCACTGTGGTTTACCTTTGTGTATGCGCCGGTCTCCCACATGGTCTGGGGCGGACCAGGGTCATTGATGGCGAACTGGGGGGTACTGGATTTCGCCGGGGGAACCGCAGTGCATATCAATTCCGGCATCGCCGCGCTGGTGGCCTGCCTGGTCATCGGCAAACGCAACGGCTATTTGCAGCATTCCATGCCGCCGCATAATCTGGGTCTTTGTCTGACCGGCGCGGCTCTGGTGTGGGTAGGCTGGTTTGGGTTCAACGTCGGTTCCGCCGTGGCGGTAAACGGCGTGGCGGGCATGGCCATGTTGAATACCCAGCTTGGCGGCTGTGCGGGCGTTTTGGGCTGGATGCTGTTCGAGTGCCTGAAAAACAAGCGTCCCAGCGCGTTGGGCATTGCTTCCGGCGGATTGGCGGGTCTCGTCGGCATCACGCCGGGATGCGCCTATGTTGGACCTCTGGGCGCGCTGGTCATCGGCTTTATTACCGGCCTCACCTGCTTTTACTTCGTGGCAGTCGTCAAGCGCAAACTGGGTTACGACGATACCCTGGACGTATTCGGGCTGCACGGAATTGGCGGTATGGTGGGTGCGATATTGACCGGCATTTTCTGCATTCCCGCCTTGGGCGGCACTGAGGATGTCGTGGTGGGAACCCAGCTCGTCGCCCAGTTCAAGGGGGTACTCTTCACCATCGTCTATTGCTTCGTCATCAGTTGGATCCTCCTGAAACTGATCGATAAAACCATCGGGCTGCGTGTGGATACCGAGGTAGAATCGGTAGGGCTTGACCAGTCGGAGCATTACGAAAAGGCTTACAACCTGTAACAGCCGCTCCAGCCTGTCTTTTGTTGCGAGGGAAACAGCGATGGGGGGATTGCGACGTGGCAATCCCCCCATATATCGTCATTGCGAGGGAGACCTCATTACGCGCAGGCCGTCTGTCTGCGCAAACCATTGTCGCGCCAGCGCGGGCGCGGATTCAAGGGTGTCGAAGGTCACGAGTTCCCAGGCGTCGCTCCGGGCGAGCAAGGCGCGCGCCAGAGCGTTGTTGAGCGTATGCCCGGATTTGTGGGCGGTAAAGGCCGCCAGCAGCGGATGTCCCACCAGGTAGAGATCGCCAATCGCATCCAGAATCTTGTGTTTGACAAACTCGTCCGGCATACGCAGCCCCTCTTCGTTGAGGATGCGGTATTCATCCAGCACAATGGTGTTTTCCAGCCCGCCGCCCAGCGCCAGACCATGCTCGCGCAATTGTTCCACCTCATGCACGAACCCGAAGGTACGGGCGCGCGCCACGGCCCTGAAATAACTTTCCCCGGCGAAATCGAAGACCGCCTGCTGCGCCGTGTTGTTGATCGCGGGATGGTTGAACGCGATGGAAAAATCAAGGCGATACCCCTCGTAAGGGTCAAAGCGCGCCCACTTGTCCCCCTCGCAGACTTCCACGCTTTGCGTCACGCGCAAAAACCGCTTGGACGCGTTCTGCACTTCCAGCCCGGCCTGCTGAATCAGATAGATAAAGGGCGCGGCGGAACCATCCAGAACCGGGACTTCCGCCGCGGTGAGATCGACCCAGGCATTATCGACTCCCAGACTGCACAAGGCGGACATCAAATGCTCGATGGTGCCGACCTTCACCCCGTCCCGCTCCAGACAGGAACACATGCGCGTATCGCCCACCAGCGTCGCGCGAGCGGGGAGTTCCACGGGTTCGGGCAAATCCACCCGGCGAAAGACGATGCCGGTATCCGCCGCCGCCGGACGCAGGGTCAGCCCCACGCGCACGCCGCCATGCAGGCCAACGCCTTCTGTGTGAATCAGGGTTTTCAGGGTTCTTTGTCGCAACATTTTTCAAGCCTTGTCTGTCACCTTGCCGCTCCGCCAATGCTGCGGAGCAATATGCATTCTAGCACGTGAACATTTTTGCCCGCTCCGCGAAAACGTGCCCCCGGCGGTCTGTTGCCCGTGAGCACGGCGGACAAAAGAACAACCGGGGGACGTTTCTCTCTCAATCTGCACATCTCCTCCCAAAAGCCGGAATCTCAAACGACGGCTCTGGCGGGCGTGGCTCTGACGGGCGTTTTTGCTCCATTCCTGTCGCCACCGCGGTAACGCGCAGTTCGTCGCCCAGCGTATCGTCATGGACGACGCCATGGAGGATGCGAGCATCCTCGCTGGCACAGGCCCTCACCACTGCCATTATTTTCGTAACTTCCGATATTTTCAGGCTGGCTTCGCTGCCTGTGATATGCACGATGAACGCCCGGGCGCTGGAAAGTTCCACGTCTTCCAGAAAGGGCGGAGCCAGTGCCAGCCCAGTGGCGACGCGGGCACGATCCACACCGGCAGCGGTTGCGCATCCCACCATGGCGCGTCCGGTTTCGCTCATCACCGCGCGCACGTCTTCAAAGTCGATGTTTACAAGCCCTTGTGTCCCGTTGATGATCCCCACGATAGCCATGACGACGTTTTTCAGCACGTCATCCGCCATATGGAAGACTTCTTTTGCAACGGTTGTGCTCGCCCCCATCACTTCCCGCAATTTTTCGTTCTCGATAACGACGAGGGAATCAACCTGCTGACTCAACCCGGCGATGCCGTACTTGGCATTGTCGATACAGCGCGGGTCTTCATACTCAAAGGGCTTGGACACCACACCGACGGTGAGAATGCCCATTTTCCGCGCTATTTCCGCCACTACCGGTGCGGCGCCCGTGCCGATACCACCGCCCATGCCAGCGATGATGAAGACCATGTGTGCACCGGAGAGCTGTTCGCGGATGACTTCGCGGCTGACTTCCGCCGCTGCCCTGCCTGCTTCCGGATCGCTGCCTGCGATTTGCCTGTCCAGCGGACCCAGCGGGATCTTGACACTGGCCGGATTGCGGTTCAGCGCCTGGGCGTCGGTATTGGCGACGATGAAATCCACGCCCTGAACGCCTTCCTCGATCATGTGCCGAACAACGTTGCTGCCCGCGCCCCCTATGCCGATGACCTTGAGGCCGGATTCCATCGCCGTGTTTGTATACACAATATGCATGGCAAGACTCCATATCTGCCGTATTCAAAAAAACGCCGCCCCGCCGCATTTTCCCCCGTGAGCACAGCGGGGTGGAAAGCGGCGGGGGACGTTCCCTCTCTCAATCTGCGGCTATCTTCAGGAAGGCGGGAATGGCAGCGGGCATGCAGCCCTGGGCGGAGCTGCGGCGCGGGCTGCGCGCCACCATCGCGCCGCCCAGCAGTTGCCTCCTGGTGATTGCCGGCAACTCGGAAATATCGCGGCCCTCCAGCGGCATGGAATCGTGCGTACCTGTCGCCTGCCCCCCATTTTCGGACACGACCGTCAGCCTCGCCGTGGAGCTGCCCAGCCCCGTGACCACCACGGTAACGCGCAGTTCATCACCCATGTTGTCATCATAGACTGCGCCATAGATGATATGCGCATCCGCGCAGGCACAGCTATGCACCTTCGTCAGTATTTCCTTGACTTCCGACATTTTGAGGCTATCGCTGTGAGCGGTAATGTTCACCACGACACCCTTGGCGTTGGTCAGTTCCACGCCTTCCAGAAGAGGCGAGTTCAGCGCCTGTGCGACGGCGATGCTGGCACGGTCATCACCCGTCGCGGAGCAGGATCCCATCATGGCGCGCCCGGGTTCACTCATCACCGTGCGCACGTCTTCAAAGTCGACGTTCACGATGCCTTCCCTGGTGATGATTTCCACGATGCCGCCAACAGCGTTTTTCAGCACGTCATTCGCTGCGGCGTAGGCAGCCTTCTGGGTGCTGTCCGGGAACATCTTCAACAGTTCCTCGTTCTGGATGACAATGAGGGAATTTACATATTGGGCCAGTTGTTTGATGCCATATTCAGCATTCTCCATGCGGCGCTGGGCTTCCAGCTCAAAGGGTCTGAAAACCACGCCGACGGTGAGAATTCCCATTTCCTTCGCCATTTCTGCCACGACCGGCGCGGCTCCCGTGCCGGTGCCGCCGCCCATGCCGGCGGCGATGAAGAGCATTTGCGCGCCAGAGATCTGTTCGCGGATGGCTTCGCGGTTGGCTTCTGCTGCGGCCTTGCCGGCTTCCCATTTGCTGCCTGCGCCCAACGTACCCAGCGAAATCTTGGCCTTGGCCGGATTGCTGTTCAGCACCTGGGCATCGGTGTTGGCGACGATGAAATCCACGCCCTGAACGCCTTCCTCGATCATGTGAAGAACGGCGTTGCCGCCAGCCCCCCCAACGCCGATGACCTTGATGATGGAGCTGTCTTTGTCGATGATGTTGAATTGCATGGTAAAACTCCTGTGAGAGATGAAACGTTGGTGAACCGAGGTTAAAAATTCTTTTCGAACCAGGACGACATGCGGGAAAAAATGTCCTTGATGGAACGGGTCTCCTTGACTTTCTGGCCACGTAGACGCTGCTGCTGCGCTTCCAGCAAGAGACCATACGCCGTGGCATAGCGAGGCGTCCGCACGATGTCGGCAAGGCTCCCCTTGTATTTCGGCACGCCCAGGCGTACCGGCATGTGGAAGATTTCCTGGCCCAGTTCAATCATGCCGGGCATTTGCGCCGAGCCGCCGGTGAGCACGATACCGGCGGAAAGCCTGTGCTCGTAGCCGGACTGCGCCAGCTCCTGTTGCACGAGACCATAGAGTTCCTCCAGCCGCGCCTCGATGACTTCCGCAAGCGCCTGACGGGAAAGCTGCCTGGCTGTACTCTTGTCCTCATCCACATCCTCATCCGCGCCGGGAATTTCCAGGGACGCTTCCGGGTCTGCCAGGGCGGCCAGGGCGTAACCGTATCGGTGCTTGACGTCCTCGGCGCTTTTGACCGAGGTGCGGAAATAATCGGCGATGTCACGCGTTACCTGGCTGCCCGCGACAGGAATCACCGCCGTGTAACGAATCGCGCCCCGGCGCCAGACCGCAATGTCGGTAGTGCCACCGCCGATGTCGAGCAGGCAGACGCCAATGTCCTTTTCTTCCTCGGAAAGCACGGCATGACTGGAAGCCAGCGGTTGCAGCACGATGTCGCAGACTTCAAGACCCGCACGGCGCACACACTTCATGATGTTCTGCGCTGCGGAAACCGCGCCGGTGACGATATGCACATTCACTTCCAGGCGCGTTCCGGTTATGCCAATCGGCTCGCGGTAGCCATCCTGGCCGTCGATCACGAATTCCTGACACAGGTTGTGCAGGATTTTCTGTCCGTCCGGAATCGGCATGGCGCGTGCTGTTTCCATCACCCGTTCCACGTCGGTGGTGCTGACTTCCTTGCCCTTGACCGCCACCATGCCTTTGGAATCGAAGCTCTTGATGTGGCTGCCCGCGATGCCGGTATAAACCTCACGCACCTGGCAACCCGCCATCAGTTCCACTTCCTCTATGACACGGTTGATGGTGGCCACGGTTTCCTCGACGTTCACCACTACGCCCTTGTTGAGGCCACGCGACGCCTGATCGCCAACACCGATGATGTTCAAATGGCCTTCGGCGGTAAATTCCGCCACCAGCGCCACGATCTTCGAGGTGCCAATATCGAGACCCACGATCAGATCCCTGTTGCCATTGCTCATTGCTTCATTCCTCCTGCACAACAGGCCGCGCGGCGCGGCTGCCTTTCGGATATAACGTAAACCCATTGGGATAGCGCAGATCCGCAATCTGCGGCGGCGGCGTCCGCCCCGCCACTTCCTGCGGCCAGACCGCGACAAAACGCGCAAGACGCGCCGCCACCGGCGCTTTGCCCTGCTCCCGTCCCAGACGCAGCAGCAAACCATTGTCCAGGCGAATATCCAGCGCGCGGCGCGAGGAAAAACTCAGCGCCGTCGGCTTCACGCCCAGAGGCGCAAACGTCCGTGCCGCGACCTCGTATTGACGCAACAGGATCACCGAAGCATCCGCCGAACCGGAAAAGCGCGGCAGACGAGGCGTTGTGCCTATCGTCAGCGGCGCGGCAAAGACCTCGCCGAAATGGTTCACCCATTCCGTATCGGATTGCCCCCAGCGCGCCACGGGCTGATGTTCTTCCAGCGTCACGAGCAACTGGTCTGGCCAGACGCGCTGCACCATCGCCCTGCGCACCCAGGGCATGGTTTCCAGTGTCGCGCGCAGTCTTTCGAGCGAGACCAGGAAAAAATTGCCCTGCCCTTGCGTCTGCACCGCTTCTTCCAGATCCTGCCAGGCAACATGCTTCAGCGGCGCGGACAAGCGGACCACGCGGACAGGCGCAAAGGGTTGCCGCGACATCCAGATGACGCCTGCCGCCAGCAACATCGCCGCGCCTGTTACAAAAAGCAGGTCGGCAATGGCATTCAGGGATAGAGGCCGGTTCCACATTCATCACGCTCACTCTTTTTCTGTCAGCAAAAGGATTTTCATGACCAGTTCCGCGTAGGAAATCCCATCCGCCTGCGCCGCGATCGGTACGAGCGAATGACGGGTCATGCCCGGCGAAGTGTTGGCCTCCAGAAAATAATGCCGTCCCGCCGTATCCAGCAAAAAATCCACCCGGCACCAGCCGGAACAACCCAGCGCCTGATACGCCGCCAGCGCCCCGGCCTGAATTTCCGCCGTCTGTTCCGCAGAGAGCGGCGCGGGGCAAAGGTAACGGGTGTCGTCGCGCAGGTATTTGGCTTCGTAATCGTAGAAATCCGTGGCCGGTTCAATCTTGACAAGGGGCAAAACCTGCCAATTGCCGTGTCCGCCCAGAATCGCCGCCGTATATTCGCCGCCCATCATGGCTTTTTCCGCCAGCACCAGCGTATCGTGCCGCGCCGCTTCGGCAAACGCGGCTTGCAGCCCGCCCGCCTCGCGCACCTTGACGATGCCCACCGAAGAACCTTCCCGCGCCGGTTTCACGAAGAGCGGCAAGCCCAGTTCCGCTTCCACGGCGGCAAAAGCGGCGGCATCCATGGCGGCGGAAAGAAGGCGGGAATCCGGCACCGGCAAGCCTGCCGCCTGCCAGACAAGCTTGGAGCGCCACTTGTCCATCGCCAGCGCCGAGGCCAGCACGCCCGGACCGGTATAGGGAATGCCCAGCGTTTCCAGCACCCCCTGCATGGCGCCATCCTCGCCCAGACGCCCGTGCAGGGCAATGAAGGCACGGTCATAGCCCGCCAACGCGGAAAGCGGTTCCCTTGCCGGATCGAAAGGATGCGCGTCTATGCCTTGCGCGAGCAGCGCCTTCAGCACGCCTTCCCCGCTTTGCAGGGAAACCGCGCGTTCGGCGGAACTTCCGCCCATCAGCACGACGACTTTGCCAAACCGCGTTTTCATTCCGTTTTACCTTTTTGAATCATAATCTTACAAAGCATTTTTCATGCCGTTTGTTAAGTCGGCTATTTTTGCCGGGACGTTACCGATGGAACCTGCCCCCATCGTCAGCACCACATCGCCATCACGGGCAATTTCCAGCGCCGCCCGCGGCAAATCCGCCACGGCTTCGACGAATACCGGCTCCACCTTGCCCACTACCCGCAGGGCACGCGCCAGACTGCGCCCGTCCGCCGCCACAATGGGCGCTTCTCCGGCCGGATACACCTCGGTGAGCAGCAGCACATCGACGCTGGAGAGCACCTTGACGAAATCCTCGAAGCAGTCGCGGGTACGGCTGTAACGGTGCGGCTGGAACGCCAGCAGCAGCCGCCGTCCCGGAAAAGCGTGCCGCGCGGCGGCAAGGGTTGCCGCCATTTCCACCGGATGATGGCCGTAATCGTCGACCAGGGTGAAACTGCCGCCCGCCGGGAGCGGAATCTCGCCATAACGCTGAAAACGCCGCCCCACGCCCTTGAACTCGGCCAGCGCCCTGACGATGGCCGCATCCGGCGCCTGCACTTCGGTGGCCACCCCGATAGCCGCCAGCGCGTTCAACACATTGTGCAGTCCCGGCGCATTGAGCGTCACCGGCAGGCGCGAAACGCGGCCATTGACCCGTACCACGTCGAAGTGCATCCTGCCGCCCTCGGCGCGGATGTTTTCGGCGTAGAAATTGGCTTCCGGCGTCAGACCGTAGCGCAGCACCTGCTTGGGCACCTGCGGCAAAATTTCCCGCACGTTGGGATCATCCTGGCACAGCACGGCAACGCCATAGAACGGCAGGCGATTCAGGAATTCGACAAAAGTCTGTTTTAGACGCGCGAAATCATGGCCATAGGTTTCCATGTGGTCGGCGTCGATATTGGTGACAACCGAAATCACCGGCGTGAGATAGAGGAAGGAAGCATCCGATTCGTCCGCCTCGGCCACCAGGAAATCGCCCTTGCCCAGACGCGCGTTCGCCCCGGCGGCATTGAGACGTCCGCCGATGACGAAGGTGGGATCCAGTTCCGCTTCGGCGAGAATGCTGGCGACGAGGCTGGTCGTCGTGGTTTTGCCGTGGGTTCCGGCGATGGCAATCCCCTGTTTCAGGCGCATCAGTTCCGCCAGCATCTGGGCGCGCGGCACCACGGGAATCCGCGCTTCCCGCGCGGCGGCGACTTCCGGGTTGTCTTCCCTGACAGCGGTGGAAACCACCACGGCCTGCGCCCCGGCGATATTGCCCGCCGTATGTCCGATCGCCACGGGAATGCCGATTGCCGCCAGTCTGCCGGTAACGGCGGAAACCGCAAGATCGGAGCCGGTGACCACATAACCAAGATTCTTGAAAACCTCGGCAATGCCGCTCATGCCAGAGCCGCCAATGCCGACGAAATGAATGTGTTTGACCTTGTGCTTCATTGCGCAATTTCCTCCACGACGGCGGCCACCGCTTCTGCCGCGTCGGGACGCGCCAGCGCGCGCGCCTTCGCCGCCATTTCCCGCAACTGGCCGCGGCTGTAGTTGCCGATACGGGCAACCGCTTCCGGCGTCAATTCGTCTTGCGGCAGGAGGAACGCGCCGCCCGCTGTGGACAAAAACCTCGCGTTGGCGGTCTGGTGATCGTCGACCGCATGGGGAAAAGGCACGAGCACGGCAGGAACCCCCGCTGCCGCAAGCTCGGCGATGGTGATCGCCCCGGCGCGGCAGATCGCCAGATCCGCCCATGTATAAGCGCCCGCCATGTCGTCGATGAAGTCCACGCAATGCGCGACCACACCCGCCGCCACGTAATTGGCCCGCAAGTCCGCCAGATGTTTTTCACCCGACTGATGCACCACCTGCGGCCGTCTGGCTTCCGGCAGCAGCGCCAATCCCCGCGGGATGACGCGGTTCAGCGCCTGCGCGCCCAGGCTGCCGCCCACCACCAGCAGACGCAGCGGCGCATCCTCCGGCGTGGCGTCCCTGTCCTCCGGCGAGGAAGGCGCGGCCAGCGCCGCAATCGCGTTCCGCACCGGATTGCCGACCCAGACCCCTTTCGGGAAGACATCGGGGAAGCCGGTCAACACCCGGCGGGCAAATCTGGCCAGCACCCGGTTGGCCAGACCCGGAATGGAATTCTGTTCGTGAATGAGAAAGGGACGCCCAGCAGCATCGCCATCACCCCACCGGGAAAGGTGACATAACCGCCCATGCCGATCGCCACGGCAGGCTGCACCCGCTTCAGGATTTTCGCGGCCTGCCAGAAACCGCGCAGCAGATTGAACGGCAGCGCGAGCTTGCGCAACAGTCCCTTGCCGCGCAGGGCGGCAAAGCGCAAGGTTTCCAGATCGTAGCCGCGCGGCGGCACGATGCGGCCTTCCATGCCCTCCGGGTTTCCCAGCCAGACCACGCGCCAGCCCGTATCCCGCAACACATCCGCCACGGCCAGCGCCGGAAAGATATGACCGCCAGTGCCGCCCGCCATGACGAGTACGGTTTTGTCCAGACGCTTCATACCTGCCGTCCCCGCATCAGTTGCCGGTTTTCCCAATCCACGCGCAGGAGAATGGCAAACGCCACGCAATTGACGACAAGACCCGTGCCGCCATAGCTCATCAGCGGCAGGGGCAACCCCTTGGTGGGCAGCAGACCGACATTTACGCCCAGATTGATGCCTCCCTGCACCCCTATCCAGATGCCGATCCCCATCGCCACCAGGGCCGAATAGAACAGTTCCAGTTGCACGCATTGCCGCCCAATGGCAAAGGCGCGGCGCACAATCAGGGCAAAGAGCGCCACCACCACCAGTATCCCGACAAACCCCAGTTCCTCGCCGATGATGGCGAGGAGGAAATCGGTGTGCGCCTCCGGCAGATAGAGTTTCTTTTCGATGCTCTGTCCCAGCCCAACCCCCAGCCACCCGCCGCGCCCCAGCGCCATCCAGGCATGTGTGACCTGATAGCCCCCGCCCAGCGGTTCCTGCCAGGGATCCAGAAAAACCCGAAAACGCGCGAGACGATAGGCCGACAAGGCAATCATGAGCGAAAACGACAGGAGCAGCAAAGCGGTCAGCACGGCAAAAAGACGCGCGCGCAAGCCGCCCAGAAAGAGGATACCCATCGCCGGCAACACGATGACCACAAAAGCGCCGAAATCCGATTCCAGCAGCAGCAGGCAGCCCACGATGGACATGGAAACCGCCATCGGCAAAAAGGCACGCTTCAAATCGTGCATGATATTGATCTTGCGTACCGTGTAATCCGCCGCGTAGAGGAGCGCGAAGAGCTTGACGAATTCCGAAGGTTGCACGCTGAGCGATCCCAGGCGAATCCAGCGTTGCGCGCCATTTATGTTGGTTCCCAGGGGCGTCAGCACCAGGATCAGTAAAACCACGCCCAGCAGAAAAAGCCAGGGCGCAAGACTCTGCCAGAGCGTAAGGCGAATCTGAAAGGCCAGCGCACTCACCACCAGCCCGATGCAGAGATAGGTCAGGTGGTGTACCAGATGGTAGGCATGGGAAATGCCGGAAGTCTCGTTGCGGTAGGCAGTGGTGGAATAGACCATCACCACCCCCAGCGCAAGCAGAAACAGGGCGCTCCAGAGCAGCACCATATCCACTTCCGCCGTTTGCCGGCGCGGCGCGTCCAGGACATCCAGCATCATGCGGTCACGCCTCCCGCCAGCCGCGCGACCGCCGCGCGAAACCGATCCGCCCGTTCGACGTAATCCCTGTACATATCCCAACTGGCGCACGCCGGGGAAAGGAGCACGCAGTCGCCGGATTGCGCCTGTTGCCCAAGCCAGCTCACGGCTTCTTCCATACTGGCGCAGAATTTTTGCGGCAGTTTCGCGGCGGCGATGGCGCTGGCGATCCGCTCTGCGTCGCGTCCGATCAGCGCCACGGCACGCCCATGTTTTTCCAGGGCGGACGCCAGCGGCGCGAAATCCTGTCCCTTGCCGTCGCCTCCCAGCACCACGGCCACCTTTCTGCCCATGCCCTCGATCGCGGCCAGTGTCGCGCCGACGTTGGTACCCTTGGAATCGTCAACGTAAAGCACGCCCCGCACTTCCGTCACGGTCTCGACGCGATGCGGCAAGCCCCTGAAACCGGCCAGCGCGGGCAACACCTGTTCCGCGCTCGCCCCGGCGGCGCGGCAGAGCGCCAGCGCGGCCATGACGTTGGCCGCATTGTGCAAGCCCGCAAGCGGCAAGTCGGCCAGCGCGACGAGCGGTGTGGCGCCCAGACAAATCCGTTTTTTCGAGATGCCGTAATGTCCGGCGCGCGGCGCGGAATCGAGACCGAATGTCACCAGCCCCGCGCCGCACCCCCCCAACGCCAGACTGTAATCGTCATTGCGGTTCAGGACGCGGAAGGCGCAGCCCTGGAAAATCCGCGCCTTGGCGGTGGCGTAGACATCGAGAGAACCCGCGTAGCGATCCAGATGATCGGCGGAAACATTCAGCACCGTCGCGGCAAGCGCCGGCAGGGTGTGCGTGGTTTCCAACTGGAAGCTGGAAAGTTCCAGCACCCAGACGGCGGGAAAACGCCCGGTATCCTGCGCCGCCATGAAGGCATCCAGAAGCGAAGGCGAAATATTGCCGCACGCCACGGCAGAAACCCCCGCGCCATTCAGCAAGTGCGCCGTCAGGGCGGTCGTGGTGGTCTTGCCGTTGGAGCCGGTAATGGCGAGGACGCGGGAATGTGGCGCATAACGGGCAAGCGCCAGGCAAAACAGATCGACTTCGGAGACCACTGGCACGCCGCGCGCCTGTGCCGCCGCGATGGCGGGCGTCGCCAGCGGCACGCCAGGCGAAAGCGCAATCATTTCCGCCTCCGCGAAGGTTTCCTCCGTAAACGCGCCGGCAAGGATTTCGATCTCTGGCGCAAAGGCGGCCAGCACCGCGCCATTGGGCGGCGTCTGGCGGCTGTCGGCAACGCGCAGCGCCGCGCCTTCCCGGTATAGCCATCGGGTCATGGCAAGGCCGGATTCGCCCAGACCCGCCACTACGAAGCGTTTTTCCCGTAGTTCCATGTCAGCGCACCTTGAGCGAAGAAAGCCCCATCAGCACCAGCATGATGGTGATGATCCAGAAACGCACCACCACCTGCGTTTCCTTCCAGCCGCTCTTTTCAAAATGGTGATGCAGGGGCGCCATCTTCAGAAGACGGCGTCCCTCGCCGTATTTCTTGCGGGTGTATTTGAACCAGCCAACCTGCGCCATGACGGAGAGGGTTTCCGCAACGAAGACGCCGCCCATGATCAAAAGCACGATTTCCTGGCGCACGATTACCGCGACGCAGCCCAGCGCCGCGCCCAGCGACAGCGCGCCGACATCCCCCATGAACACCGCCGCCGGATAGGCGTTGAACCAGAGGAACCCCAGCCCAGCCCCGGCAATCGCGCCCAGCAGAATGCAGAGTTCGCCCGCGCCCGGCACATAGGGCACCAGCAGGTACGTGGCGTAAATGGAATTGCCCGCCACGTAGGCGAAGATCACAAAGGCGGCGGCGATCATCGCCGTCGGCAGAATGGCGAGACCATCCGCGCCGTCGGTCAGATTGACGGCGTTGGAGGTACCAACGATGACGCAATAGGTAAGCGCGACAAACCCCCAGATGCCCAGCGGATAGGTTACGCTCTTGAAGAAAGGCACGATGAACTGGGTCTGTTCCGGCAGGTGCGAGGAAAAGGCGAGGAAAAGCGCCGCGCCAATCCCCAGCACCGACTGCCAGAAAAATTTCCAGCGCGCGGCAAGCCCCTCCGGATCGCGGAAAACCACTTTTTTCCAGTCGTCGTACCAGCCGACGAGGCCGTAGCCCAGCGTCACCACCAATACCGTCCACACATAGCGGTTGCCGAGATCGCCCCAGAGCAGGGTGGTGAGCGCCACCACAATCAACACCAGAATGCCGCCCATCGTCGGCGTGCCGGATTTGACCAGATGGGTTTCCGGCCCGTCGCCGCGTACCGGCTGACCGACCTTTTTCGCGGCCAGCCAGCGGATCACGCCCGGCCCCAGCGCCAGCGACAGAAAAAGCGCGGTCAGTGCCGCCAGCACCGTGCGCAGCGTGATGTAGTTGATCACGTTGAAGCCACGCACATTCTGTGCCAATCCTTGAGCAAGCCACAACAACATCAGTCGGCCCTCCCGCGTATATCCAGCAATTCCGCCACGATCCGCTCCATCTTCATGAAGCGTGAGCCTTTCACCAGCACGACGGTGTGCGCGTCGAGTTCCGGTTTCAGCGCCGCGACCAGGGCTTCCGGCGTCGTGAAGTGCCGCGCGTCCGCGCCAAAGGTTTCCACGGCAGCGGCGCTCGCCGCGCCCAGCGCGTAGAGTTTGTCCACCCCGGCCTGACGCGCCGCTTCGCCCGCCTCGGCGTGCAGGCGCGCGCCTTCCGCGCCGATCTCGCCCATATCGCCCAGTACCAGAATTCTTTGCCCCGCAAGACCCGCCAGCACCTCGATCCCGGCGCGGACGGAATCGGGATTGGCGTTGTAGCTGTCATCCAGAACCGTCGCGCCGCCCGCGCCCTGGCGTGGTTGCAGGCGACCGTTCACCCCCGCGAAGGCTTCCAGCCCGCGCTCGATGAATGCAAGGCGTTCGGCGGCGGCAAAGGGACGCAGCGCGTAAATCGCGGTGGCAGCGGCGGCAAGCGCGTTCCGGGCATTGTGTTTTCCCGGCACGCCGAGGTGAATATCCACAGAACCCAGAGCGCAGCGCAGCGTCATCCGGGTGCGCAAACCTTCCGTTTGCAGCGTGGCGCCGACATCGCTTTGCCGCTCCAGCGCAAAGCCAAGAACCTCGCGTTGCCGGTTCAGTTCACGCCACAACCCCGCATGTGGATCATCCTCGTTTATGAGGGCAATTCCGTTGCTGGAAAGGCCATTGTAAATAGACCCCTTTTCCCGCGCGACACCCTCCAGATCGCCCATGCCTTCCAGATGCGCGCGTCCGGCGTTGGTGATGAGCGCCACATCCGGGCGCGCGATTTGCGTGAGCGATTCGATTTCGCCAGGATGATTCATCCCCATCTCGATCACGGCAACCTTGTGCTGCGGCGCGAGCCTGAGCAACGTGAGCGGCATCCCGATGTCGTTGTTGTAATTGCCTTCGGTCGCCAGAACCGCCGCTTCGCCGTAAGCGGTTCGCAGGATGCGGACAAGCATTTCCCTGGTGGTGGTCTTGCCATTGGAGCCGGTGAGCGCAATGAGCGGTATCTGGAAAAACTGCCGCCAGCGCGCCGCCAGCCGTCCCAGCGCGAGACGGGGTTCGTCCACCCGCACGGCGGGCACGCCGGCGGGGACGGCCTCGGCGCGGGAAACCAGCAACGCCTTTGCGCCCTGCGCCACGGCCTTGTCCAGATAATCGTGAGCGTCAAAGTTTTCGCCTTTCAGGGCGACGAAGAGCTTTCCAGAACAATCGGCGCGGGTATCGGTGGCGATGCCTTCGACAATGATTTCCGCTGCCGCCGTGGTGTTCAGCAGTTCCGCTTCCAGCACGTCGGCGATTTCCGCGAGATTCCAGCGCATCGCGCCCGCACGGCGGGCGGCGAGGGCGTTTTCCGCCTTTTCGCCGTCGCGGAAGGGATGGAAAACCCCCGCGATTTCCTGATGCGCCTCATGCCCCTTGCCCGCCAGCAGAATGACATCCTCCGGTTTGGCCCGCCAGACGATCTGGCGAATGGCACAGGCACGATCGGGAATTTCAGCGACATTGGCCCGCGCCTCTTCTTCCCTTACCCCCGCCAGGATTTCACGCAGGATGTCGCCGGGGTTTTCCCCACGCGGATTGTCGTTGGCAAGGCATACGCCATCCGCAAGCCGCGCCGCAACTTCTCCCATTTCCGGACGCTTCGTCCGGTCGCGGTCGCCGCCGCAGCCGAAAAGACAGACGAGATTGCCGCCACGCGCCGTTGCGATGGGACGCAAGGCGACGAGGGCATTTTCCAGCGCGTCCGGGGTGTGGGCGTAATCCACCATGACGAGCGGTTCGCCTTCGCCGCCGTAGCGTTCCATCCGCCCCGGCGGTGGCGTCAGGGTTTCCAGCTTTTCCACCACGGCTGCCAACGTCAGACCGCGCTCCAACAGTACGGCGGCCACCGCCAAAAGGTTGTCCACGTTGTAAGCGCCAATCAGGCGGGTACGCACATCCGCCCGGCCCTGCGGCGTGATGAGACAAAACGCCTGCCCTGCACGGGTGACGCGCACATTTTCCGCGCCCACCACGACAGGCAGCGCCGCCTGCCCGAAGCGCGTCGTGCCCACTACTTTTTCCGCCCGCGTCTCCCGCGCGATCCTGCGCCCCAGGGCGTCGTCGAGATTCACAACCGCCAGCCGCAATCCCGGCCACTGAAAGAGTTTTTCCTTGGCTGCGGCATAGGCCGCCATGTTGCCGTGGTAATCGAGATGGTCATGCGTGAAATTACTGAAAATCGCGGTGTCGATGCGGCAACCGTCAAGCCGCCCTTCCGCGATACCAATGGAAGAGGCTTCCAGCGCGCAGGCTCGCGCCCCCTTTTTACACGCATCCGCCAAAAGACGCGCCAGTGTCGTTGCTTCCGGCGTAGTAAAGCCCGTGGCTGCAAGCGCGCCCGGAAAACCCGCCCCCAGAGTACCCACCGCAATACAGGGGTGCGGCAGGGACTGGGCCAGCCATTGGCTGATGGTGGTCTTGCCATTGGTGCCGGTCACCGCCAGCACGTCCACCGCCGCGGAAGGATCGTCCGCAAGCTCATGCGCCAGCGCGCCCACCTGCGCGCGCAGATTGCGCACCGCGCAATTGGGCGTCCGCCATTCCGGCGGCCACGCAAAACCCGCGCCCGGCTCCCAAGCGACTGCCGTTGCGCCGCGAGCGAGCGCATCGGGGATGAAGGCACGCCGATCCACGCCATGCAGCGGATAGGCGGCAAAGAGGTCGCCCTTGCGCACGGCACGGCTGTCATCGGCAACGCCTGCCGGGGTGAAGCCGAAGACCGCGCGTGGATCGAATGGGGAGAGACTCACAGCGCCCCCCCCGTGGTTTGCGCCACGTTCTGGACGATCTGCTGCGTGGCGTCCGGCGTGATGTTGCGCGCATTCAGCACCCCCGCCGCGATGCGCGAGAACGTCGGCCCCGCCACCGCGCCGCCGGAATGGGCACTTGTCGAGGGTTCATCCACCACCACGGCGATGACGAAGCGTGGATTGGAAATCGGCGCGATGCCGACGAAAGACGCCAGATACTTGCGGGTATATTGCCCGCCTTCCAGCTTGTAGGCCGTCCCGGTCTTGCCGCCGACACGATAACCAGGCACCTGCGCCCGTACTGCCGTACCGCCGGGACTGACCACCATTTCCAGCATGGCGCGTACCTCGCTGGCCGTTTGCGGGGAAAAAATCCGTCGTCCGGCGGGCAGCTCGTCGCGTACCGTCAGGGTGAGCGGAATCAACTCCCCATCGCGCGCGAAGGCAAGATAGGCTTGCGCCAACTGGATGAGGCTCACGGAAATGCCATGCCCGTAAGACATGGTCGCCTGCTCCACCGGCTTCCAGTTTTTCCAGGGACGTACCCGTCCCCGTCCGCTGCGTTCCTGGGGAAAGCCCAGCTCCAGCGGTTTGCCGAAGCCCAGGAGGTCATACATCTCCCACATGTCCTTATAGGCCAGCAGGGCGGCAATCCGCGCCGTGCCTGTGTTGGAGGATCTCTGGATCACCTGTGGCAGCGGCAACATGCCGTAACTGTGCGAATCGTCGATGCGCCCCCCGCCAATCAGAAGCGGCCCCTGGCAATCGATGAGGCTATCCATGCCAACCTTGCCCTGCTCCAGCGCCAGGGCAACCGTAAAAGGCTTCAGGGTGGAACCCGGCTCGAAGCTGTCCGTGATGACGCGGTTGCGGCGATTGGGAGGATTGGCGCGTGAGTCGCTGTCGCCGGGGTCGTAGCTTGGCCACTTGGCGAGCGCCAGAATTTCGCCGGTCGCGGAATCCACCACCACCGCGCCGCCCCAGACGGCTCGGTGCGTCTGCACAGTTTCCTTGATCGCGGCAAACGCAAGATACTGGAGCTTGGCGTCGATGGAAAGACGGATGTTCTCGCCGTTGCGCGGCGGACGCGCGCCTGCCATTTCGATTTCATCCACCGCGTCGCCACGTTCGTCGACCATGACCCGCCTCAGACCATCTTCGCCCGCCAGCCGCTTGTCAAAGGATCTTTCCAGTCCTTCATGACCTTCATTCAGACCGTTATTGCCCATGCGCACAATGCCCACGAGGGGCGCAGTCACTTCGCCCAGCGGGTATTGGCGCATGTAATCCAGATCCATATAGAGACCCGGCAGACCCACCAACGCGACCTGATCCGCCAGTTTCTGCGAAACCAGACGCTTCAGGACGACATTGGCATTCTCGCGCTGCAAGCGCCGCTCCAGCGTTTCCAGATCCAGCTCCAGTAAGGCCGCCACCGCTTTCTTGCGCCTCTGGATTTCCTCCAGCGCAAGGGCATTCTTGTGCTTTTTCGCGTCCCCCGCCTTTTTTTCCGCTTTTTGCAGAACGGACGTTCTCACCAGAATGGCCCTGCCCGACACGCTGACCGCGAGCAAATCGCCATTGCGATCCATGAGACTGCCGCGCAGGGCGGAAATTTTGCGATCTTTCAAGATGATCTTGTCGCTTTTTTCCTGATTGGAAGACCCTTTGATATTCTGTTGATAAAAGGCCATGCCCAGTATCAGCGCAAACAACGCCAGCAGGCCATAACTGAGAAAGTGGGCACGCCAGGCAGGCAGCGCCAGTTTCAGGATCGGGTTCTCGGCAAAGCGATGCGCCCTGATGCCGCGACGGCGAACGGCACTCATGGGAGGCTCCTGTCCGCAGCAGACGCTGCCGCCTGCATTCGCAAGCGCTCGCGGGCAATGCGCGCGACATTGGCATGCGCGGCAAGCCGCTGGAAATCCGCGTTCAGTTCGGTGTAATCGTTCTCCAGCCGTTTGGCGCGGTCAATTTCATTCTGGATTCCCTGGTAAAGCCGCGTCGACCGATGCTGCGCGGCTACCGCCCCCAGGGCGGAAACCATTACCAGCAGGAGCAGGACAAGATTGAGGCGTAGCATCAGCACTTCTCCGCCACCCGCAACACGGCGCTGCGCGCGCGGGGATTGGCCACCACTTCCGCCGCCGAAGGCCGCCTGGCCTTGCCGATGGCAATGAGTGCCGGCTGCGGCAATTCCCCGGCACGCAAGGGAAGATGGCTGGGCACTGCCGCCGCCGGATTCGCGGCGGCGCGAATAAAACGCTTGACGATGCGGTCTTCCAGCGAGTGGAAGGCGATCACTGCCAGCCTGCCGCCGGGATTGAGACGCGCAAGCGCCTGCGGCAAGGCGACTTCTATCTCCCGAAGCTCTTCATTGACGTGAAGCCGTAGAGCCTGAAAACTGCGAGTGGCCGGGTCCTGCCCGGGTTCACGGCTGCGCACGGTTTCACGTATGAGCGCGGCAAGCGCGCCTGTAGTGGTGACAGGCCGCTCTGCGCGGACAGCAATAATCTTCTTTGCAACCTGGAAAGCAAACCGTTCTTCCCCATAATTTTTCAACACCTCGGTAATGGATTTGATGTCGGCGTATGCGAGCCATTCGGCCGCAGTTTCGCCACGTGTGGTATCCATGCGCATATCCAGCGGCGCATCCGCGCGAAAGCTGAACCCGCGCGCGGGATCGTCGAGCTGCGGGCTGGAAACGCCCAGATCGAACAGGACGCCATCGACTTGCGCAATGCCCGCTTCATCCAGCGCCTGCGACAGTTCGGAAAAGGGACGATGACACAGGGTAAAACGGGAATCCGTGAGTGCGCGCCCTGCCTCGATCGCTGCCGGGTCCCGATCCAGCGCCAGGAGGCGGCCTTTCGCGCCCAACTTCGCAAGAATCGCGCGACTGTGCCCGCCCCGCCCAAACGTGGCATCCACATAGACGCCTTCCGGCTCGATGGCGAGCGCCGCGACGGCTTCGGGCAGCAGCACGCTGATATGCGCCGTCGTGTGGGTAAAGGCCAGCATTTACAGCCCTTCCCAGAAATTGAAGACGGCTTCCGGTCTGGTACGGAAGGCTTGCCGCGCCCGTTCCAGATGCGCGTGCCATTGTTGCTTGTCCCAGATTTGCAGCACGCGCCCACGCGCGTTTACGATGATTTCCTTGTCCAGTCCCGCCATTTCCCGCAACCCCGCCGAAATCAGGATGCGTTCGTCCAGTTCCCCAGTCTCGATCCATTGCAGGGCGGAAAGCATCGCGTCCTTGACCGGGGCGCGATGCACGTCAAAGTCATCGATCTTTTCCAGTTTCTCCTGATAGGGGAGCCAATCCTGTCGCGTATAGAGCGTCAATTGCCCGCCATCGGGGTTCCAGACCAGCGCCAGCGCCTCCCCTTGGGCGAGCGCCGCCAACTCCTCCCGAAATGCAATCGGAATGGAGAAGCGCCCCTTGCCATCCAAGGTCTGAGGACTGGAACCTTGCACAGAAAACCCCTTTATGAACTATTATGCCTAAAAAAGCACGATTGTTCGACTCTAATGCACCCACTCGTTTGCGTCAAGCCCGCACGGCATTTTTTTGTTGATGTAACAATGACTTAAGCGCGAATCCCGCTTTTTTACGCAAGGATTTTCAGAAAAATTCCTTAAGAATCAATGTATGAGAAAACAAACTGAAAGTAATTTGTCAAGAGACAAATTTTCCCCCTTTTCGTACACCTCGCCATCGTGTGTTGCGCGCTCGGTACGCGGCCCTGAAAAAATCCCGTTGTCACGCAATGGCGACACAAAAAAAGCCGCGTCGCGCGGCTCCTGTCATTGTTCCCCGCCCAAGGCCGGATTCTTGTTTTGATCCGGCAAGAAGACGAATACCACCGCACGGGCGGCGGACATATGCGTTGGGGATGGCGCTCCGTGAAATGCCGCGCGTACTGAAAACCCATGACAACAAGCGCCGGTTCAGCGCATAGCGCGTCAATACAAACAGAAAGGAAATACGAAAAAACACCCAACATGAAGCGGGAGCCGGTCGATAAGCCGGGTTCTGTGGGGGCGCTTGCGCCCTGGCAGCCATTCCTCTAGGCCGCGCGTTGCCACGCGGCTCCAGCAACCTACCCGGAAGCGGCGCGGGCAACGCCGTATGCTTCCCTATTTGGTCTTGCTTCGGATGGGGTTTGCCATGCCAGTCCTGTCGCCAGTCCTGCGGTGAGCTTTTACCTCGCCGTTTCACCCTTGCCTGATCTTCCGCGAACGGAAGCCATCGGCGGTCTTTTCTCTGTTGCACTTTCCGTCGCCTTGGCCTTGCGGCGTATAGCGCCTGGCCGTTAGCCAGCATCCTGCCCTGCGAAGCCCGGACTTTCCTCCCCCGGTCGATGACCGGCAGCGGCTGCCTGACCGACTCCCGGCGCGGATTATCCGGGTTCTCACGCAGCAAGGCAATGCGGCTCTCCCCCCGGTCGGGACAAGGCGATCAAGACATTGACGAGAACGACGCCTTCCATCGCGGACGCGCTCAAGGTCAACAAAACTTTCGGGGAGCAAAAATCAGCGACAACCCTGAAGAGCTGTCGCTGATTTTTGCTGCGCACTTCGCCTCGAAGGATTCCCCTGTTCATCGTAAAACCAACTCCGGTTTGAAACCCCGCCCGGAAGGCATAGGTATCTACACACCTTGTTCCCCCGCGTCATATCGCTGCGCATGCAGGCATGGTGGCGGGACGGGATGTCGTAGGGGCGGATGGCAATCCGCCCGCATCCGGCGGGGCGAAGTGACGCGCTGATTTTCTCCACCTTCGTCATTGCGAGGGGCGAAATGCTGCACCAATTCCCTCGCCTCGTCATTGCAAGAGAGGCGAAGCGTTGCGCCAATTTTCCCCATTTCGTCATTGCAAGAGACGAAGCGCCACGCCAATTTCCCCCACCTCGTCATTGCGAGGCGCGCAGCGACGCGGCAATCCAGGCGGCGGTTCGGTTTCCCGAAACGACAAAGCCACCTGAAAGGCCGCATGGATTGCCACGTCCCTTCGACCCTCGCAATGACGAGCTGGAAGGATTGCCGCGTCGCTTCCACCCCATTTTGACGAATGGGGCGCACGCCTCAGAACCGGTAATTTACCCTGAAACTCCCCGTTATCCCCTCGCGTCTGCCGGTGTAACCCTGTACGCCGAACTCCAGCGTCAGAGGTTTTTCTGCTGTGGGATTCAACGTAAAACCTGCTTCCAGCATCCCTGTATTGCCTTTCAACTTCGGCGTATCGAGCCGGTAGCCGTGGATGCTCGCCTTCGCCTTGCCGTCGTATTC
>JAISWQ010000164.1 GCA_031271025.1 Zoogloeaceae bacterium | reverse complement strand
ATCTTCCTCACCTCTTCCTGCACGATCGTCCGTTTCATCATCACAGCCTCCTTGCGGTGACTATGACGACCGGACAACTATCGCGCTACAAAGGTGGACAGATATAAAGCTCGCTACATCCACCTTGCCCCGCCCCCAGCTTTTGATTGTCCCCAATGTCTCGGCCTCTGCTAGAATTTCTTCTTTTTTCACGGAGATAACAATGGAACGTCGCCAATTTCTCTTGCTTTCCGCGCTTGCCTCTGGCGTGAGCGTATGGAATCCCGCGCGCGCTTTTGATCTGGGCAAAATGCTGGATGCCGGCAAAGATATTCTGGAAGCGCAGAGCCTTTCTGACAGCGATCTGAATATCTATTTCAAGCAGATCTCGGAACAGGAAGACAAGCAAAACAAGATCGCCGGCGCCAGCAGCAAATATGGCAAACGGTTGAGCAAACTCACCAAGGGACTGAACCAGTACAACGGATTGAAACTCAACTTCAAGGCTTACGAAACGCCGGAAATCAACGCCTTCGCCGTGGCCGATGGATCCATCCGCATTTATAGCGGCCTGATGGATCAATTCACCGACGACGAGGTGCGCTACGTGGTTGGGCACGAAATCGGGCATGTGCAAGCCGGGCATTCCAAGGCACGCATCCAGATGGCACTGCGCACCAGCGCGTTCCGAAAAGCCATCGCCGCCACTGACGGCAAGGCCGCCAGACTTGCGGAATCACAGCTGGGTGAACTCTTTGAAAGCGTCATCAAGGCGCAGCACTCGCAAAACAACGAACGCGAAGCGGACGACCGCGCCATGCAGTTCATGAGAACCAAGCAATACAACCCACTGGCCTGCGTGAGCGCGCTGGAAAAACTGGACGCCATGAACAGCGGCGGCGGTGCATCCTGGCTTTCCACCCACCCCAGTCCCAAAGAGCGCGCCCAACGAATGCGCGAACAACTTGCGGTGAGCTGACAGAACCGGTTCATCGTTTCTGATTTTCATGCCCACTTTTGACGATGGGGGGATAGGTTCGATTGGGGGGCTGAATCACTGCCCCCCTGTTTCAACGTTCAGCGCAGCGTGATATTCACGCGCTCCCGCAATTCCTTGCCCGCCTTGAAGTGCGGCACCCATTTCGCGGGAATACTGACCTGTTCTCCGGATTTGGGGTTGCGTCCTACACGAGGCGGGCGGTGGTTGAGGGAAAAGCTGCCAAATCCGCGCACCTCAATGCGATCTCCGGCAATCAGCGCCGAAGTCATCGCATCGAGAATGGCTTTGACGGCGTCTTCCGCATCTTTGGCCTCCAGTTGCGGGAAGCGAGACATCAGAAGGTCGATCAGTTCGGATCTGGTCATGCGAACGACTCAGCCTTGCTGGTTCTGGTTCAGCTTGGCCTTCAGCAGGGCGCCCAGATTGGTGGTGCCGGAACTAGCCGAGCTGGCGCTGAATTTTTCCAGGGCTTCGTTCTGTTCCGCTTGTTCCTTCGCCTTGACGGAAAGGCTGAGCGAACGGCTCTTGCGATCGACGTTGATGATCAATGCTTCCACGGGGTCGCCCACCTTCAGTATCTGCGAGAGGTCTTCCACGCGGTCGCGGGAGTAGTCCGAAGCACGCAGATAGCCTTCCACTTCGCCTTCCAGCGCAATTACCGCGCCCTTGGCGTCCACCGTCTTCACCGTACCCTTGATGATGGAATTCTTCTCGTGCGTCGCAATGTAGCTGGTATAGGGGTCGCCTTCCAGTTGCTTCACGCCCAGGGAGATGCGTTCCTTTTCCACGTCGATGGCAAGCACCAGGGCTTCCACTTCATCGCCTTTCTTGAAGTTGCGGATGGCTTCTTCGCCGGAGGCGCTCCAGGAAAGATCGGAAAGATGCACCAGACCGTCGATACTGCCGGGCAGGCCGATGAAGATACCGAAATCGGTGATGGACTTGATTGCGCCCGTCACCTTGTCGCCCTTCTTGAAGTTCTGGCAGAACTCTTCCCACGGGTTGGGCTGGCATTGCTTCATGCCCAGCGAAATGCGGCGACGGTCTTCGTCGATGTCGAGAATCATCACTTCGGCTTCGTCGCCCAGTTGCACCACCTTGGAAGGATGAACATTCTTGTTCGTCCAGTCCATTTCGGAAACGTGCACCAGACCTTCGATCCCCTGTTCGATTTCCACAAACGCGCCGTAATCGGTGAGGTTGGTGACTTTGCCAAAGAGGCGTGTGCCTGCGGGATAGCGGCGGGCAATGCCGATCCAGGGGTCTTCGCCCAGTTGTTTCAAGCCCAGGGAGACACGGCTCTTGTCGGCGTCGAACTTCAGCACCTTGGCTTCCACTTCGTCGCCCACGGCGAGCACTTCGGAAGGATGGCGCACACGCCGCCAGGCGAGGTCGGTGATGTGCAGGAGACCATCGATGCCGCCCAGATCCACAAACGCGCCATAGTCGGTGATGTTCTTGACGACGCCCTTGACAAGCGTGCCTTCCTTCAGGGTTTCGAGGAGCTTGCCGCGTTCTTCGCCCACGGTGGCTTCCAGCACAGCCCGGCGGGAAACCACCACGTTGTTGCGCTTGCGATCCAGCTTGATGACCTTGAACTCCAGGGTCTTGCCTTCATAAGGCGTGGTGTCCTTGACCGGACGCATGTCGACGAGCGAGCCGGGCAGAAAGGCGCGGACGCCGCTGGTCATGACGGTGAGACCGCCCTTGACCTTGCCGGTGATGGTGCCAGTGACGAGGGAACCATCATTCAGCGCCGTTTCAAGGAAATTCCAGGAGGCGATACGTTTGGCGCGGTCGCGGGAAAGGCGCGTTTCGCCATAGCCATCTTCCAGCGATTCAATGGCGACCTGTACGAAATCGCCGGAATTGGCCTCGATTTCGCCCTGATCGTTCAGGAATTCTTCGATGGGAATGTAGGATTCGGATTTGAGACCGGCGTTGACCACAACAAAGTTTTGATCGACGCGCACCACTTCGGCAGTGATGACTTCACCCTGACGCATATCCTGACGCGACAGGCTTTCTTCAAATAATTGGGCAAAAGATTCCATGAGGGAAAGCACTTCTTGCTGCAAGGCAGCGGTTGAGATTGAAACCATGCCGGAACAAGGGATGTTCCGGCGCCAAGTTCCCGAAAGTTCCGGGAGCGGGCGATTCTATAGAGAAAACTTCGCTCGATCAAATGCTTAAGACGCAGCAGTTGTGGTTTTGGCATTTTCCCGGCGCAGGTTTCATCATTTTTGCGACAGGCTGTGCCGCAGATTGGCGGTCTCTTTCATTCAAGGCCGACGCGCCCATGCCAAGTCACGGCACTGCCAGGCGTGCCTTCCCATCATGAAAAACACGGTCGAAGATGATTCAGGCAAATGGACTTCCAGTTGTTGTTCACCGCATCCGCCAGTAGCGCCGTTCCGTTGCGCGTGTGCTGACAAGGCGGATTTCGTCCTGGGTAAAATCGAGCAGCAGAGCGCCGTCCCGGTCGGTACGGTGGAAATTTTGCGTGCCCAGCAGGCGATAGCGTTCCAGCACCTCCGGGTGGGGATGGCCGAAACGGTTGCGGTAGCCGACGGAAGCCAGCGCCCATTCCGGGGCGACAGCGGCGGCGAAAGCCAGTGAAGAGGAACTTTTGCTGCCGTGGTGCGGCAAGAGCAGGACTTCGGCGGCGAGCGCCGTCCGGTTTGCTGCATAGGTGTTCAAAAGCGCCCGTTCCGTGCGGCGGTCGATGTCGCCCGCCAGCAACATCCGCCCGTTGCCGGTCGTGATTTTCAGGACGCAACTGTCGCCATTGTCGCCTTTCAGGGGAATGGCCGACGGCGCGGGGTGCAGAAATTCAAAGCGTACCGCGTCCCAGACCCAGGCTTCGCCGCGTTGGCAGGGCTTTCCACCGAAAAGTTCCGGGATGGGGGAGAAAATACGGCGCAGCGCAAGGCTTGCGTTCAGGGTAGCAAAGCCGCCCGCGTGGTCGCTGTCGCGGTGCGAGAGAATGAGGGCATCCAGTGCCGTGATCCCGCGTCGCGCGAAATAAGGGAGGAGGGCGCGGCGCGCGGCATCGTCCGCCGCCTTGCCGAAACCGTAGCGCGGCCCGGCATCGTAGAGCAGACGATGTTGCGCGGTTTCCAGCAGCACGGCCTGCCCCTGTCCCACATCCAGCACGGTGACGCGAAGCGTGCCGGGGGCAAGGCGGGGCAAAGGCCAGAAAATGAGTGGCAAGAGCAAGAGGACAGCGCAGAACTTGCCCGCCACGCCACGCGGCAGCAGCAACAGAAAGACGCCTGCCGCCGCCAGCGGCACGGCAAAAAAATCTGCCGCGGGCGGTTGCCACAGAGGCAAGGCAGCCAGGATTTCCAGGATACGCATGAGACCGTTCATGAAACCATTGGCCAGAGTAAGCGGCAGGGAGGCAAGCGGCGGCGCGACGAGCGCGAGAGCGGCGGCGAGAAGCGCCAGAGGCGTGACAACAAAGCCGATGACAGGAATGGCAATGAGGTTGGCAAGGGGCGAGGCGAGCGGAAATTGCTGGAAAACCCAGAGGAGAATCGGCAGGGTCGCCAGCATCGCCGCCCATTGTGTGACGCCGAAGGCGGTGAGAAATTGACGCAGGCGACGTATCCAGCGGCCGGGCGGAAGGGGCACATCTTCTTCCGGAGGCATGGCGCTGCGTGTGCCCAGCCAGATCAGCGCCGCGACCGCGCCGAAGGAAAGCCAGAAACCCGGCGCAAGAGGGGCGAAAGGATCGGCCAGCGTGACGCCTGCGAGGGTGAGGAGCAAGAGGCGTCCCGCGCCGATTTTGCGCCCCAGCATCAGCACCAGCGCGGCGAGGCAGACCATCAGCGCGGTACGGCGTGCCGGAACGCCAAACCCCGCGAACAAAGCGTAGGCCAATGCGCCTGCCGCGCCCACGCAGAGGCGGGCGCGTGGCGCGGGCAACCAGCGGCAAAGCCGGGGAAAACATCGCCAGAGCCAGCGGGTAAGCGCCATGAGGAGGAGCGCGAAGAGGGTGACGTGCAACCCGGAAATACTCATCAAATGCGTGGTGCCGGTACGGTTGAAGAGTGCCCATTGCGCGCTCGTGACGCTTTCCTGATCGCCGATGGCCAAAGCGGTCAGAATGCCGCCATAGGGCGCATCGCCAAGCTGTTGCCGGAAAATTTCCCGCACACGGGCGCGCAGGTGGTGGATTGCGGCCAGGGGTGCGGCGGGAGCATCCGCAAGCTGGAATCCGGCCAGCCGGATGGGCGCAGGAGCAGTACGCAGGCTGCCGGTGGCGCGGAGGTTACGGGTAAAAAGCCAGGCTTCGTAATCGAAACCGCCGGGATTGACGGTGCCATGCGGACGTTTCAGACGCGCTGTCAGCGCCCAGCGTTCGCCGGCACGAAAACGCAGCGGAGCGTGACCTTCCCGCCGCGCGGGGAAATAATGGGAAAGCCAGAGCCGGCGCGGCAGGCTTGTTCCCGGTTTGAGCGCCAGTGCATCGACGGTTTCCGTCTCGAAAACGAAACGTTGCCCGCCTGCAAATTCTACCGGCAGGCTGGCGATGCGTCCGACGAGGCGCAAGTCGCGTCCTTCCCATTCCGGCGGCAGGTCTTCCGCAAGGCGTGCTTCCGCGCGCAGGGCGGCATAACCCCAACCGCAGGCCAGACCGCCGCTGAGCGCCAGCAGAAAGATCAACCGGGACGGGATACGCAAGCCGCATACCACCAGCAGAAAGCCAGCGCCTCCCGCGCCGAATGCCGCCAGCGCCAGAGGGCGGGCGGGCAGTTCGGCGGCACAGTGCAGCAGCAGGATTCCCACGACGAGCGCAAACAGAAAAACGCCGGTGGGCGTTCTTCCCGTGTTTTTTTTCGGTACCATTGCGCTCATTTTGCAGAAATGCCGGTGGATGTCCGGGGTTATGAAGGCATCATCTTAGCAAAGGATTTTGGCAATGGAATGGAAAACGCAGTACGTTCTGGGGATGGAAGAGATGGATCGCACGCACCGGGTGTTCGTGGATTTTGTCTCGGCGCTCGCCGGGGTGGAGGATGGAGAGGCTGCCGCGCTGCTGGAAAAATTCGTCGCGCATACGGAAGCGCATTTCGCGCAGGAAAACCGCTGGATGGCCGCCTCGGCCTTTCCGCCGATAGCCTGCCATGTCGGCGAGCATCAGCGGGTGCTGGAAGGATTGGCGCAAGTGCTGGAGGCCGCGAAAAACGGCAATCCCGGCCTCGCGCGGGTTGTCGCGCGGGAGATGGAAACCTGGTTCAACCAGCATTCCGCGACAATGGACAAGGCGCTTGCCTGGCACATGCAGCAGACTGGCTTTGACCCAATCATGCAGATGAGATAACCCGGCGGTCAGGGATTGGCGCCGAAACGAGCATGACCGCCATCACCTGCATTTCGTTCAAAAATCAAACGCAGGCGCAGAGCTTTCCGGAGGCGGCAGCGGTTCGGCAACCCAGAGACCGGAAGCGGCAAACCCCGCCGCAGCCGCAACCAGAAAGGCCAAAATGAAGGCCACGACTCCGCCTCCTCTATACGATTCACCCGCTTCCACCCGCGCCCTGCCCGTCAGCATGGGTGGCAGGAGAAAATGCTTTTTGACCAGCGCGTAAAACACGATGGAAAGTACATGCAAACAGATGAAGGCCAGGAGCACCCAGGCCAGTTTGTGATGCCAGCCGGTCAGTGTGACGGCAAGATCGGGATCGATGAGACGGGCAAGCGTCCCCTTGTAGGCAATTTCGTCATCCGTAAAGAGTCCCAGCACGGCTTGCGCCAGCGACAGCGACAGCAAGGCAAAGACGGAAAGCGCGCCGAAAGGATTGTGTCCCACCCCTTTCCATTGCCCCCTGAGGTAAGCGACAAGGGATTTGAAACTGGGAAAAAACTGCAGGAAACGGGCGTAGGAGGAACCCCACAGTCCCCAGGCCAGCCGAAAGGCCACGAGCGCCACTACGAACACACCCAGCCGACCATGCCACTCCATCGCGCCTCCGCCTGCCAGACCCGTGACAAAAAGACCGATCATGGTCAACACCAAGAGCCAATGAAACAGACGTGTCGGAATATCCCAGAGTTTGATGGTCTTCATCCGTGTTTTCCTTTTCGGGTTGTCGGTGCGTTCAAAACAGGACGCGGCGCTCAACTTTTGCTGCCGCGCACAGGTTTGCGGTTCGGACACTCCGGCTTGGTGCAGCTGGCGTAGAGATAGAGCGCGTGTTCCACAATCTCAAAGCCGCGTTCCACCGCAATTTTCTTTTGCCGTCGCTCGATTTCCGGGTCATAGAATTCTTCGACACGGCCACAGTCGATGCAGACCAGATGGTCATGATGCTGTCCTTCGTTGATTTCGAATACGGCCTTGCCAGATTCGAAAAAATGTCGCACAAGAAAGCCTGCCTGCTCAAATTGCGTGAGCACACGATAGACAGTGGCAATGCCGATGTCCATCCCTTCGGCAAGCAGGAGGCGATAAACATCCTCCGCTCCCAAGTGGCGTACTTCGCTTTTTTCGAAGAGTTCAAGAATTTTCAGACGCGGAAACGTGGCTCTCAGCCCTTTTTCCCGAAGATCATTGCTATTGGACATGGTATTCTGGTTTCATGACACAGCGCGGGGCGCGGGAGGGCAATAATAAACGCCGCGCCGCCTGTCGCCAAGCATTATGAAGAAGAGAGTCCCAACTATACGCTGCCAGCTTTGACATGATTGCCCGTTTGCTGGGGGTCAGTGACGTGACAGTGCGCAAGATAGCGGCATCATCGTAAAACCAGCTCCGGTTTGAAACCCCGCTCTTCAGGGCGGTGCGAAGGTTGGCCCCCCGGCCTGAAGGCATGGGTATCTACACTCCTTGTTCCCCCTTGTAATATTGCTGCGCATGCAGGAAGGAATCGGCAAAGGTTCTGAGTTGCTCAGGGGAATAGTGCTCAAGGGTTTCGAGCATGGCGAAGCGCATGAAGACACCCTTGAGCAGTGCAGGCATGGCTTGACGAACGGGGCGCATGGCTCAGAACCGGTAATTCACCCTGAAATTCCCTGTCACGCCCTCGCGTCTGCCGGTGTAACCCTGTATGCCGAACTCCAGCGTCAGGGGTTTTTCCGCTGTGGGATTCAACGTAAAACCTGCTTCCAGCATTCCCGTATTGCCTTTCAACTTCGGCGTATCGAGCCGGTAGCCGTGGATGCT
>JAISWQ010000138.1 GCA_031271025.1 Zoogloeaceae bacterium | reverse complement strand
GTCACGAGAACGTGCAGGGTGAAACACAAAAGAAACTGGATGTGCTGGCCAACAGGCTGATGCTCAAGGCGGGCGAAGAGAGCGGACAAGTGGCGGCAATGGCTTCCGAGGAACTGGATTGGCCCTGCGTGCTGCCAGGCGCGCAGGGCGACTACCTGTTGCTTTTCGATCCGCTGGATGGCTCTTCCAATATCGACGTCAATGTTTCCATCGGCACCATTTTTTCCATACTGCCCGCGCCACGCGATGCCGACTGGTCCTCGAACGAAGCCGCCACCCGCGCTTTTTTGCAGACGGGCGTCCGGCAGCTTGCGGCGGGCTATGTCATTTACGGCCCTGCGACGCTCCTGACCCTCACCACGGGCAAAGGGGTTGCCGTCTTTGAGCTGGATCCTGCCAAAAACACGTTTTACCGCACCCATGAGAACGTGCAGATTCCACCGGAAACCGGGGAATTTGCCATCAACATGTCCAATCAGCGTCATTGGGAAGCTCCGGTACGGCGTTATATCGACGAGCTGCTGGCGGGCAGTACCGGCATTCGCGGCAAGGACTTCAACCTGCGCTGGGTCGCCTCCATGGTCGCGGACGTGCATCGCATCCTCACGCGCGGAGGGGTTTTTCTCTATCCCGTGGATGCCAGGAACCGCGACAAGGGAGGACGTCTGCGCCTGATGTACGAAGCCAATCCGATGGCCTGGCTGGTCGAGCAGGCTGGCGGCGCGGCTTCCTCCGGACGCGGACGCCTGCTGGACATCATCCCGGAAAAACTGCACCAGCGCGTGCCGGTCATGCTCGGATCGCGTCAGGAAGTGGAAATCCTCACCCGCTACCATGCGGAAAAAACCTGAAAACCCTGTCCATCCCCCGGTGCAATCACAGATTTGGGGTCGGGTTGATCATTGTCCCCGATGCTGTCGGCAAACATTCAACACCTTCTCCGGCGTAAGACGTTTCAGGCAATCCAGATGTCCTTGCGGACATTCGCGCCTGAAACAGGGGCTGCACGGCAGATCGAGACTTACGATCTGCGCCTTGTTGGACAGAGGTGGCGTAAAGCCGGGCGAGGAGGAACCAAAAAGCGCCACCGTGGGGCGGTTGAGCGCAGCGGCAACGTGCATCAGGCCGGAATCGTTGCACACCACCAGCGCCGCCTGGGCGATCAGGTCTATGGCTTCCGTCATGTTGGTCGCGCCGCACAGATTGCGCGCCGCGCCCGCGCTCTCTGCCGCGATGGCCTCGCCTATGGGGCGATCCTTGCAAGACCCCATCAGCCAGACCGTCATCCCTTCCCGCGCGAGTGCCCGCGCCAGCGCCGAGAAATGTCCGGCAGGCCAGCGTTTGGCCGCGCCATATTCCGCGCCAGGACAAAAAACCGCAAGCTGCGCAGGCGCTTCCAATTGCAGACGCGCCAAGGCTGCCGCCTGTGTCTTCGGCGTGGAGACGAGGCGCAGCGCCGGCAGCGGACGTTGTAGTGCCGCTCCCGGCGCTTCCGCCAGTTGGGCGAAGCGTTCCACCATCAGTGGCAAGGCGATTTTGTCGAGCCGATGCCGGACGTTGACAAGACCGTAGCGGCACTCGCCGGTAAAACCGATACGCTCCGGGATTCCGGCGAAGAAGGGGACAAGCGCCGATTTCAGCGAATTGGGCAACACATAGGCGCGGTCATAATGCTGCTTCGCCAGTTCCCGCCCCAGGGCGCGCCGCGCGCCAAGGGCAAGTGCACCATGCCCGAAGGGGTTGGAGATCGTCGCCGAAATTTCCGGCATTCGGGAGAGCACGGGAGCCACCCAGGCAGGCGCCAGCGCCTCCAGCACAAGCTCCGGCGTGCGCTGGACAAGCCGGGCAAACAAGGGCTGCGCCATGATGGCATCGCCAATCCAGGAAGGCGCAATGATGAGGGCACGCATGCCAGAAAAGCCGCTTTCCACACGGGGCAAGCGATCAAAAACGGTCAATGGCTGAACTCACACACAAGCCAGCCAATCCTGATGTTCCGGCGCGCGTCCATGCACCACGTCGAAGTATCTGGCCTGCAATTTTTCCGTGACTGGACCGCGCCTGCCTGCGCCGATCTGGCGGTCGTCCACCTCACGAATGGGCGTGACTTCCGCTGCTGTGCCGGTGAAGAACACTTCTTCGGCGCAATAGACCTCGTCGCGGGTGATGCGCTTTTCCCTCACTTCGATCCCCAGTTCTGTCGCGAGCTTCATCACCGTGTCGCGGGTGATGCCTTCCAGACAGGCGGTGAGTTCCGGCGTGTAGAGTATGCCTTCCTTGACGATGAAGACGTTTTCGCCGGAACCTTCGGCAACATAGCCTTCCGTGTCGAGCAGCAGGGCTTCGTCGTAACCGGCGTTGGTGGCTTCGTTATTGGCGAGGATGGAATTGACGTAGGGGCCGGACGCCTTGGCGCGCACCATCGAAATGTTCACATGGTGACGGGTGAAACTGGAGACTTTTACGCGGATGCCTCTGGTCATGGCTTCCTCGCCCAGGTACGCGCCCCAGGGCCAGGCGGCGACCGCCAGATGCACTTTTGCGCCCTTGGTGGATAGCCCCATTTTTTCGGAGCCGTAGAAGGCGAGCGGACGGATATAGGCAGAATCCAGCTTGTTGGCGCGGACAACTTCCTTTTGCGCCTCGTTTACGGTTTCCCTGTCGAAGGGGAGCGCCATCTGAAAGATGTGGGCAGAATTGAAGAGGCGGTTGGTGTGCTCCTTCAGGCGAAAAATCGCCGTGCCGGATTCCGCCTTGTAAGCACGCACGCCTTCGAAAACACTCATGCCGTAATGCAGTGAATGGGTGAGGAAGTGCAGCTTTGCCTCCCGCCAAGGCACGAGTTTGCCGTCGAACCAGATGAAACCGTCTTGATCTGCCATGCTGCCCATGATGCTGGTATCCTTTCGTTTGCTGAAAATGAAATCGCCGGAAATCCCGCGAAAAACGGCATATTCTAGCATTTGACCCGTAAAATACGATTTTCCTCTTGCTGCTTTCGCGCCATGACCAAACGCGCCTGGAAACCCAATGTCACCGTCGCCGCCATTGTCTTCCGCGACAGCAGATTCCTGCTGGTGGAAGAAGAAACCGCCGACGGCCTGCGCATCAACCAACCCGCCGGGCATCTGGAGCAGGGCGAATCGCTGCTGGAAGCCGTCTGCCGCGAATGCCGCGAGGAAACCCGCTACGATTTTGAGCCGCGTTTTCTTGTCGGCGTCTATCAGTGGCCGCGCCCACAGGGGGATGTCACCTATCTGCGTTTCCTTTTCGCCGGGGAACTGGCAGGGCATGACCCGGCGCGCGCGCTGGATCGCGGCATCGTTGCGCCCTGCTGGTTCAGCATCGAGGAAATGCGCGCTTCGGCGGCACGCCATCGCAGCTTCATGGTGCTCCAGTGCGCCGAGGATTTCCTCGCCGGACGCCGCTTTCCGCTGGAACTCATCACGCACTGCGGCTGATGCGTCCCTCCCGTTTCCTGTTGTTCCTGCTCTCCCTCTTTTCCCTGCCTGCCTCGGCAGAAAACGCGGAAGTGGAACTTTGCTACAACTACGGCTGCCTGACCCGGCAGCGCATGACGTTTGACGCCCAATCGCTTGCGGCCATTCTGGCAACGCTCAAGGCGGCGGAAACCGCCGAAGACGAGCGCCAGCGACTGGCGAAGGCGGTTGGCAGGCTTTATGCGCTGGCGGCGGAACAGTCGCCCATCGGCGCGGATCGGGGAGGGAATTACGCCGACGCAGGCGTTCCCGGACGCATGGACTGTATCGACCATTCCACCACCACCACCCGTTTTCTGCAATTGCTGGAAGCACATGGTGGACTCAAATGGCATCGCGTTCTGGAGCCGGCGCGGCGGCTGCGTTTTTTCGTGATGCAACATTTTTCCGCCCGGATCGCAACCCTGCCGGCAGCAAACACGGAAACGCCTGCGCAGCATTACGTGGTGGATAGCTGGTTTGTAGACAACGGCGAGGCCGCCATCGTCCTGCCGCTGGAAGCATGGGAAAACGGCGCGGGGGTGGAAAAACAGGAGCACGCGCCCGCCAACCGGGAATAGTGTCAGGATAGCGCGGACGCTCTTACCACGCCTCCAGCCCGCCCGCGGCGGTGTAAAGCATATCGTTCCCTTCGCTCGCCAGCGCTTTGTCGAGCGTCTGCATTTCTCTTTCGATGTCCTTCAGCATTTTGTCGCTTTCCTTGTCTTTCCCTTCTTGCCGACAGAGGATTTTGACGAGCGCAACGACTTCGCTCAGGATACGGCGGGTTTCTTTCAGTGATTCCAGCAACGTCTTGTCGTCATTTGCCACATTGCCGCCAGGCTCGCGCGCATCCGCCTGCGCGGTGGCGATGCCTGTTCTTGCCTCTGGAGTCACGGAGGGTTCTCCGTCAAGCGTCTGCGCGTGGCTCGCTGCCTCAGCGCCTTCCGCAGAAACCGAGGCCATCGCAGCCGCAGCAGCAGCTTCCGCTTCTGCCGCTGCGGCCTCAGCCCCGGAATCTGCACTGACGGCGCTTTCGTCCACCACAACAGGAAGCGTCTCCGCGCCAGAAAAGTCACCCGGATTGCCCACATCCGGCAAGCGGATCGCGCTTTGCCCCATGCCATTCGTACCTTGATTCAAGCATTTTGCCGCGCTGGCGAGTTCCTTGGCCAGACTCTTCAATTCCCTTGCCAGGGCTTTGGCAAGGGCAGGCAGAGGCGCTTTGCGCAGCATGCTCTGCATCTGTTCCAGACGTTGCTTCAAATGCGCCACCCGTGCCGCCGCATTTTTCTTGCGCGCACGGGTGAAATCCGGAACACGCTCCCGAATCCAGGCGACTGCTTGCCGCATCGCCGCAATCCCGCTGTCGTGTTCTTTTTTTGCTGTAGAGGCCGTAAGACTGGATAGATTGTCCGCTTTGCGCGCGGTGGCGTTTGCCAGCGTATTCAGACCAGGGGAAAAATCAATTCTGAGCATGATAAAACGCCTCGCGGCATGTCAAAAGTCAAAACAGTTCGATTGCCATGTGTTTTTTCGCTGCCATACGCTTCATTTCGCCGAGAATGGCAAGATGCGCAAAATCAACCTTGTAGGCAACATCGTCGCTGTTGGTTTCGCCGTCGCCGTTACGGTCTTCCAACGCCCCGGAAGCCGAGGCAATGAGCTTGCCTGCAAGCTGCTGTTTGAGGCGTAGCACGCCCAGTTCAATCGTGAGTTTATCCAGCTTTTCCAGATCCTTTTCGTCGCCACCCGCCAGGCGATAGGCTTCGCCCAGCAGTTTTTTGTCGTTGTGGGTGAAAGCGGCAACCATCTTTGGGTCAAGCCTGTCCTGAACGAGCCTTGAAAACTGGCTGTCATCGTGGAGCGGATCCATAGTGGCAAAGGCTTCCGCCATCGCCTGTGCCCGTGCGCTGATTTGCACCAGTGCCGAATCCGGCGACGCGCTTGCGGTATTCGTTTCCGGGGAAGTTTCCCCGTTCTGCACACGGACAGACAGGCCGGGCGTTGCTGTGGGAAAATACAGGGGGCTGCTCATGGGATTCTCCTCGCGGCGATTCAGCTTGACCGCCTTTTTGTTATTACGGTTGAATGGCGTATTTCTTGAGCCGTATTTGGGCGACGTTTTTTGCGGGACTCCGGTTTTCCGGTATATTCGGCGACGCCTGTTTTCCCTTTGCGGTTTGCTTTTTGTCCACGCTTTGCCATGAACACCTGCTCTCTTCTTTTTTCTGGTCAATGACTGCATCGCCGACGCCCAAAAGCAAGCGCAGCATGAGAAAAAACTCAAAAAGGCAGAGCAAAATCCCCGTAAAAAAACAGAGATTCCAGCGTTCTGATGCCCCCTGTCGGATTCTTCGCTGACGAGGCGCCGGATTTCCAGGAGGATGGCTTCCTGCATCGCCGAGAGGCTGGTGGCCATGTCGTGCGGACGATGGGAACGATCCTGGACATCCTCGCCTTGCTCTTTCTTGTCCAGAAATGATCGCAAAATATCTCTGGCACGGAACAATGACCAGCTACGGCATGAAACATGATCACACGAACCCCAACACTTCAACCATCAGGAATTCAGCCCCCCAAATCAAATCCATCATTTTTTCGGGAAAGAGTTCCCGGCAACCCCTCAACCGCCCGCCAGCGCCTGCAATTCCCGGTGATGTTTGACCAACGCGATGGGCAGGGCTGAACGGGTGTTGTCGCCGATGGCCGCAATCCATTGTTCCAGCGCCGCGATCCAGCCAAGGGCATGATCGCGTCCTGGCGGATGGTCGAGCAGTATGGGGGCCATCCGCTCCACGGTGTTGGCAAAGCGAAAGGCGGCAAGGGCAAGCGAACTCAAATCCATAGGCTCGGCCAGCGCGCGGATGCGCTCCGCCGATTCCGCAAGCAACGCCGTATCCGGCGGCACGGCTTCCAGCGCATGCCGCATTTCGGCGGTTTCCTCGGCTGCTTCGGTGGCAAACATCGCGTTGACCGCCTGGGAACGCACCCCGGTTTCTTCCGATTCCAGCCGCCGCGCCAATTGCGCGACCCGCTCGTTGAGCGCCTCGTGCTCCAGGAATCCCGCCTCAGCAATCAGTTCCACGGTGGCCGCCATGGCCGTCAGGCGGCGTGGCGCCGGTGTTCTGATTTCCACGTCGTCCAGCGCGGAAGCAAAGGCTTCCGCCAGCCGCAAGGGCGCGGGATGTTCCAGCGGCAGCGCCCCTTCCAGCAACTTGAAAACCGCACGCCGCAAGGGTTGCCAGTCGATCTCCGCCTGTACCTTTTGCCGCGCTGCCCAGGCCAGCGACACGGCTTCCACGGCGGCATCCCAATCCTTGCGCTGTGCCGTGGCAAAGCGCAGCTCGCGCGATTGGGAAAAGAGCGGCAAGAGGGAAGCCGTCGCCGCCAGCGTGCCCGCCAGCGGATCTTCGCGGGAAAATCCGGGCGGGGCGGCAGCGGGCGCGCCAATACAGGGATTCTCTTCTGTCGCCTGGGCTGTGGCTATGGAAGCTTCCGTCGCCGGTTGCGGCAATGCCTCACGCAGGGCGCGTAGCAAGGCATCGTCCGGGAGCACGGTTTCTTCCCGGAAGGCGCGCTTCAATTCCAGATCCGCGCGCGCGGCAAGGCGTTTGTTTTCTGCCGTGGCCTCCACCTGTCCTGCCGCAATCGCGTACAACAAATCCAGCGTCGCCACCGCGCACAGACGCGCAGCAGGCGCGCACGCCTGTGCGACAGGTTCCAGCGCCGCGATCATGCCGGCCAGCCCTGTCGTCCCGTTTTCTGTCGACTTGAGCCAAAGCAGCAAGCCTTCCTGATAACGGGCGCGGATGGCAGCGGGCGAAAAGCCGGATTCAGCCGGCGAGGCGGGCAAAGGCATCCACCACCTCCGACGGCGCTTGCACGAGTTCAATCAGCACCCCTTCGCCGCTGACCGGGAATTCCTCGTTGCCTTTTGGGTGCAGGAAGCAGATGTCGAACCCTGCCGCGCCGCGCCGGATACCACCGGGAGCAAAGCGCACGCCATTGGCGGAAAGCCATTCCACGGCCCTGGGCAAATCGTCGATCCAGAGGCCGATGTGATTGAGCGGCGTAGCATGCACGGCAGGCTTCTTTTCCGGATCGAAAGGCTGCATCAGATCCACTTCAACCTTGAAGGGGCCGTGCCCTATCGCGCAGATGTCTTCCTTCACGTTTTCCCCCGCACTCTCAAAAGTGCCGGTCAGTTGCAGCCCCAGTTTGTCGACCCAGAGGGTCTTCAGTTTTTCTCTGGAAAGCCCGCCAATGGCGATCTGCTGGATACCCAGCACCTTGAAGGGACGCGCATTGCTCATGAAGATTCCTTTGTGAAGAAGAAAGGGAAAGTACGTATTCTAGCAATGTTTCAATTCACATCCGTAACCGGGCTTCAGATGGACGAAAAATGGCGGATAGCCTCCCCCTCCCCTCGGTCTGTGCAGTGACGACGTTTCGCTCTTGTTTCCGCCACTTTCAAGTGCCCCTCTGAGCGTTGTGTCTGGCTTGCCAGTGAACGAAAAACGATTCATGATTGAGTCCGTTCCCGATGCAGAAATACCGTAATCACCATGTCAAATCAATGCGTTACGGCTTGAATAGGCATTGAGCGAAGCCATCCGTGCGGTGGTTCCGTTTTCTGGAACCCCGTGGCAACCCACATTGGATTGCCGGCCGCTTCTTTCCGCGCTTGTGACGCTCCTGTTCTTTCCAGCAAGAAATGAATCCAATGTCATCTACCCTGCCTGTTGCGGCTCAGACCCTGTCGCACACCCTTGCCGCATGCACTTTCGCAGCGCCGGTCACACATGTCCTGAATCCGTTGGAATACGCTTGGGAGATTCACGCCCGCTACCTTGCCCGCTATGGTTCGGGGAAAAAACGGGTGGTGTTTCTGGGCATGAATCCCGGCCCCTTTGGCATGGTGCAAACCGGCGTGCCCTTCGGCGAAGTGGCCAGCGTCCGCGATTGGCTGGGGCTTGAAGGAATGGTGGAACAACCGCTCAGGCCCAATCCCAAACGTCCGGTAGAAGGGTTTGCCTGTTCGCGTTCGGAGGTGAGCGGACGCAGACTGTGGGGTTTGTTCCGCGAACGCTTTGGCACGGCGGACGCCTTTTTTTCCGATCATTTCGTTGCCAATTATTGCCCGCTTGCCTTTTTCGTCGAAGGCCGCAATCTCACACCGGACAAGCTCTTTACCGCCGAACAGACCCCCTTGCTGGCTGCCTGCGATACGCATCTGGCGGCACTGGTTGCGGCGCTGGAACCGGAGTGGCTGATTGGTGTCGGAGCCTGGGCGGAAAACCGCGCCCGTATCGCACTGACAAAAGCCCTTCGGAAAGGACTCAGGATCGGTCGCGTGCTGCATCCCAGTCCGGCCAGTCCTGCTGCCAACCGGGGCTGGGCGGAAGCCGCCACCCGCCAGCTGCACGCCCTGGGGGTGTGGTCATCGTAAAACCAACTCCGGTTTGAAACCCCGCCCGTAAGAAAGGTGCGGAAGTCGGGCCCCCGGCCTGAAGGCCGGGGTTTCGACCGTAGCCATTGGGGAGGGGTTGAACAGGGGAAAAAGTGGCCACAGTGGGATGACGTCCAGATTGGTGCGACGCGGCAGAACAGGCACCAGTTTGGTGCGGAATCAGGGTAAAGGCCAGCATAGCGGTATCGTAATCCATTGAGTATTCAGTATTTTTCAATCTGGCACGAAGCGTGCTAATCCTCTCGCAAGGCTCGCTCCCGAGCTGATTTTTTCACGCGAGGACACATCATGAAATTTGTAACTGCCATCATCAAGCCGTTCAAACTTGACGAAGTGCGCGAAGCTCTTTCCGCCATTGGCGTACAAGGCATCACGGTCACGGAAGTCAAGGGTTTTGGCCGGCAAAAGGGACATACCGAACTTTATCGCGGCGCGGAATATGTGGTGGATTTCCTGCCCAAGGTCAAGATCGAGGCCGCTGTCTCTGACGCGCTTCTGGAGCAGGTGATCGAAGCCATCGAAAAGGCCGCCAGCACGGGCAAAATCGGCGACGGCAAGATTTTTATCGCGCCACTGGAACAGGTTGTCCGCATTCGTACTGGCGAAACCGGCGAAGAAGCCCTCTGATTGTTCTCTCCCCCACGAAAGGTCTTCCATCATGATGAAAAAACTTTTGACGCTTTGCGCTTTTTTGAGCGTTGTTGGCCTGGGCGCGCCTGCCTGGGCGCAGGAAGCTGCGACAGAGGCGCCTGCTGCCGTTGCCGAAACAGTCGTGGCAACGGAAGGAGTGGCTGCAACAACCGAAGCTGCCACGCCTGAAACAGAAGCGGCCGCCTTTACGCCGGATACCGGCGACACGGCCTGGATGCTCACCTCCACGATGCTGGTGATTCTGATGACCATCCCCGGCCTCGCGCTTTTCTACGGCGGCCTCGCGCGTTCCAAGAACATGCTCTCTGTTTTGATGCACGTCTTCGTGATCTTCTCGCTGATGACGCTGCTCTGGTGTGTGTATGGCTATTCGCTGGCATTTTCAGGGGAAGGAAAGTTCTTCGGAAACTTCGACGCGCTGTTCCTGAACGGCATCGAGCCGGATACGCAATCGCATGTGCTTTCCACGATTCCAGAGTATGTGTTCGTTGCCTTCCAGTCCACCTTTGCCGCCATTACCACCGGGCTGATCGTGGGCGCGTTCGCGGAACGGATCAAGTTTTCCGCCGTCGTGCTCTTCGCCATTCTGTGGTTTACTTTCAGCTATGTGCCGATGGCGCACATCGTCTGGGGCGGCGGTTTCCTGGGCGCGGATGGCGCGCTGGATTTCGCGGGCGGCACCGTGGTGCACATCAACGCCGCCGTGGCCGGTCTGGTGGGCGCCTGGCTGCTGGGCAAGCGGATTGGCTTCGGACGTGAAGCCTTCAAGCCGCACTCCCTGACGCTGACAATGGTAGGCGCTTCTCTCCTGTGGGTGGGCTGGTTTGGTTTCAATGCCGGTTCCGCTGGCGCGGCCAACGGCATCGCGGGGCTTGCCTTTGTGAACACCATTCTGGCGACGGCGGCGGCGGTGCTCTCCTGGATCGCGGCGGAGGCGCTCTTCAAGGGCAAGCCTTCCATGCTGGGTGCAGCGTCCGGCGCGGTGGCGGGTCTGGTCGCCGTGACGCCGGCGGCGGGCTTCATCGGCCCCATGAGTGCCATCGTGCTGGGTTTGCTTGCAGGGGTGATCTGCCTGTGGGGAGTTTCCGGTCTGAAGAAGCTGCTGGGCGCGGACGATGCCTTTGACGTGTTCGGTGTGCATGGCGTGGGCGGAATCCTGGGCGCGGTGCTGACAGGTGTTCTGACCGCGCCTGCCTTGGGCGGCACGGGCGGATTCGACGCGGCCACCTTCAATCTGGGCGCGCAAGTCGTGATTCAGGTGAAAAGCGTGTTCGTGACCCTCATCTGGTCGGGCGTGGTTTCCGTTGTCGCCTACAAGCTGGCGGATCTGCTTGTCGGCCTGCGCGTGACGGAAGAAGAAGAGCGCGAAGGTCTGGATATCGCCTCCCACGGCGAATCGGCCTACCACTACTGATTGCCCCTTCTTTCCTGTGTCTCATCTTTCGAGCGTCTTCGGACGCTCTTTTTTTTGTCCGGCTTCTGCCGTGACCAATGTTTTCCAGGAAAGGATTTCCAGCGCACAACCCTGACGCTGGGCCAAGTCGCACATGATGTTCTCGTGCGCCTGCTCTGGCGTCAGAATGAGCGTGTCGGCCTGTGCGGCTTCCGGCGAAGCGAGCCAGACAACAGAATGAACAGGGACGCCCAGTAAAAGCCCGCCCTGGCGGGTGCGGTTGGAATCGACACAGGCGAGGAGGGCAACCCCTTCTGCCTGCGCTTCCAGCAACAGGAGCGCAGCGACGAACACGCTGCCAAAAAGAATGACGCGCCGTCCACGCAGGGCGGCCAGCGGCATTTCACCCGCCGCGCGGCGGCGTGCCCAGGCGAGGAGGGCGCGGGTAGCCTTGTCCGCTTCGGTTTTTTCCCCTTCCGGAAAGATGGAAAGCACCTGTTCCAGCGCACTGGCCTCCCCCAGCATGTGCGCCGCCAGTGCAACCGGCAAGGCAAGCCGCAGCGCCGCCGGGGGCAATTCCGGGCGCGCCGCGAAATTCCGCCAAAGCCGGAGGAAAGATTGCCGCAGGCGCGGCGTACTGGCGCGTGTTTGCGTCAGGAGGCGCTGGGCGCGATAGCGCAACACGCCCGCTTCGCATACCACCGCAAGGTCTTGCGCTCCCGGCGCTTTTCGCACCAGCGGCTTCAGGCGGGAATAGAGAAAAATCAGGGGCTTTTCGGTGTCGATCCCACGGGTTTCCTGTTCGTCATGGATACGGTAACGCAAAAGCGGCGTGCCCAGACAGGCGACGGCGTGTTTTGCGTTGAATTCCGCCATGCACAGCACGTCGCCGCTACCGGGATAATCCTCCTGACGCGCCCGTTTTGCCTGCCGGGTGTAAAAATAATGCAGGGCGAGAATTGTTTGCGCATCTTTTTGGGGAATGGGGCGGAACATCACGCCGCTCTGGACAGGCCACAGGCGCTCGGCGAGAAAAGTCCGGATGTATTCGCCGGGCGCAAACAGGCGGTCTTCCCCGCTGTGCAATGGCGTGGAAACCACCTCGCCGCGCGTGTTGATGTGGATGCGGTTACACCAGAGCGCCCAGACTTCCGGGTGGTCCTCGATGAAAGCCATCTGGCGGGCAAGCATTTCCGGCTCCATCACGTCATCGTCGTGGAATAGACAACGCAGTGCTCCGCGCGCAAGCCGCAGGGCGGAAGCAAAATTGAATTCCACATCCATATCGGGCGGATTCCGCACATAGCGCACGCGCGGATCAGTCAGGCTTACGCAATAGTCCGCCGTGCCGTCCGTGCTGTGATTGTCCAGAATCAACAGCTCGAAATCGCCAAAACGCTGGGCGAGGACGGAATCCACCGCCTCACGCAAAAAATGAAGCCGGTTGTGGGTCAGCAGGGTGACAGAAAGCGGAATGGCATGGGAGATCATGTCTGCAAAACGGAAAGACTTCTGCCGAAAAGTGGGGATGGTAGCACAACAGCTTTCAGGGAGCCGCTCATGCGCTTGTCGTGGGGAGCGCGATCCAAAGTGGCGGGAATTTCGTCATTGCGAGGCGCAAAGCGAGGAAGCAATGACGAAAATGGGGGACGAACTACCCCCCTCAATCGACACTTTGGCTTGCATCCCCTGTCGTGAAATTCCAGCATACCACAGCCAATGTAGAGTTTCGTTCTTGATAGAACTTTCAATCGACGATAACTCTTTGTATTTATTGAGTTATATAGGGTCGAATTAGAATGAAACGCTACACTGACTTTTTTGCTGCCGTCGGATTTTCGAGGGATTCTGACGGCGCGCAGCAGTTCAGTTTCTCCCCTGCAACTGCAAGCCAGCGTGTTCGCGCATCTGGTGAAATTCGATTTTCGGCCAGCGTTCGCGGGTGAGATCGAGGTCGAAACGCGAGGTCATCAGATAGGCGGGCGCGTTGGCGGCATCGTTGAACATCCGGGCGCCGTTGGCATGGACAAAGCGGTTCAGTTCCACCGGGTTCGGGCAGGCGATCCAGCGCGCGCCGGAAAAATTCGCGCTGCCCAGACGCACCTCCACGCCGTATTCGGTCTTGAGCCGGTGCGCCACGACTTCAAATTGCAACGGGCCGATGGCGCCCAGCAGCATCAGGCTGCCCAGAAGCGGACGGAAAACCTGAATCGCGCCTTCCTCGCCCAATTCCTTCAAGCCTTTGTGCAATTGCTTCGACTTCATGGGATCGGCAAGTTCCACCGTGCGGAAAAGCTCAGGCGCGAAAAAGGGCAAGCCAGTGTATTGCAGGCGTTCGCCTTCGCTCAGGGTGTCGCCCAGTTGCAGGCCACCGTGAGTGGTGATGCCGATTACATCTCCCGCGTAGGCTTCCTCCACCCGGTCGCGGCGTTGCGAGAGGAAAGTGACGACATTGGTCGGGCGCAGTTCCTTGTCGGTACGGCGCACTTTCAGGCGCATTCCCGGCTCGAAGCGGCCAGAGGCGACACGGACAAAGGCGATACGGTCGCGGTGCGCCGGGTCCATGTTGGCCTGAATCTTGAAAACGACGCCGGAAAACCTTGCCTCGTCCGGGCGCACCTCGCGGTGGCCGTGTTCCGTAAAGGCGACGCGGGGCGCGGGCGAGGGCGCGAGATCCACCAGCGCCTCCAGCACTTCCCAGACGCCAAAATTGTTGATCGCGGAACCGAAAAAGACAGGCGTCTGCCGCCCCGCGAGAAATTCGGCACGATCGAAGGCGGGCATGGCCTCGCGCGCCAGTTCCATTTCGCTCGCCGCCACCGCGAATTCCGCGCCGAAGCGTTCGGCAAGCGCCGCGCTGGCGTGCCCATCCAGGATTTCGTCCGCGTCGGTGCGCCGATCTTCGCCAGGACGGAAAACACGCAGGGTGTCGTTGCGCAGATTGTAGATGCCGTGAAAACGCTTGCCCTGCCCAATCGGCCAGGCAAGCGGTACGCAGGGCATACCGAGTGCAGCCTCGATTTCGTCGAGCAAATCGAGCGGTTCGCGTACCTCGCGGTCGAGTTTGTTAATGAAGGTGAGCACCGGCGTATTTTTCGCGCGGCAGACTTCGATCAGGCGGCGAGTTTGCGCTTCCACGCCGTTGGCGGCGTCGATGACCATCAGCGCCGCGTCCACGGCGGTGAGCACGCGGTAGGTGTCTTCGGAAAAATCCTGGTGGCCAGGGGTATCCAGCAGATTGAGCACGCAATCACGGTACTCCATCTGCATGACGGAAGAGGCCACGGAAATGCCGCGTTGCTTTTCGATCTCCATCCAGTCGGAGGTGGCATGACGGCTGGCCTTGCGCGCCTTGACACTGCCCGCAATCTGAATCGCGCCAGCAAAGAGCAGAAGTTTTTCCGTCAGCGTGGTCTTCCCCGCGTCGGGGTGGGAAATGATGGCAAAGGTACGGCGGCGGACAACTTCCGCATGAGGTTCGGACACAGGGACTCCTGGATGGGGGAATACGCCCAGCTTATGGGCGAAAACCCGGCGATGATACGGAGGCTTGCGGACGGGAGCAAGTATCTGCCCTGATGGATCAGGAAGCGCAAGGCTCCGGCAAGTAGCGCGGTCAGGGCGTTTGGGATGCAAGCGCCAATACGCCACAGGGACGCAATATACAAGACGCCCCTGGACATACGCCAACTTTCTGGAAGGCTACGCCGGGAAGAAATTGTGAATCACTTCTCACGCAAAAAGGGAGACACGGTTGGCATCGTTGGCGGCGGCTTCATTCGTGCCGCCCGCGCCATCCGCCATCGTCTGATAGGCGCGTATGCCTTCCGCGCGCACGCGCTCTGGCGGAACCTGTTTTTCCGCGCCATTCTGCGCGCCAATGTCAGGATTTTCCCCGCTGCCGTTTTGTTCCGCCAGTTGTCGGCGGGCGATTTCCTGCATGGCTTCCATTTCCATCTGCCCCGCCATTGCCGCAACGCTGCGGTCCTGTGGGGAAGGGTCCGCAGGCGCGAGCGCGGCGGCGCGAATCCGGCGCGCTCTTTGCAACGTTTCTTCCGGGGTTCTCCCTTCGGCAAGGCTGATGCCGACCTCGCCCGCCACGGCGTAACGCTTGCCGTCCGGGCCGGTTTCGTATTCGTAGCTCGCTCTGGAAGTGATCAGCCCGCCGCCTGCCGCCATGTGCGCCTGTTCATGTTGCCGCACCGCGCGATCCGTCCTGGCGAGTTCTTCCACCCGGCGTTGGTCTTCTTTGGAAAGTTCGTTTGCGGAACCCGTTGCGCCACCTGCTGTCGCGTCGGCTTTTTCGGCCTCGGCTCCGGTCTTTTTTTCCCCGTCTCTGTTGGCTGTCTCCGCTTTCAGGCCAGACGCTGCCCGTTCTCCCCGCTGGGAAAGGGGAAGCAGATAGTCCATCACGGCGCTGCCAGAGAGACCGGAAATCATGATAAAACCCCGAAAAACAGGATTCTGGAAAGAGGAACACGCTTTTATTCTAGACTGCCTCCCGAAAAATTGAAAACCGCGCCCGCCGTCCTGGTTAAAATTCCGTCTTTTCCAAATCCGAACAGGGTGCAAGGGAGCATCACGCATGGGCAAAGCCAAAAAAAATCCGACGACCGTACCGGAAGCCGGGGAATTCTCCCAGCACACCCCGATGATGCAGCAATATCTGACGCTGAAAAAACAGTACCCGGAAACCCTCTTGTTCTACCGCATGGGCGATTTCTACGAGATGTTTTTCGGCGATGCGGAAAAAGCCGCGCGCCTCCTGAGCATCACCCTGACCACGCGCGGGCAATCCGCCGGTGCGCCGATCAAGATGGCTGGGGTTCCCTATCACGCGCTGGAAGGCTATCTCGCCAAACTGGTGAAACTGGGCGAATCTGCCGTGATTTGCGAGCAGCAGGGTGATCCCACCGGCAAGGGGCCGATGGAACGAGTGGTTTCCCGCATTCTCACCCCCGGCACCCTCACCGACGCCGCCCTGCTGGATGAGCGCCGCGACGCCCTGCTCCTCGCCCTGGCGCGCGACGCCAAACAGATGGGACTGGCCTGGCTCAATCTCGCCAGCGGCGATTTTGCCGTGACGGAAATCGCGCCCGCCATGCTTGCCGCGACCCTGGAGCGTCTGCGTCCGGCGGAAATTCTCCTGCCCGACTGTCTGGATTCCGATTTTCCCCTGCCCGAAGGCTGCGCCCGTACCCGTCGTCCCGACTGGCATTTCGCGGTGGATACGGCGCGTGACCTCCTCCACGCGCACTTCAGGGTCACGTCGCTGGAAGGCTTTGGCGCGGAACACCTGAATCCCGCGCTTGCGGCGGCAGGCGCGCTGCTGCAATATGCGCGCGCCACGCAAGGTTCGACGCTGCCGCATGTGGAAACCCTGCGTGTCGAGACGGAAAGCCGCTATCTGGGGCTGGATGCCGCCACCCGGCGCAATCTGGAATTGACGGAAACCCTGCGCGGACAGCCCGCGCCCACGCTTTTTTCCCTGCTCGATACCTGCGTCACTGGCATGGGCGCGCGTTTTTTGCGCCATGCCCTGCATCATCCCCTGCGCGCCCCGGAAATCCCCGCCGCCCGGCACGAGGCCGTCGCCGTCCTCCAGGACGATTACGGCAGACTCGCGGAAAGCCTGCGTTGCGCCCTGAAAACCCAGGCCGACGTGGAACGCATCGCCAGTCGCATTGCGCTCGCCAATGCCCGTCCGCGCGATCTTTCCGCCCTGCGCGATTCACTCTCGCGTCTGCCGGAAATTTTCACTCCGCTGGTGGAAAATCCCGCGCCGCTGCTCGCCCAACTGGCAGCGGATCTTGCCGTTCCAGAAGCGGCGCTTGCCTTTCTGCAAGCGGCCATTGCCGAGGAACCCGCCGCCTTGATCCGCGATGGCGGCGTCATCGCGCCGGGATTCGACGCCGAACTGGACGAGCTGCGCGCCCTGAACGACAACTGCGGTGCTTTTCTCATGGAACTGGAAGCTCGCGAACGCGCCCGTACCGGCATTCCCGGCCTCAAGGTGGAATACAACCGGGTTTCCGGCTTTTACATCGAAGTCTCCCACATCCATACCGACAAGATTCCCGACGATTACCGGCGGCGGCAGACGATGAAAAACGCCGAACGTTACCTGACGCCGGAACTGAAAATTCTGGAAGACAAGATGCTTTCCGCCCGCGAACGGAGTCTGGCGCGCGAAAAAAACCTCTTCGACGCAGCCCTTGCCCGCCTGCAACCGGAAGTGCCAACCTTCCTCAAAATCGCGCGCGCCCTTGCGCAACTGGACATGCTGGCGAGCTTCGCCGACACGGCGCTCACCCGTGACTGGCGGCGTCCTGAATTCGTCGCCACGCCAGGGTTGCAGATCGAAGCCGGACGTCATCCGGTGGTGGAAAACGAACTGACGGCCGCAGGCGACTCCTTTATCGCCAACGACCTGACGCTTTCCGAAGCGCGTCGTCTCCTCATCATCACCGGCCCCAACATGGGCGGCAAATCCACCTTCATGCGCCAGACGGCGCTGATCGTGCTCCTCGCGCATGTCGGCAGCTTTGTCCCGGCTCAAAGCGCGCGGCTGGGTTCCACCGACCAGATTTTCACCCGCATCGGCGCTTCCGACGACCTCGCTTCCGGGCGTTCCACCTTCATGGTTGAAATGACCGAAGCCGCTGCCATCCTGCATCAGGCGACGCCCAACAGTCTTGTCCTGATGGATGAAATCGGGCGCGGCACCTCCACCTTCGATGGTCTCGCGCTCGCCTTCGCCATCTGCCGCCATCTGCTGGAAAAAAACAAAAGCCATACGCTTTTTGCCACCCATTACTTTGAACTGACCCGGCTCGCGGGCGAATACCAGAGCCTCGCCAACGTTCATCTGGACGCGGTGGAACACGGCGATCGCATCATCTTTTTGCACGCGCTGGAAGAAGGTTCCGCCAACCAGAGTTACGGCATCCAGGTTGCGGCATTGGCGGGGATGCCGGGCGCGGTGATTCGCGGCGCGCGCAAGGAATTGCGCGAACTGGAACAAAAAGCCGCACAGGCCGCCGACCCGCTCGCCGCCCTGCAACCCGACCTTTTCGCCAGCCTTCCCGCTGTCGCCGAACCCGACCCGGAAGTGGCGCGCTTGCTGGAAACGCTCGACGCCCTCGATCCCGATACCCTGAGTCCGCGCACCGCCCTGGAAGCCCTCTACGCCCTGAAAACCCAGCGTGCAAGAAGCTGTTCATCGTAAAACCAACTCCGGTTTGAAACCCCGCCCGTAAGAAAGGTGCGAAGGTTGGAACCCCTTTCTTACGGCCGGGGTTTCGACCGTAGCCATTGGGGAGAGGAAAGAAACCCCTTCCCAATGGCGTTTGACCGACAGCCCTGAAGGGCTGTCGCTGATTTTTGCTTTCTGATTTTCCCTAGCGCTGTCTCCCCGCCATCGTGATTGCGAGGCGCGAGGCGAGGCGACCAGCGCGGACAAAATACCTCATTCCAGCGCGAACTGCGCCTTCAGCCAGAAGGCGCGGCCGGGTTCATTTACCCGCGTCGTCTGTTCATACCCCTGGATAAGCGCGCCGCTCTTGCTGATGGCTTCGGCGTAGGTCTTGTTGAAGAGGTTGTCGATACCGAAGGTTACGCGCGTCTTCCGGTTCCAGCGGTAGCCGCCGTTCAGCGAAAACACGCCGAAACCGGCAGTCTTCCCCAAATCCTGGCCAACGATGTTGCCCTCATGCACGGCGACGCGATTCTGCCGGGCGGCGAGGCGCAAAAGCGCGCCCGCCGACCAGGGGCCTGATTCCCAATCGAGACCCAGACGCCCTTCGAGCGGCGGCATTTGTCCCAGTGCGTGGCCGTCCGTATCGTTCGTGCCATGCACATAGGCCAGGCTCGCCATGCCTTTCCAGTTGGGCGAAAAACGATAGTCGATTCCCGCCTCGCCGCCCCAGGTGGTGGCGTCGATGTTGCGCGCGATGGTGACGGCGCGCGTGCTGCTCATCAGTCCCGGCTTTGTGTAGTTGCTCTGGATCAGGATGTAGTCGTCGATCCTGCCGTAGAAAGCCGAAACGAATCCCTTCCAGGGGCCGCTTTTCCAGGTGAGGCCGAGGTCGAGCTGGGTGGTCTTCTCCGGCGCAATGGCGTCGAAGACGGAAAGGCTCGCCGTGCTGTCCTGCCCCGCCGCTTCCTTGACGACTTCCCAGAAATCGGGGGCGCGTTCGCTGTGTCCCAGCCCGGCGTAGGCCGTGCCAAAAGAAAAGTCATGCTCGTAGCGAACAAAACCGCTGTAGAGATGTTCCGTCCGGCGCGCATTCGCGCTGGGATTGGGGCGGTAATTGGGCATCATGCCGCTGCCCAGATTGAACCGCTGACGGCTGTCCTTTGCCCGCCAGCGATCCGCCCGCAGTCCCGCAATCAGACGATCCTCTTGCGCGAAGGCCCAGTCGATTTCGGAAAAAAGGCCCAATTGCGCAAAACGCGCGTCCTCCACCCGTTTCTGGTCGCGGTAATAAGTGGTCGAGCCGCTGGCTCCGCCGCTCCTGCCCGTGTGCCGGTTGGATTGCTGGTCGACGCCCAGCACCCATTCCAGGTTCTCGTGCGGAAGAAAGGTCAGGGCGAAGCGTCCTCCGGTGGTACGGCGGTCGGGATTACTCGCCATCGCCATGCCAGTGTTGTGCCGCAGGTGGTAGTTGTCCATCAGATGGTCGATGGTGTTGTGATAGACCTGCGCCTCCACCTTGTCGAGTATGCCGTCGCGCATGGATTTCTCGAACTTGAGATCATGGTTTTCCCGCCTGAACCGGCTGCCGTCCATGCCGCGATCGGCATAGGCGGCGCGGGCGTCGCTCCTGACGGCGGAAAATTGCAGGCTGGTGTTCTCATCCGGTGTCCAACCGAGGATGGCGGTGGCGCTGTGGCGTTCGTAGCGGGAATGCACGGTTTTGCCGTCGCCATCCTCGTAATCGCCGGAACGGGCGTGGGTGACGATGCCCTGCACGTAGCCGAAGGGCGAACCCGCCTTCGCGTCGAGAAAAACGTCATGCCGTCCAAAACTCGCGCCGGTGACAGCGCTATTGGCCTGCCATCCCGGTGCGAAAAAATACACGGGATCGCGCTCAAAACGCACCGTGCCCGCCGAAGCGCCAGGGCCGTAGCGCACGCTTTGCGGCCCCTTGGTGAGCGTCACGCGGTCGAAAGCGTCGGGAAAGATGTAGGCGGTGGGCGGATCCATGCGTCCGCCGCAGCCGCCCAGAATCTGCCCGCCGTCGAGGAGGATGTTGAGGCGCGATGCCGCCATGCCGCGAAACATCGGGTCGCCGCTGGTTCCGCCCTTCCTGACGACGCTCATGCCGGGAATGGTCTTCAGAAAACTCGCGCCATCGTTGGGCGGCAGGGGTTGCTGCGGTGCCTTGGCGTCAACGTGGACTTCCAGCGGCGTCTCCATGAACGGCGCGGTGATGACGATGGGTTCGAGTTCGGCTTCGTCCAGCATACCGGCATTCCCGTGTTCGTGTCGATGGGAGGCTTCCTGGGCATGGAGCGCAGAGGGAAAGGCAAGGGTCGTGGCAAAGGCGGCAAGCAGCGCGCCCACCACGGATTTGATCCGAAAAATGTGATACATGAAAAATCCTTCGCAAATGGCCGACGAAGCGCGCGCGCCGCGCCGACGAACATTGATGGATGCGCGTGATCCCCGGCCACGGGAAATCCCATGCCGGACAGATAACGAAAAAGAAGGGGAAATCAGGCGAAGGAAGGCGGGGCGCGCGGGGGCGCGTGGCGACTGTCGGGACGCGGCGGTTGAAAACCGCTGGAAGACGGAGAAAGAAAGGCCGTTGCCGCAAGTTCGGGCAAGGAGAAGGAAACATCCGCGCTGGGAAGGACGAACAAATCATGACTCGCCAGACAGAACGGACAATGCGTCCCCATTGCATGATGATGCGATTCCGGAGGCGCGTCCGTTTCTGCTTCCACCACCGACATGCCCATCGCCGTGCAAATGACGATAACGTCGCCATCGCCCTGAACATGCGCCGCCGGCACCAGAAAGGCAGCACCCATGCCGCCCGCCAGGCGCAACGCAAGCAGCAGGAAAGCCAGGAGGGCGAAACGAGGAGAGCGCAGACGATGGAAACGCATGGAGGCGGATTCTAGCGGTCAGAACCCATTATGCAAAACAGAAAAAGTATTGCGTTCCGTCTGCTTGCCAGAAGGCCATTTTGCGCGAGAGGTGAAGCGGTTGGCAAATAGAATCGGACGGAACTTGACATAACTGGGGACGATATCCTCCCCTTTCAATTGCTCCCCGGCGCTTCGTCCATTGGGGATGGTCGGTCTGGAAAAGTGGCTTGCTGGAAATCGTGAGCAGCTTCTCAGCCCTGTGCCCGGATAAACGCCGCAATCGCGGCCTCGGTGGTTTCTGGCGCGGTCAGGAAGGGGAAATGGCCGCAGTCTTCCAATACCCTCAGCTCTGTTTGCAGCGCGGCACGGGCAATGGCCTCGATCTGATCCAGCGTCGCGTATTCGTCCTCGCGGCCTTGCAGCGCCAGCACGGGACAGGTGATGGCGCGCAAGTCTTCCGCGATGTTCCAATCCCGTCGTGCGGGATTGAGCCAGACTTCGTACCAACCGCAGAAGGCGGAATCCGGGTCGTCGTGGTAACGCGCGAGTTTTTCCCGCAAGCCGCCGTGTTCGTAGGCCGCCTTCGCTTCTTCAATGCCGAAGAGGCATTTTTCTTCCACGCAATAATGCGGCGCAAGCGTCACGATGCCGGAAAACACATCGGGAAACGCCGCCGCAGCCAGAAGGGCGATGCTACCGCCGTCGCTGTGCCCGATCAGCCAGGGATTTTCGATGTCCAGCGCGGCGAGCAACGCGGGCAAGGTTACGCGGGCTTCGCGCTCCAGATAATCCACAGGAAGGGGTTGGTCATGCGGTCTGGGCGTGGAAGCGCCATAGCCGTAGCGGGAGTAGAGGAGACCACGCCGGGAAACCGCCGCGCACAGCCGCGCGGGAAACTGCCGCCAGAGCGCAACACAGCCAAGCCCTTCGTGCAGAAACACCAGAGGCGGCGCGTCGGGTTCCACATGGGGCGGGGTGATCCAGGCAATTTCCAGCGTTTGCGTTTTACCATCGGGAGCAAGGGTCAAAAAATCGGTCATGGCGTCACGCTTTCAGATAAAAGTAATTTACTCAGAATCTGTTCATGATTTCTGGTTTTCCCCGGCACGGTTTTCTCCGCCATCATCCGTTCTTCCGAACCTATACAAATCTTTCCAAATCAGAGCAAGTCTGATCGGGTGATGTGCTGTCGGATTCCTGCTTCTCCGAGGCCGGTTTCGCCGTCGTCTTGCGACAACGCCCAGAGCCTTCCTCTCCACAGGCTGACACCGTGGAACTCACGGCGTAATTTTTCAGATTGATGGCGGCATTCACGTCGCGGTCG
>JAISWQ010000113.1 GCA_031271025.1 Zoogloeaceae bacterium | reverse complement strand
CCGCAACGCTGTATGAAAAAGCCTGTGAATTGGGATATGGCGAAAGTTGCAAAACCCTGAGCGCGCAGTACAAATATGGCAAAGGCGTGAAAAGGGACGCCAAAAAATCACAGCAGTTTCTGGAAAAAGCCAATCGACTATCCGCCCAATCCTGCGACAGTGGCAATGGTGAAGCCTGTTATCACCTTGGGCTTAGCCATCAGCGCGGCGATGGCGTCAAGAAAAACGTCAACCAGGCGCTGCAATTATTTGAAAAGGCTTGTGAGCAGGGTTATGGAGAAGCCTGTCACCGTATGGGAAAACTCTACGAGGAAGGAAATCTCGTCGTGGCAGATCACAAAAAGGCATTCGTCTATTACAAGAAGGGCTGTGACAGTAACGATGGTCATAGCTGCCTGAACGTGGGACTGTTCTACTTCGGCGGAAAATGGGTGCCACAGGATTTCGTCCAGGCGGAAATCCATATGCAAAAAGGCTGCAAACTGGCAAGTGAAGTGGAGATGTGCCAGGACAGCAGCAAGTAAATTACGTGCCCTTGCCATTCACACCCTCACGCGCCTGAAATTTCAAGCCCGCCTTCGCAAGACACCCCTGCCTCGGTTTGTCTTGCAAGGCGCTGACACAAGAGGGCTTATCCGTTTATGCGGGTGGTGGTTCGCTGCTGCTGTTGCGCTTCTTGACGGTACGGACGAACAGGGCTCGCAGACTGCGGATTTCTTCTACGGAGAGTTTGCGTCCATTCAGGCTGGCGGAAACCATCGCCACCAATCGGCGGTCATATTCCGGCGGGACGAAGTTCTGGAAGGCGAAATGCTGTCCCAGTTGTGCCAGTTGCTCCGGTTCGACATATTCCAAAATTTCATGAATCGACACTTCCGCCGCTTCGATGAATTCGTCCTCATCTGCGTCTGTTTCCGGCGCGACCCCATTATTTCCCAGGATTTGCCCCGAAGAGGTGGGCATGAAGGAATTATTGAGTTCCAGATGGCTGGCGAACCAGCGGTCTTCCAGTGAGGTGACGGAATCGGCTTCCATTTGCAGGAAGTCGCTGACGTTGCGGGTGATGTCGCCCGCGCCCAGCAAATGCACACGCACACCAAAGGATTGCGCCACCTGCACGGCAACGCGCAGGTCTTCGTCGCCGGTCATCAACACCGCGTCGGCAATGGCGCGGTTGCGCGCCAGATCGATGATGTCGGTAACGATCAGGGAATCCACTCCCTTTTGTCGTCCCATGCTGTTCAACGCGCCTATCCGCAATTTTACTCCCGGCAACATGGCAAGCGCCAACTGTTCCATCGTCAGTCGCGGGCCGGGCGTAGCGTCGTACCAATAAGCGCGCAACAGGGGCAGGTTATCCACCACCTGCCGCGCCCGCGAACACAAATCCGCAACCATCGCCGCCGGGGAAGACTTCAACGCAACCTGCCGCCGCGTGACATTTTGCCGGAAAGCCGCCTGTGCGCCCGCAGCGAAAAAATAGCCCGCATCCACAAAAATAGCATACCGATCCATTTGTTTATCCTTTTCTTTTTGAGCAGAAATAAAATCCAATAATCCCCTTTTGGGGCACCGCCAGCGCCGCATCATAGAAAGGCGCGGACCATCATTCTATACGCTTGCCACACGTCAGGCAAACCCGCCGGGAAATGTTATGATGCAAAATCTCATCTGCCGCCGAAAGCGGAAAATATGACAATGCGCATGAAAGTGAATCGCCAGGATGCCGACGGAAACGACAACCCCTTTTTCGGAATCTGCCAGTTCCATGCTGGATGATCGTTCCTGCTCGCTGCTGAAAACCCTGATCGAGCATTACATTGCCGATGGAACGCCGGTGGGATCGCGCGCGCTTTCCCGGTTTTCCGCTCTGGAACTTTCGCCCGCCACCATCCGCAACGTCATGGCTGACCTGGAAGAAGCGGGTCTCGTGGCAAGTCCGCACACCTCCGCGGGAAGGGTGCCAACCACGCAGGGATTCCGGCTGTTCGTCGATTCCCTCCTGACCGTGCGTCCGTTGGAAGAAGTGGAGATCGCGGAAATTGGCGATTCCTTGCGTCCCTGCCCGCCGCAGCAACTGACCTCCAGCGCCTCCAGGCTGCTGTCGCAACTGACCCATTTTGCCGGCGTCGTCACCACGCCCAGACGCGCCGCGCCGAAAATCCGCCAGATCGAGTTCCTGCCGCTGTCGACCACGCGCATCCTGCTCATCCTGATCACGCAGGAAGGTGACGTACAAAACCGTATCCTGTTTACCGGACACCCCTACACTACCGCCGATCTCGCCGAATCCGCCCGTTATCTGAACCAGCACTTTTCCGGGCTGGATCTGGAACAAATCCGCAACCGGGTACGCAGCGATCTGCATGCGCTGCACAGCGACCTGCAAACCCTGATGACCGCCGCACTGGAAGCGGGCAGTGAGGCGCTGGCGCAGGAGGAAGCGTATGTCATTTCCGGCGAAAAAAACCTGCTCGACGCCGCAGACCTCGCCGCCAACACCCAACGGCTACGCGAACTGTTCGATCTCTTCGAGCAACGCTCCAGCCTGATGCGTCTGCTCGAACATTCCTGTCGCGCCGAAGGCGTGCAGATTTTCATCGGCGGAC
>JAISWQ010000066.1 GCA_031271025.1 Zoogloeaceae bacterium | reverse complement strand
TTAAAACGCGCGCCCATTTCATTCAGGCAACGGGCATTGCTGCCGCATGACCACGGCGTTTGTGTACCCGCACGCGCCGCGTATTCCCACTCCGCTTCCGTCGGCAGACGATAACGTTCGTGCCCCGCAGAACCATCCCGTCCCTCACGCGCGTTCAGCCTGTCGATAAACTCAAGAACCCTGTTGTACGGCACATTCCCCACCGGCTTGTCATCCCCCAGCAAAGCAGGGCGGCTATTTCCCTGCTTCATCGGCGCATCCCCCATCACCGCCCGCCATTGCTTCTGCGTCACCTCGTACTTCCCCAGCCAGAACGGCGCACTGATCTCCACTTCATGCTGTGCCTTGCCGTCACTCCACATTTCACTTGACCAACATTTCGCATCCCCCTTGGCATTGGGGTCATCACAGCCCATCCTGAACCTGCCCCCCGGCAGACGTACAAACACCAGCCCCAACTCCGTCGTCCGCTCCGAAAACGGCGCGGGTTCCTCCTGTGCCGGACGATTGGCCGCCGCGCGAAAATGCGCCTCTCTTTCCGCCTCGGCTTTCTTTTGCGCCGCTGCCTCCGCGCGACGCGCCGCTGCCTCGCGTTTTCTTTTTTCCTCTGCCGCCATACGCTGTTGCGCCGCCTGGCGCTCCTGCTGCTTCCTGGCTTCCGCCTGCTTCGCCTGCTCTGCCTTCCTGACCGCTTCCTCCGCCAGTCTCTTTTTGCACGCCTCCGCCATCCCCTTCACAGAACCTATCGGAACAGCCACCGGCCAGCGCGCGCGATCACCGCAGATCTCCTGCTCGCACGCCTTGCTCCCTCGCGTCTGGTTCTTGCATTCCACGCGAAAGTTCTCCCACGCCAGATCCGACCAAGGATAGGTCTCTCCGCGCACACCCCCGGAAAATACCAGCCCCAACAGCAATATCCACAAACTCCGGCGCATGTTCAACCTCCAGCCTTCAGGCATTCAAACAATTGGAAATAACTCCCATTCTGGCAATATGACAGGAAATTGGCAAGCCGTCACGGCGCTGGGGGCAATCCAGGCGGTGGTTCGGTTCCCTGAAACGACAAAGCCACCTGAAAGGCCGCATGGATTGCCACGGGGCTACGCCCCTCGCAATGACGAATATGGGGGAAATCAGCGCGGGGCTACGCCCCTCGCAATGACAAAGGTGAGAAAAATCAGCGCGGCGTTTCGCCCCTCGACTTCCTGCTAGCCGTAACGGATTTCCACCCGTTCCGGGGTGAGCCAGTCGCGCAAGGCGGCAAGCAGGGCATCGTCCAGCATGACGCGATATTCCGCGCCCAGGACGAGTTCGCCGCGGCTGCGCGGATTCTGGTAGGTGATGAGAACAGGCGTGACGCCCGGATGGGCGGTAAGCAGGGTTTTCAGACGTTGGAAATCAAAGCCTTCGCGCGTGACCGCCTCCAGCCGAAGACGCAGGCTGCGGGCAAGGCGGGAACGGGCTTCCCCCAGAGTGAAAATATTTTTCGCCTCCACACGGTTGCCGTTGCGGTATTCGTCAAAGCGTATCTCGCCTTCAATCAGCAGCAGCGTGTCGGTTTTCAGCTTGTCGGCATTGTTTTCAAAAACCTCGTTGCTGACAGAAATCTCCTGCGCCGCGCTACCGTCTTCGATTTGCACAAGCTGTATTTTTTTGCCTTCATTTTTGGTTATCTGGGTGCGCACGCCAACGACAATGCCCGCGAGCAGCACGGGTTTCGGTTTCTTCGTGGCTTTCAACGCGGCAAGCCGGCCCTGGACGAAGCGGGAAAGTTCCGGCGCATGAATATCGAAAAGATGGCCGGAAAAGAAAAAACCCAGCGCCTCCCTTTCGTTCAGCAGTTTTTCGCGCGCCTCCCAGGGCGGCGCCTTGAGATAGTGCAGCGCGGTTTCCGAAGCGGAATCCTCACCGAAGAGGCTGACCTGCAAGGCATTTTTTTCCGCTTGTTCGGCAGCCTCCATCGCCAGCGCGATGGAGGCGAAGAGCTTGCCGCGATCGGCATCCAGCGCGTCGAAAGCGCCCGCCTTGACGAGGGCTTCCAGTGCCCGGCGATTGACCTGGCGTTTGTTCAGCCGACGGCAAAAATCGAAGAGATCGCGGAATGCACCACCCTTTTTCCGCGTGTCCACGATGAGATCCGCCGCCGCGCCGCCCACCCCCTTGATCGCGCCCAGACCGTAACGGATCTGCTTTTCGTCGACCGGCTCAAAGTATTTTCCGGAAACATTCACATCCGGCCCCAGCATGAGGAGGCCATTCGCTTTTGCGTCGTCATGGAAAATTTTCACCGTATCGGTGTTGTCCATGTCCGAAGAAAGCGTGGCCGCCATGAAGGCCGCACAATGGTGCGCCTTCAACCAGGCGGTCTGATAGGTGACGATGGCATAGGCGGCAGTGTGCGACTTGTTGAAGCCGTACTCCGCGAATTTGGTCATCAGGTCGAAGAGATGCTCGGCGAGTTCGGGAGCGTAACCTTTCTTTTTTGCGCCCTCGACAATGGTTTCGCGGTGTTTGGCCATTTCTTCCGGCTTTTTCTTGCCCATTGCGCGGCGCAGCAGATCCGCGCCACCCAGAGTGTACCCCCCGATGATCTGCGAGATCTGCATCACCTGTTCCTGATAGACGATGACGCCGTAGGTGGGCGAGAGACAGTCTTTCAGGTCAAGGTGGAAATAATCCACCTTCTGTGCCCCTTTCTTGCGCAGAATGAAGTCGTCTACCATGCCGGAACCCAAAGGACCAGGACGAAAAAGCGCCAGCACGGCGATGATGTCTTCAAAACAATCGGGCGCAAGTTTTTTCAGGAGCTTTTTCATCCCCTCCGATTCCACCTGGAAAATTGCCGTGGTGTTGGCCGTTTGCAGAATGTGGTAGGCGGCGGGATCGGAAAGTCCCAGCGTCATGAGGTCGGGACGCGCGCCGGTCAGGCGCTCCACGTAATCGAGCGCCAGCTCGATGATGGTGAGGTTTTTCAGCCCCAGAAAATCGAACTTCACAAGGCCGATCGTTTCCACGTCGTCCTTGTCGAACTGTGAAACAGGCGAGGCGTCGACGTCAGCCTGGTAAATGGGGCAGAAATCGGCGATGCGTCCTGGCGCGATGAGCACGCCGCCCGCGTGCATTCCGACGTTGCGGGCCAGATCCTCCAGCCGCCGCGCGAAATCGAAGAGCCGGGTGACGGCTTCGCCATCCTGTTCGTCGGTCAGCATGGCCTTCAGCGCCGGTTCCGCCTCCAGCGCCTCTGCCAACGGCAAGGGCTTGTTCTCCTTGACGGGAATCAGCTTGGAAAGACTGTCGCAGAGCGAATAGGGCATATCCAGCACCCGCCCGACATCGCGGATGACCGACTTCGAGGACAGGGTGCCGAAAGTGGCAATCTGCGACACCGCATCCGCGCCGTAACGCTCGCGCACATATTCGATGACGCGATAGCGTTTGTCCTGACAGAAGTCGATGTCGAAGTCGGGCATGGAAACCCGCTCCGGGTTCAGGAAACGTTCAAAGAGCAGGGCGTAGGGCAGCGGATCAATATCGGTGATGCCAAGGGCAAAGGCCGCGAGCGACCCCGCGCCGGAGCCGCGCCCAGGCCCCACCGGCACGCCGTTGGCCTTGCCCCAGTTGATGAAATCCGCCACGATGAGGAAGTAGCCGGGAAACCCCATCTGGATGATGGTGGCAATTTCCGTTTCCAGCCGCGCGTCATATTCCGGGCGACGGCGGATACGTTCTTCCGGGTCGGGAAACAACCGCAGCAGGCGGGTTTCCAGTCCTTCCCTGGCTTTTTGCGCGAGAAAGGCATCCAGACTGATCCCTTCCGGCGTTGGGAACTGCGGCAGAAAATTCTTGCCCAGCGTAAGTTCCAGATTACAGCGCCGGGCAATTTCCACCGTGTTTTCCAGGGCTTCCGGCAGGTCGGCGAAAAGTTCCGCCATTTCTGCCGTACTCTTGAAATACTGTTCCTCGGTAAAGTGGCGCGGACGGCGGGTATCCCCCAGGGTATAGCCCTCGGCAATGCAGACCTTGGCCTCATGTGCGGAAAAATCATCACGGCTCAGGAACTGGACAGGGTGCGTCGCCACCACAGGAAGACTGGTCGCGGCGGCAAGATTCAGCGTGGCCTCGATCAGGGTTTCCGCATCGGGCTGGCCATAACGCTGGAGTTCCAGATAAAAGCTGCCGGGAAAAAGCCGCGCCCAGGTTTCGGCGCGTTCCCGCGCCAGATAGGGATGTCCGTGCAGCAATGCTTCACCAATATCGCCGCCCGCCGCGCCAGAAAGCGCAATCAGGCCGTCGGCACCTGTTTCGGAAAACCACTCACGGCGGATTTCCGGCGGCTCGGCGCGATCGGCGCTGGTGTAGGCGCGGGTGAGCAATTGCGAAAGTTGCAGGTAGCCTGCGTGATTTTTCACCAGCAGGATGAGGCGATGCGCGGTATCGGAAGCCGTCTTGCTGGCGGCAGACGGCGCAATCCGGCAATCCGCGCCGACAATGGGTTTGATCCCCTTGCCGCGTGCGCCCTGAAAGAACTTGAGCAGGCCAAAGACGTTCATCAGGTCGGTCAGCGCCAGCGCCGGCATCCCATCGGCCAGCGCCTGTTTCACCGCGTCACCAGGATTTCCCTTGCCATCGCCCACCCTGAGAATACCGTCTGTCAGGGAAAACTCGCTGTGGATACGTAGATGGACAAAGGCGGGAACGGGCATGGTAAAGACTCGGACATGAAACAAAAACCGGCGCTGAAACGCGGCGGGCGGGAAGCGTTGGCGCAGATGGCTGGAACAGCCCGCGACAAGCGCGGCGGTTTAGTGTCGCGCGAATTTTTCCGCCAGCAGGGCGAGCTTTTCCGCCATCGGCGTAGCGTCGGGCTTTTCTTCGGCAATGTTTTTCGCACCCGCGTTATCTGGCTTCGTTTTGCGGGCAGGCGGTGGCACTGCCTTGGAGGAGGCAGGTTTTTGGGGTTCCCTTTTGCGCGTTTCCCCTTTGTCGGGCGCGGCTTCCGCTTTGCGCTCCGGCCTTTTCGCGCCGCCTTCCCGTTTGGGGGAACGCGGACGGTTGTTTTCCACCTTGCTTTCGCATCCTTCCCGCGTCCGACGTTCCGCTGCATGGTGCTTTTGCCGTTCACGCAGCGTCTCGGCGGCATACTGACGATGTTCGTCTGTCAGGATCTCGACTTCCTGACCGTTCAGATCGTAGCGGTGCGTTGCCCTGGCCAGCGCCTTGAGGTAGCGCGTGGAACGAATGTGCTGGGCAAGGGCAATCCGCAACCGCCTTTTGCTGACCCCCAGTTCTTCGGACTGTTGCAACAGTTGCTTGTCGATCCCGATGGCAAGCGGCAGAACATCACGAAACGCCGGATAGCGTGCCGCAAGGGTTTCCAGCAATACACGCGGGGTTACTTTTTCCGGCACAGCCTCGGTCTCGGTGGGAACGGAAGAAACAGATTCGGCGGATGCAAGCGCAAGGACAACGGGAGCAGCCTCAAGGGAAACTGCCCCGGAAAGCAGACGATCAGGCGAGGTCATGACAGGAAAGTGAAAAACACGCGGCGGTTGAAAAGAGAGTGAAAGGTTACCACAACATCGCACCCTCCATCGTCACAAGCAGCACACTGAAAACCATCATTCCACGCAAAATCCTGCCAGCGATACGACACACGGGGCATGAAGCAGTAAAGCCTTCCTCCTCCCGCATTCGCTATAATCTCCCCCTGATTTTCCCTGTGCGCCCTGAGGCGCTTTTGCCATGAACCGTTCCGTTACCACCGCCCTGCCTGCCACGGGAGGGACGACCTTCTCCCTCGCCAACGCGCGCGACAAAATTCTGGTGCTCTATTTTTATCCCAGGGACAATACCCCCGGCTGTTCAACCGAAGCGCAACAGTTCCGCGACCTTTATCCCGACTTCCTCGCGGCAAAAACAGAAGTGGTGGGTGTCTCCCGCGATGCGCTCAAGGCACACGAAAATTTCCGCGAAAAATATGCCCTGCCCTTTCCGCTGGTGAGCGACAAGGAAGAAGTGCTTTGCACGCAGTTTGGCGTCATCAGGCAAAAAAAACTTTACGGCAAGGAAATACGCAGCATCGAGCGCAGTACCTTCATCCTCGACCCACACGGCAAGATTCTGCGCGAATGGCGTGGCGTCAAGGCGCCAGGACACGCCGCCGCCGTGCTGGAATTCGTGCAAACCCTTTGATTCGAGCAAACAAGACCGTCATGCCGCCCAAATCCAAAAAAGCCCCTCAACCGCAAGAACCCAAACTCTTTGTGCTGGATACCAACGTACTGATGCACGACCCCACGAGCCTCTTCCGCTTTGAGGAGCACGACGTCTATCTTCCCATCATGACGCTGGAGGAACTGGACAGCCACAAGCACGGCATGTCGGAAATCGCCCGCAACGCGCGCCAGGTTTCACGCACGCTGGACGGAATGCTGGCGGTTGCGGAGGATATTACCGGCGGCATTCCGCTGGCGGAACCCAGCCACAAGCTCGCGCGCGGACGGCTTTTCCTGCAAACGGAAGCCATTGACAGCGAGCTGCCGCCGGGTCTGCCAGCCTCCAAATACGACAACCAGATTCTTTCTGTCGTCATTCATCTGCAACACCAGTATCCCGCCCGCCAGGTCGCGCTGGTCTCCAAGGACATCAACATGCGCATCAAGGCGCGTGCCCTGGGATTGCCCGCCGAGGATTATTTCAACGATCAGGTGCTGGAAGATTCCGATCTGCTCTATTCCGGTTGCCGTGCCCTGCCCGACAATTTCTGGGAAACACATGGCAAGAAACTGGAATCCTGGAAGACGGAAAGCAAAACCCACTACCGGGTAACCGGCGCGCTCTGCCCCAAATTCCTGCAAAACGAGTTTCTCTACCTGGAAAATACGCCGGACTTTGCCGTCTGGGTACGTGAAATCGCGGGCAGGCAGGCTGTGCTGGAAACCCTGACCGATTTCAGCCATTCCCGGCACGCGGTCTGGGGAATTACCGCACGCAACCGCGAGCAGAATTTTGCCCTCAACCTGCTCATGAACCCGGAGATTGATTTTGTCACCCTCCTGGGACAGGCAGGCACCGGCAAGACGCTGCTGACCCTTGCGGCAGGTCTGGCGCAGGTGCTGGAAAGCAAACGTTACGCGGAAATCATCGTAACCCGCGTCACGGTTTCCGTAGGAGAGGACATTGGCTTTCTCCCCGGCAGCGAGGAAGAAAAGATGACCCCCTGGATGGGCGCGCTGGAAGATAATCTGGAAGTGCTCACCCACGCCGACGCCAACGGAGACGACAGGGCGGGAGTGCTTTCCGGCGACTGGGCGAAAGCAACCACCCGTGACCTGGTTCGTACCAAAATCAAGGTGAAATCGCTCAATTTTATGCGCGGGCGCACTTTCCTCAATAAATTTCTCATTATCGACGAGGCGCAGAATCTCACCCCCAAGCAGATGAAAACCCTCGTCACCCGCGCCGGCCCCGGCACCAAGGTGATATGCCTGGGCAACATCGCCCAGATTGATACCCCCTACCTGACCGAAGGCTCTTCCGGCTTGACCTATGTGGTCGATCGTTTCAAGGGCTGGCCGCATTCCGGTCACATCACCCTGCAACGCGGCGAACGCTCGCGCCTTGCCGACCATGCGGCGGAAGTGCTGTAAGGAGGCGTCAAAAAGTAAAACCCCACTTTTTGCCGGTTCAGACAGCAAAAAAGGACAGGCAAAGCCTGCCCTTTTTAGGGGGAAAAGCAACGCAACCCCAAGGCCGAGCTGATTTTTCGTTGTTTTTACACGGTTTGAAGGCGAGACTGCCTGCCTTCAAACCCAAACAAACCTGCCCGGCAAAAAGCAGGGGTTTACTATTTTGACGCACACTGACAATGCCATGATCGAAACCGACAATCTTTCCACACGCGCCGCAGACGCCTCCCCCCGCCTCATCGCGCCGCAATCCCGCTCGCGGGAAGAAGACGCCTTCGAGCGCGCCCTGCGTCCCAGACGGCTTGCCGATTACACCGGGCAGGTCAAGATCCGCGAACAACTGGATATTTTCATCACGGCGGCCAGAAAACGCGGCGACGCGCTGGATCATGTGCTGCTCTTCGGCCCGCCGGGTCTGGGCAAGACCACGCTGGCGCACATCCTCGCCGCCGAAATGGGAGTCAATCTGCGCCAGACTTCCGGCCCCGTTCTGGAGCGCGCGGGCGACCTCGCCGCCCTCCTCACCAATCTGGAACCGCGCGACATCCTCTTCATCGACGAAATCCACCGGCTTTCGCCTGTCGTAGAGGAAATCCTCTACCCGGCGATGGAGGATTTTCAGATCGACATCATGATCGGCGAAGGGCCTGCCGCCCGTTCCGTCAAGCTGGATCTGCCGCCCTTCACCCTCGTGGGCGCAACAACACGCGCCGGAATGCTGACCAACCCCCTGCGTGACCGTTTCGGCATCACCGCGCGTCTGGAGTTTTACACGCCGGAAGAATTACGCGAGATCGTCACTCGCTCGGCACGCCTGCTCGATACCCCCATCGCGCTGGAAGGCGCGCTGGAAATCGCCCGCCGCGCGCGCGGCACGCCCCGCGTCGCCAACCGCCTCCTGCGCCGGGTACGCGACTACGTGGAAGTCAAGGCCGACGGCCACATCACCCAGACGCTCGCGGACGCGGCACTTTCCATGCTGGATGTGGATTCGGTCGGGCTGGATGTGATGGATCGCAAGCTGATTACCGCCATTGTCGAAAAATTCGGCGGCGGCCCGGTCGGAGTCGAAAACCTTGCCGCCGCCATCGGCGAAGCGCGCGACACCATCGAAGACGTGCTGGAACCCTATCTGATTCAACAGGGCTATCTGCAACGCACCCTGCGTGGCCGCGTCGCCACGCCCGCCATCTACCGCCATCTGGGGTTGCCCGGCGCAGACGCAAACGCGCCAGAATTGTGGGAAGAAAAACATGACCAGGTAAGTCAGGCGACAATTGTGACAAAGATAGCGGCGCATCGGAAATCCTGAACAATCAGCCCGCCCCGGCTGACAATCTTTTCCCCGGCGAAATGCCAGAAACCTGTGCTCCCGGCGACAAAAAAACAACCCCCTGCAAACCTGCGATCCTGCTGCCGTGTCTATGCGCAAACCCCCACTCCGCCTGGATCCTCGGCGTAATCCAGCACCAGCGGCGCGTGATCGGAAAAACGTTCCACCTTGTAGACAAAGCCTTCCCGCGCGCGGGCGGCAAGGCCGGGGGTGGCAATCTGGTAGTCGATGCGCCAACCCACGTTTTTTGCCCGGGCCTGTCCCCGGTTCGACCACCAGGTGTAGGCGCTCTCCCCTGCTTCCGGGTAACACGCGCGAAACACGTCTTGCCAGCCCAGCGCCAGCATCCGGGAAAACCATTCCCGTTCTTCCGGCAGAAAGCCGGAATTTTTCCGGTTGCCTTTCCAGTTCTTGAGGTCGATTTCCTGATGCGCGATATTCCAGTCGCCGCAGATCACCATCTCCCGTCCTTCCGCCAGCAGTGCTTCCAGACGCGGCAGAAAAAGTTCCAGGAAACGGAACTTGTCTGCCTGTCGCTCCGGCGAGGCGGAACCCGACGGCAGGTAGAGCGAAATGACCGAAAAATCCGCAAAATCGACACGCAAAAACCGGCCTTCGGCATCAAATGCCGCGTCGCCCATTCCAGTGGAAACCGCCAATGGCTTTTGCCGACACCAAAGCCCTACGCCGCTGTAACCCTTGCGTACAGCGGGATGATAAAAGGCATGGTAACCTTCCGGCGTCAACATGGCAGGCGACAAATCCCCCATCTGCGCCTTCAATTCCTGAAAGGCGATGACCTCCGGAGCTGCACGGCGTATCCAGGCTTCCGCTCCCTTTTGCCAGGCAGAGCGGATTCCGTTCAGATTCAGGGATATAATACGCAAATTTGAATTTCCATACATGCGGCTTGCATAACCGAAAAATGTCAGTTTCTGACAAAATGCCGAACCCTGCGGGCAACGGCAGGCGGTGAAAATACCACGCTTTCTGGCGTCTTGTCATGGTACGGATTTTGCAGCAAGTTTGCGTATCAAGGCACACATGCAGCCGGGCGCAGATTGCGAGCCCCCAGAAAAAGGAAAAGCAATGGATTTTCGGCAGACCTTCATTGAATTTGCGCTGGAACGCGAAGTGCTTCGTTTCGGGCGTTTCACCACCAAGGCAGGACGCGCCTCTCCCTACTTTTTCAATGCGGGTCTTTTTCATGACGGGGGTGCCCTGCAAAAACTGGGACGCTTCTACGCCCAGGCAATTGCAGCCGCCGCGCTGCCCTTCGACATGCTCTTCGGCCCCGCCTACAAAGGCATTCCGCTGGTAACCTGCACCGCCATCGCACTCGCGGAGTCCGGGCACGAAATTCCAATCGCCTATAACCGCAAGGAAGCCAAGGATCACGGTGAGGGCGGTTTGCTCATAGGCGCGCCGCTACAAGGCCAGGTGCTGATTGTCGATGACGTCATTTCCGCCGGAACCTCGGTACGCCAATCGGTCGCCCTGATCCGCGCGGCGGGCGCGGAACCTGCGGGCGTCGTCATTGCGCTGGATCGCATGGAGCGCGGCCAGGGCACACGCTCCGCCGTACAGGAGGTCGAACAGGATTACCGTATCCCGGTTATTGCCGTCGCCACTCTGGAAGATTTGCTGGCCTATCTCACCCATCAACCCGAGTTTACCTCCCACCAAAACGCCATCCTTGCTTACCGGAGTCAATATGGCATCGCCACTTAAACCGCTTTGTTGTGCACTCGCATTCCTTGCACTGCCTACACTTCCTGCACTGGCAGAGTCCAGTCCCTCAGCTGGCCAGTTTTCCTGCTGTATCGACACCAATGGTCAGCGCACCTGCGGTGACATCCTGCCGCGCCAGTGCGTAGGACAACCCTATACCGTCTACAGCCGTTCCGGCCTGCGCATTCGTGACGTCTCCCCCCCCAAAACGGAAACCGAAAAGACTCAGGCTGCCGTCGAGACCCGGCGTCGTGAAAAGGAGCGGGAAATCACGGAAGAGCAGCAACGCCGCCGCCTCGCCATCATGTCGACCTACAACAGCATGAAGGAAATCAATGATCGGCAACGCCAGGACGAATCCGGCATCAGGAAAGACGTGGATGAAGCCAAACAACGGATCGCCGATTCACAAAAACGCCTGCAGGAGTATCAGGCCAGGATTACGGAACTGCAAACGGGGAAGGATGGCAAAAAGAAAAAGAACCCGCCGCCCTTGCCAACCGATCTTGAGGAAGGCTTGCGCAACGAGGAAATGGACATCAAGTTCCAGAACGAACTCATCAAAATCAAGGAAAACGATCTTGCCCGCATCAACGCCAAATACGAACGCGACCGCCGCGAATACCGGGAACTGGTGAGCGAACACTGATGCTCCGCCGTGCCGTGTTCAGCCTTCTCCGCCAGACCGCCCATGACGCAGCTTACAAGTAAGACGCGCCGTAACGATCCATGTTGCACTCCGGTTTTCCAGAACGCCAAACAAAGCAAACCCAAAGGCCGTTGAAAAAGCCATGTCGCTTCACGCCTTGCCTGTGACGAGGGTGGAAACAGAGGTTGCGCCGGGAAAGCCAAGAATGATGAACAGGTTCTCACTCCGCCAGCTTTTGCTTCAGCAGCGCATTGACCTGTTGCGGATTGGCCTTGCCCCTGGCGGCCTTCATCACCTGCCCTACCAGGGCGTTGAAGGCTTTTTCCTTGCCTGCCTGGTATTCGGCAACATTGGCGGGATTGGCGGCGATCACGTCATCCACCAGCTTTTCAATCGCGCCGGTATCGGTGATCTGTTTCAGTCCCTGTGCTTCGATGATTGCGTCGGCGCTTTGCCCCGCGCCTGTCCAGAGCGCCTCGAACACCTTTTTGCCAATGGCATTGGAGACCGTGTTGTCGGCGACGCGGGCGATGAGACCGCCCAGTTGCGCCGCGGCAACCGGAGATTGCGCAATGCCCAGATTTTCCCGGTTGAGCCGCGCGGCCAGGTCGCCCATGACCCAGTTGGCGCAGAGCTTGGCAGACGCCTTGCCCGCAACAGCGACGGTCGCCTCGAAATAATCCGCCGTCTCCAGCGTCGCGGTGAGCGTGGCCGCATCGTAGGCGGAAAGACCCAAATCAGTCACAAAACGCTGACGCCTGGCTTCCGGCAATTCCGGCAGACGCTTGCACACACGATCCAGCCATGTCCGATCAATCTTCAGCGGCAGAAGGTCAGGGTCGGGGAAATAGCGGTAATCGTGCGCGTCTTCCTTCGTGCGCATGGCGCGGGTTTCGCCCGTCGCGGGGTCAAAAAGCACGGTTGCCTGTTCGATCCTGCCGCCGTCTTCCAGAGTTTCGATCTGCCAGCGGATTTCATATTCGATCGCTTCCTTCAGGTTGCGGAAGGAATTGAGATTCTTGATTTCCCGCCGCGTCCCGAAGGGCGTGCCGGGACGATGCACGGAAACGTTGGCGTCGCAACGGAAGGAACCCTCCTGCATGTTGCCGTCACAGATGCCAATCCAGCGCACCAGCGCATGCAGGGCGCGCGCGTAGGCAACGGCTTCGTCGGCGGAACGCATGTCGGGTTCGGAAACGATTTCCAGCAAGGGCGTGCCAGCACGATTCAGGTCGATGCCGGTCTTGCCGTGAAAATCCTCGTGCAACGACTTGCCCGCGTCTTCTTCCAGATGGGCGCGGGTCAGGTTGACACGCTTTTCATACGCTTTATCGCCCTGCCCCACCGAGAGGACGATCTGCCCGCCCTCAACCACCGGCAGCTCGAACTGGCTGATCTGGTAACCCTTGGGCAAATCGGGATAAAAATAGTTCTTGCGCGCGAACACGGATTTTTCCGCCACCGTCGCGCCCACCGCAAGGCCAAATTTGATCGCGCATTCCACCGCCCCCTTGTTCAATACCGGCAAGACGCCGGGCAAGGCAAGATCGACGGGCGAAGCCTGGGTGTTGGGCGCTGCGCCAAACGCCGTCGACGCGCCGGAAAAAATCTTGGAGACCGTCGCCAGTTGCGCGTGTGTCTCAAGACCGATGACGATTTCCCATGGTTTCATGGCGATTCCTTTTTTGAATTCGATCCGGCTTTCCCTGCGAAATTTGTTCTATTCGACACACCCATCACGCTTGTCCCCAGAATCACGCCGCCAGCGCGGGACGCCGCAAATGCCAGTCCGTTGCCTGCTGGTAGGCGTGCGCGGTGGCGAGCAGGCGGGCTTCGGCAAAATAATTGCCGATCAGTTGCAGGCCAACGGGCAAGCCCTGATGGTCGAAACCACAGGACAGCGAAAGTCCCGGCAATCCGGCAAGGTTGACCGCGATGGTGTAAATATCCGACAGATACATCTGTACCGGGTCAGCGGCTTTTTCGCCCTGCCTGAACGCGGTAGTGGGACTGGTGGGCCCCAGAATCACGTCGCATTGCTGGAAAGCAGCGGTGAAGTCGTCGGCAATCAGCCGACGGATACGCTGGGCTTGCAGGTAATAGGCATCGTAATAGCCATGCGAGAGCACGTAAGTGCCAATCAGGATGCGGCGCTTTACTTCCGCGCCAAAGCCCTGCGCCCGGCTTTTTTCGTACATCTCCGTCAGATCGGCGTATTCCGGCGCGCGATAGCCGTAACGCACACCGTCAAAACGGGAAAGATTGGAACTGGCTTCCGCCGGGGCGATGACGTAATAGGCGGGCACGGAAAGGTGCGCGTTGGGCAACGACACCGCCACGATTTCCGCGCCCAGATTTTTATATTCGGCAATGGCGGCCTCAATCGCGGACATCACGTCGGCAGCGCAACCTTCCTTGAAAAACTCCTGCGGCAAACCGATCCTGAGTCCCGCAAGCGGTTCATCCAGACAACGGCTGTAGTTCTCAGGCGGACGTTCCAGGGAAGTGGAATCCTTTTCATCAAAACCCGCCATTGCGGAAAGCACCAGGGCGCAATCCTCGGCAGAGCGGCCAATCACGCCACCCTGATCCAGCGAGGAGGCAAAGGCAATCATCCCGTAGCGGGAAACCGTGCCGTAGGTGGGCTTGATGCCCGTGAGACCACAGAGCGCGGCGGGCTGGCGGATGGAACCGCCGGTATCGGTGCCGGTAGCCACCGGCGCGAGACCTGCCGCCACCGCCGCCGCCGAACCGCCGGAGGAACCGCCCGGCACGCGGGTTTTGTCCCAGGGATTATTCACCGCGCCAAAATACGAGGTTTCGTTGGACGATCCCATGGCAAATTCATCCATGTTGACCTTGCCCAGCGAGACCATGCCCGCGTCCTGTTCGAGCTTCGTCACCACCGTGGCGTCGTAGGGCGCGATGAAGTTTTCCAGCATCCGGGAGCCGCAGGTCGTGCGCCAGCCCTTCGCGCAGAAAATATCCTTCTGCGCAATGGGAATGCCGGTCAGCGCCCCGGCTTCTCCCGCGCCGATGCGGGCGTCGGCAGTGCGCGCGGCCGCCAGGGTTTTGTCTTCATCCACCGTGATGAAGGCGTTGAGTTCGGGATTGAGGCGCGCGATGCGATCGAGAAAAAGGCGCGCGAGTTCGACGCTGGAAATCTTCTTTTCGGCAAGCGCGGCGCGCAAGGTTTTGAGGGAAGCGCGAATCATTCGATCACCCTGGGCACAAGATAAAGACCGGCTTCGGCTTCCGGCGCGACAGACTGGAACAGGGCGCGCTGCCGGGCATCCGCGTCCGTGTGCGTCACCGCGTCTTCGCGCAGACGCTGGAAAACGTCCTGCGCGTGCGCCATCGGTTCCACGCCGCTCGTATCCACGGCCTGCATGGCTTCGATCAGGGAAAAAATACCATTCAGTTGCTGACGCGCGGTTTCGGCTTCAGCATCATTCACTTCGAGCCGGGCGAGGCGGGCAATGCGTTTGACTTCGGGAAGGGTGAGCGTCATGGCAAGGCGGGGTCCAGAATTTTTCGGAAAATTTGCGGAAGAAGCGCCCAAGGGGGCTTATCCCGAAAAGCGTTGTAGGTTATCATAAAAGCTTTATCCGCCGTACCCCTCAAAACAGGACTGAATCTTATGTTTGGCGCATTCCGCAGTTACTTTTCCAAAGACTTGGCGATCGACCTGGGCACCGCCAATACTCTGATTTACGTGCGTGGGCGCGGCATCGTGCTGGACGAGCCATCCGTCGTCGCCATCCGCGTGGAGGGCGGCCCCGCCGCCCACAAGGTGATTCAGGCCGTGGGACGTGAAGCCAAGGAAATGTTGGGCAAGGCGCCTATTTCCATTGACGTGATCCGCCCAATGAAAGACGGTGTGATTGCCGACTTCCGCGTCACCGAACAGATGCTGAAGCAATTCATCAAGAAGGCGCACGAATCCAAGCTGCTGGCGCCCTCCCCCCGCATCATCATCTGTGTGCCTTCCGGCTCCACCCAGGTGGAACAGCGCGCCATTCGGGATTCCGCCCTGAACGCGGGCGCGAGCAAGGTCTTCCTGATCCAGGAACCCATGGCGGCCGCCATTGGCGCGGGGTTGCCGGTCGCCGAGCCTACCGGCTCCATGGTGGTCGACATCGGCGGCGGCACGACAGAAGTTGGCGTCATCTCGCTGGGTGGCATGGTCTATGCCGGTTCCGTGCGCATCGGCGGCGACAAGCTGGACGAAGCCATCGTCACCTACATCAGCCGCAATTACGGCATGTTGATTGGTGAAAATACCGCCGAAAACATCAAGAAAACCATCGGCTCCGCCTTTCCGGGGTCGGAAGTCAAGGAGATGGAAGTCTCCGGCATCAACAAGGCGGAAGGCATTCCGCGCAAGTTCACCATTTCTTCCAACGAAGTGCTGGAAGCACTGACCGAACCGCTCAATCAGGTAGTGACGGCGGTCAAGTCCGCGCTGGAAAAAACACCGCCGGAACTGGGCGCCGACATCGCCGAAAAGGGCATGGTGCTGACTGGCGGCGGCGCGCTGCTCTCCAATCTGGATCGCCTCCTGATGGAAGAAACCGGCCTGTACGTCAGTATCGCCGACGATCCGCTCACCTGTGTGGCACGTGGCTGCGGCATGGCGCTGGAAAAAATGGACAAGCTCGATTCCATTTTTGCTTCCGAATAAGGAAAGGCGCATGGCAAGAATGGTCTGGCGCGGCGCTGGCGCGCCTTTCTGCCACACCGACACCGCGTTTCATCCCGCGGGCGGCGCAGCATGAGCACCCTGGACGAAGCGCCGCCTTTTTTTCGCAACGGCCCCACTCCTTTCGCCCGGCTTTGTTTCTACGTCGCCTGCGCCCTTATCCTCTTCATCCTTGATTTGCGCTTTCAGGCGCTGAATACCGTGCGCCAGGTGCTGTATGGCATCGTGGATCCGCTGCGGATAGCGGTACAGACGCCAGTGGTGCTGGCTGATACAGGCAAACGCTATGTCCTCGATCTGAAAAAAACCCAGGCGGAAAACCAGTCGCTCAAGATCGCGCAACTGAAAGCGGTTCCCCTCCTCAATGATTACGCCCGGCTGACAGCGGAAAACCAGCGGCTGACCACCTTCCTTGAACTGCAACACCAGGCGGCCGCGCCGGGAGAAATCGCCCGCGTGCTCTATTCCGCCCGCGATCCCTTCAGCCGTCGCATCTATCTGGACAAGGGCCTGCGCCAGAACATCCAGCGCGGCAGCCCGGTCATAGACGACAAGGGCATCGTTGGCCAGATTACCCAGGTCTATCTTTCTTCCGCCGAGGTCACGCTCATCACCGACAAGAATCAGGCGCTGCCTGTACAGGTGACGCGCACCGGGCAGCGTTCTTTCGTATTCGGACTGGGGAATGGCCTGGTTGAACTCAAGTACATTCCGATCAACACCGATGTGCGTCCCGGCGATCTGCTCACCACTTCCGGCATTGACGGCGTTTATCAGGCAGGTTATCCCGTCGCGCGGGTGACGGAGGTCACGCACGATAGCGACGACGCCTTCGCCCGCATCGTGGCCAAACCACTTGCCGAAGTGGAAAATCAGGCGCTGGTGCTGGTCATTCCCGCCCTCACCCCGCCACCGCGTCCGGGAGAAAGCACGGCGGAAAATCCTGCGCAAACGCCTGCCGCGTCCACCGCGCAAAGCCCCTCTCGCCGCTGAAGCCCTCTCTTCCGATGTTCGCCACCAACCAATCGACCCGCATCCTGAAACCCGCGCATACCGGGTTTATCCTTGCCTCCTTCGCGCTGGCGCTGGTGTTGAACCTTTTGCCGACGCGCCAATGGCTCTTCATGCCCGACTGGGTTCTCCTTGTCCTTGCTTTCTGGAGCGTGCGCGAGTGGCGCATGATCGGGCATGGCAGCGCCTTCTGGCTGGGACTTCTCATGGACGTGGTGGACGGCGCGGCCTTTGGCCAGCACGCGCTCGCCTATGTGTTGACGCACCACGGCGCAACCTGGCTGTCACGGCGTATGCTCTGGTTTTCCCTGTGGCAGCAAGCCTTGCACCTCCTGCCGCTTTTCCTTGGCGCAACCGGCATCCAGATTGTGCTGCGCATGTTGGCGGGCGGAGATTTTCCCGGCTGGGTGTTTGTCATCTCGCCGCTGGTCTCTGTCCTCCTCTGGCCTTTGGTCTCCTTCCTGTTGCTCATGCCGCAATTCCAGCCGGAAACACGGGACGACAACCGTCCGATCTGAAACTCGCGCGCAATGTCCCGTCTCCAGCATCCCGAAACCGTCCTGATTTCCTTCCGCAACCGCATCCGTCTCGCGGGCGTGCTGGTGTTCCTCTTTTTCGGCATTTTGGGCGCGCGCCTTTACCATTTGCAGGTGGCGCAAAAAAACCATTACACCACCCGCGCGGAAAGCAATCGCATTTCGCTGGTGCCCATCGTGCCGAACCGGGGCGACATCGTGGATCGCCAGGGGATCATTCTCGCCCGCAACCATTCGGCGTTCACCCTGGAACTCACCCCTTCCCACATCCCCGACCTCGAAACCACGCTGGAAGAACTGAAAGTCATCATCGCCATCGAGGCCAAGGATCTCAAACGTTTCCGGCGATTGATGCGGGAATCGCGCAACTTTGAATCCATCCTCCTGCGGACGCGCTTGAGCGACGCGGAAGTCGCGCGCTTTGCCGCCAACCGTTACCGTTTTCCCGGCGTCGAGGTGAAGGCGCGGCTGTTTCGGCAATACCCGGAAAACACCCTGGCGGCACACGCGATTGGCTATATCAGCCGCATCAACGAGGAAGAAAAGAACTGGCTGGAAAGCGCCACGGACACGGCGGGCAATCCGCAGGGCGGCAACTACAAGGGCGCCACCCTGATCGGCAAGATCGGACTGGAAAAGGAATACGAATTCGAGCTGCACGGCAGCACCGGCTACGCGCAGGTGGAAGTCGACGCCGCTGGACACGCCGTGCGCGTGCTGAAACGTTCTCCGCCTACCCCCGGCAATACCCTGACGCTCACCCTGGATTCCCGCCTGCAACACATGGCGGAAGCGGCCTTTGGCGCGCGCCGGGGTTCGCTCGTCGCCCTGGATCCCAGAAATGGCGAGGTGCTGGCGCTGGTGTCCTCCCCGGCCTTCGATCCCAATCTCTTCGTCGACGGCATCCGCTTTGACGATTGGGACGCGCTCAACCACCACCCCGACAAACCCATGCTGAACCGCGCCATCTACAGCGCCCATCCGCCCGGTTCCACCTTCAAGCCGCTGATGGCCATGGGGGCGCTCAGCGAAAAGGTGCGCACGCCGGAACAGAGCATTGTCGACCCCGGTTTTTTCCGCTTCGGCAACCACACCTTCATGGATGACAAACGCGGCGGACATGGCGTCGTCAACATGCACCGTTCCATCGTTTCTTCCTGCAACACCTATTACTACCGTCTCGCCAACGACATGGGCATCGAGCGCATCAGCCGCTTCATGCGTCGGCTGGGGCTGGGAAACCAGACCGGCATCGACATTCCCGGAGAGACAAAGGGGATATTGCCTTCGCCGGAGTGGAAGGAAAAACGCTTCAAGAATCCACAGCAGCAAAAATGGTTCCCCGGCGAAACCATCTCGGTGGGTATCGGTCAGGGCTACAACGCCTACACCAGCCTGCAAATGGCCCATGCGCTTGCCAATGTGCTGAACGAGGGGCGCGTTTTCCGGCCTCATCTGGTGCGTTCCATCCGCAACACGGCGACAGGTGAAACCCGTTTTCTGGAAACAACCCCCATCCGTCAGGAAATGTTGGACCCGAAACACGTCGCCTTCATCAAAAACGCAATGGCGGGGGTCAACAAAGAGGGGACGGGCGCGCGCGCCTTCGCGGGCGCGGCTTATACCTCCGGTGGCAAAACAGGCACGGCGCAGGTGTTCAGCCTCAGGGGACAGCGTTATTCGGCCAGCCGCCTGCAAGAAAAACTGCGGGATCACTCATGGTTCATCGCCTTCGCGCCCGTGGAAAAACCACGGATCGTGCTCGCCATCATGGTGGAAAACGGCGGTTTCGGCGCGGTTTCCGCAGCGCCCATTGCGCGCAAGGTTTTCGATTTCTACCTGGCCGGCAACACGGTCATGGGCGCTGTCGCGGAAGACGAAGCCGCAAGCGATGAGGAAGCGGATCCCGAAGAACCCGAAAGCGCGCCCGGCACGCCGCCCGCCACGCCACGGAACGCCCCGACATGAATCGCATGGACCTCACCCGCCGGTTCCGTCTCAGGTTGCGGCAGATTGGCGCGCATCTCGATCTGCCCCTTCTGTTCATCGTTGGCGCGCTGATGGCAATTGGCCTCGTCACGGTTTATTCGGCAACGGCGTCCGAAGGTCTCGTCAAATTTGACAGCCAGTTGCTGAACATGGCCGTCGCGGTCGCGGTGATGCTCTGCATTGCCCAGATGCCGCCACAGACCCTGATGCGCTGCGCGGTGCCGCTCTATGTACTGGGGATCGTGCTGCTCCTGGGGGTGGCGCTTTTCGGCGTGAGCGTCAACGGCTCGCGCCGCTGGCTATCGCTGGGCATTGCCCGCATCCAGCCTTCGGAACTGATGAAGATTGCCATGCCCCTGATGCTGGCCTGGTTCTTCCACAAATACGAATCGGAGTTGCGCGCCCGTCACTTTCTCATCGCGCTGGCGCTGCTCCTCATTCCCTGCCTTCTGATCCTGAAACAGCCCGATCTGGGCACCACGCTCCTGGTCGGCGCTTCCGGCTTTTTTGTGATCTTTTTCGCGGGGCTTTCCTGGAAGGTCATGCTGGGTCTGGCGGTCGCGGGCACGGCGGCGCTCCCCTTTGCCTGGCAATTCGTCCTGCACGATTACCAGCGCCGCCGCGTGCTGACCCTGCTGGACCCCAGTTCCGATCCGCTGGGCGCGGGCTACCACATCATTCAATCCACCATCGCCATCGGTTCCGGCGGCAGCTTCGGCAAGGGCTGGCTGAAAGGCACCCAGACCCATCTCGACTTCATCCCGGAAAAGCACACCGATTTCATTTTTGCCGTATTTTCGGAAGAATGGGGGATCGCAGGCAATGCGCTCCTGATCCTTTTGTTTGTGCTGCTGGTGCTGCGCGGTCTCGTCATTGCCGCCAACGCCGCCACGCTCTTTTCCCGTCTGCTTGCGGGCGCGATCAGTCTTGTCTTCTTCATCTACGCTTTTGTGAACATGGGCATGGTCTCCGGCATTTTGCCCGTGGTGGGCGTGCCCCTGCCCTTCATCAGCTACGGCGGCACGGCACTGCTGGCGCTGATGGTGGGGATCGGCATCCTGATGAGCATACGCACACACCGCTGATTTCCATCATGAATCCTTCATACCGCCTCTTCTTGTTCCTCATCGCCGCGCTCGTCCTTTCCGGCTGCGGCGTGACGCGCAGCGGCAAGCCAACGGCAGGCACCGTCATCCAGGCCGCGAAAACCATACGCAACCTCGGCAAACCCGCAAGCGGCGGGGGTTATTACAAGGACGACGGTCCCGCGAACGAAATTCCGGTCGACCTCGATGCCGTGCCAAACGCCGTCCCCAAACACGAACCGCTGTACAAGCCCGCGAGCAAACCCTACGAGGTGTTGGGCAAAAAATACGTGCCGCAGACAGAAATCCGCCCCTTCCGGCAGGAAGGCGTCGCCAGTTGGTATGGCAGGAAATTCCATGGCCAGAAGACTTCCATCGGCGATACCTACGACATGTTCGCCATGACGGCGGCACACCCTACCCTGCCGCTGCCCTCCTATGTCCGCGTCACCAATCCCGCCAATGAACGCGCCGTCGTGGTGCGGGTCAATGACCGTGGCCCCTTCCACGCCGGACGCATTCTCGATCTTTCCTACGTGGCCGCCTACAAGCTGGGCTATGTGAACAACGGCAGCGCGCGGGTGATCGTGGAAACCATTTTCCCCGGCGCGGAAATGCCCAGCGCCATCCTCGCCCGCGCAACGCCGGCGCCCGCCAGCGCGGCCATGATCGCGCCGCCCCCGCCCACCTCTACCGAACTGGACACCCTGGCACAACAACTGATGATCGAGGCCGATCCCCCCAGCGCAGCCACGCCGCCGGTCAGCACGGGCAATATATTCCTGCAACTGGGCGCTTTCGCCAACGCGGAAAACGCGGAAACCCTGAAAGCACGCCTGATGCGCGAACTCGACTGGATCGCCGATCCCCTGCGTGTCGCCTCCAGCGACAACCTGCACCGCCTGCAACTGGGCCCCTACGCCGACCGCCCAAGCGCCGAACGCATCGCCCAACGCATCCAGTCCGAACTGGGCTTTTCCCCCGCCATCGTCATCGCCCCGAAGAACCCGGACTCGACGCCACCAGTGACACAAGAGACGGCGCCGAGCGCCGCGGAGAGATTGCCATGACCCGGATTTCCGTCATTCTGACCTCGTACAATCACGCAAGATGGATCGGCGAGGCGATCGAAAGCGTTTTGAAGCAGACTTTCCAGGATTTCGAGTTGATCATCTGGGATGACGCCTCGACG
>JAISWQ010000162.1 GCA_031271025.1 Zoogloeaceae bacterium | reverse complement strand
CAAGGAAAAGTGCGGGAACGGCGGCGGCGCTTGCCAGGGGTAGCCAGCCGTGTATCACGCCCAGACTGGAGAACATGCCATTCAAAAGATGGAAGATCACGCCTGCCATGACGCCGATGAAGATTTGCAGGCTGACACCGCTCCTGCGGTTGTGCGTGGTTGAAAAAGGCAGCGCCAGCGCCACCATCACCAGCGCCGAAAGCGGATAAAAGAGCTTCTTCCAGAGCGCGATTTCATAGCGTCCCGTTTTTTGCTGGTTGCTCCACAAGTGCTTGAGGTACGTCACCAGATTCAGCAGCGACATGCGTTCCGGCGCGACCATCAGCATGGTGATGATGTCCGGGGTCAACGCCGTCTCCCAGCGCACGCTGGCCGCGCGCTCCACCCGCGCCTGCGGATTGCCGGTGGCGGCATCGTAGGCAATCACCGTGCGCGTCACCCCGTCCAGTTGCCAGGCCGCGCCCTCATCGGCAAAACGTCCCGTATGGGCTTCCATCACAAAAGAAAGGCGATTCTGGTCATCGAAGCGATAGATCCGGACCTGTTCCAGTGTCGCGTCCGGTGTTGCCGAGCGGATGTTCACAAAAGCGCGCCCATCCTTGATCCACATGCCGGAACCGAATTCCTGCGCGACCACGCGATGCAGAGCGGAAAGCCGCATGTCCTGCGCCATGCGCTCGGCGGGCGGCACCAGCAATTCGCCCAGCAGGAGCGCCAGCAGTGCGAAAACACCCGCTACCCTGAACAGTTGCAGGAGCAGTTGCCCGGTCGTCATGCCGGACGCGCGCAGCACGGTCAATTCCGAATGCCGCGCCAGATTGGTCAGGGCATAGAGCGCCCCGATCAGAACCGCGATCGGCATCAGTTCGTAAAACCGCCCCGGCAGCCGGAGCAGCACATAGGCAAAAGCGTGACGGGCGGAAAAATCGCCGCGTCCGACATCCTTCAGGCTTTCGATCACGTCGAAAAAGGCGTAGAGCGCGGTGAGCGCGAAAAGCACCAGCAAAATGGCGGTGAACAGTTCGCGGGCGATATGTTTCTGATAGAGCTTCATCCGGCTGTCAAAAAATGCGCCGCCAGAAGGCGAAGAAGGAAAGCCGCTTCAGGAAAAGCAGGGCGAGTACGGCCAGCATGGTGAAATGCGGCAGAAAGAGCGCCACCAGCCAGGAAAGTTGTCCGCGCGCCACCCAGGCCTGACTGACGGAGAGAAAATTGTTGTAGAGCGAAAAGAGCACGATGGCAAGCAGCAGATTGAGCGAACGTCCGGCGCGTGGATTCACAAAGGCCAGCGGCACCGCCAGCATCGCCAGCAAGGCCGCGGAAACAGGAAAACCCAGCCGCCACAGCAGTTCGCCCTGTTCGCGCGGTTGTTCGCTGCCCCAGAGATCGCGCGTGGGAATGGAGCGCAACCCCCGGTCGTCCCGCACGCTCTCATCAAACAGGCGAACCCCGTAACGCTGGAAGGTCAACATGCGGAATTCCGGCGTGCCCGCTTCCACCTCGTAACGCCTGCCGTCGGTCAGCATCAGGAAGCGATCACCGTTCGGCAGGGTTTCCTGCGCGCCCTGCGCGGCCATCACCACTCCCAGCCGCCCTTCCTGCACGGTGGTCATGAACACGTTTTTCACACGTCCGGCCTCGGCATCCACCTGTTCGACAAAAACGATGCGCTGCCCGGAACTGGCTTCCTGAAACGCGCCGGGCAGGATGCGGGTCGCGTCGTTACGGGCTTCCATGCGGCTGCGGTAGTCGGCGCTCTGCGACGCCGCCCAGGGCGAGAGCACCAGCGCCAACACCGCAATGACCGTCACAATCGGCCAGGCAAAGCGCAGCACAGGGGGCAGCCAGGCGGTCAGCGGCAATCCCGAAGAAAACCAGACCACCATTTCCGAATCCCGGTAGGCGCGGGAAAGCGGCAGCAAAATAGCAATGAAAAGGGTGAGCGACAACAACACCGGCAGATAATTGAGCGCGGAAAACCCCAGAAGCGCCGCGACCGCTTGCGGGTCCAGCCGTCCGCCCGCCGCGTCGCCCAGCAGGCGAAGCATCTGCGTGGAAATGAGAATGGCAAAGAGGGCGACAAAAACGCCTGCCGCCGTATGGGAAAATTCGCGCCGCGCGGCGCGCTCGAAAATCATGTGCGCTTGGACTTCAAGGGGAATGCGGTAGATAATCACCGTTCTTTCAAGGCAAGACGGCGCAAAAGAGCGATGGAATTTAGCATAAAAACCCGACTCCCGGAAAAAGCCAGGGGCACAGTCGTTGCCGCGCTTTTCGCGGGCGGAAAATTCACGGATGATGTCCGGCTGCTGGACGAAGCCTCCGGCGGCGCATTGACGGCGCTGCTGGCGCGGGGTGACCTGAGCGGCAAGGCGGGCAGCGTTGTCCCGCTTTTTGGCCTTCCCGGCCTTGCCTGCGCGCGGCTTCTGCTCGTGGGGCTGGGCGAGGAAGAACGTTTCGGCCCGGAACGCTACCGCGCGGCAGTGGCCGCCGCCGTGGCCGCCCTGAAGAACTCCGGCGCAACAAAAGAAATCCTCTTTGCGCTTGCCAGCGCCGCGCCATGGGAAAACAGCGCCGACCGCATTCGGGAAACCGTGCTCGCCATCCGCGACGCGGCCTATGTCTTTACCGTTTACAAACGTGGCAAGCACGCTGAAAAAGCGGATGCGGAAAAGCCTCTGCCCCCCTTCGTCCTGCCCGTGACACGCGCCGAACAGGCAGCAGCCAGGGCGGCGCTGGCCGAGGGAGAGGCCATTGCCGACGGCATCGATCTGGCGCGCGATCTGGGCAACCAGCCCGCCAATGTCTGTACCCCCGTCTGGCTGCAACACACGGTGGAAAAACTCGCCAGGGCCGAAGGGCTGCGCTGCAAGGTGCTGGAACAAAAGGACATGGAAAAGCTGGGCATGAACGCCCTGCTCGCGGTTGCCAAAGGATCGAGTCAACCGCCCCGATTGATCCTGCTGAAATGGAAGGGCGGCAGGGAAGGCGAAGCGCCCATCGCGCTGGTCGGCAAGGGCATCACCTTCGATTCCGGAGGCATTTCCCTCAAGCCCGCCGCCAACATGGATGAGATGAAATACGACATGTGCGGCGCGGCGGCGGTGCTGGGCACGCTCTACACCGCGGCACGGCTGAAATTGCCGCTCAATCTCGTCGCCGTGATTCCCGCCTGCGAAAACATGCCGGGCAGCACAGCCAGCCGCCCCGGCGACATCGTGACCTCGCTCTCCGGGCAAACCATCGAGATTCTCAATACCGACGCCGAAGGCCGCCTCATTCTCTGTGACGCCCTCGCCTACGCGGAGACCCGCTACGCGCCGGAGACCCTCATCGACGTCGCCACCCTCACGGGCGCTTGCATGGTTGCGCTGGGGCATGTGGCGAGCGGTCTTTTCTCCCGCGACGAGGCGCTGGCCGGGGCGCTGGAAGCGGCGGGCGCAAGCACAGGGGATCGGGTCTGGCGTCTGCCCCTGTGGGAGGATTATCAGGAGGCGCTGGATTCGCCTTTCGCCGACATGACCAATACCGGCGGACGTCCGGCGGGCGCAATCACGGCGGCCTGCTTTCTTGCCCGCTTCACCCAAACCGCCGCCTGGGCGCATCTGGACATTGCCGGAACGGCCTGGAAATCCGGGAAAAACAAGGGCGCCACCGGACGCCCCGTGGCGCTGCTGACCCGCTTTCTGCTGGATCGCGCCGCGCAGCAGCAGGCAGCATGACCCACATTTTTGTCTATCACCATGTCGCCGACCGCTTGCAGTCGGCCTGCGGCATTGTGGCGGCCGCCGTCCGCCAAGGCAAGGATTTCACCCTCTACACCCCGGATACGGAATGCGCCCGGCTCATGGATCGATTATTATGGATACTGGCGCCCCTGAGTTTCATTCCCCATTGCCTGGCCGACGCGCCGCTGGCGGCGGAAACGCCTGTGCTTCTGGCCACAGGCGCGGAACATCTGGCGATCATTCCCGCCAGCCATTCCCGCCAGCGCCTGCTGAATCTGGGTGAGGACGTTCCGCCCGGGTTTGAACGCTACGCAAGCCTGATCGAAATCATCGGCGACAATCCCGACGAACGCCAACATGCCCGTGCCCGCATCCGGCATTACCAGTCCACAGGTTGTATCCTCCAATACATTGACAAATCAGTGCCTTGACGGATTTTTAACGGAGCTTCAGGAATGGCAGAAAAACATCCTTCGCACGTAGATATTGATTTTGTGCAGTTTGGCGTGGAACCCGAACCCTCTGCCGTCTCCCATGTCGATCTCTCGCTGACCACCTTTGGCGGGGAGTCGAACATTGCGCGCACCGTAATTGCGTCAGACGACCTGGAGGATGTGCCGGAACTCACCGAAGTGGTCATGCTGGCGCCCGTGCTTTCCGTGCCCGGCAGCGGCGCAGGCATGGCGAGGATAAAAAAACGGTTGCCTGCTACTGCTTTACAGGATCTGGGTGAAGCACTCACGCAGGCGGTACAGGCACGCCTGCGCGCGGAAATTCCCACTCTGATCGAAGCCGCCCTGCACGCGGCGCTTCCCGCGCTCACCCAGGAAATCCGGCAGGGGCTGGAAAGCATCGCCCAGGACGCCTTGCGCGATTTTATCCGCCTGCACGGCGGCAACGAGAACACATGAGCCTGGAACCCTTGTGCGCGTTTATCCCTTGTGCTTCTCCGGGCGTTTCCAGCCGGCAAAACTCGTCTGGCGGGCGCGGGAAACGGTGAGGGCTTCGGCTGGAGCGTCTTTGGTCAGCGTGGTGCCTGCGCCCAGGGTCGCGCCCTTGCCGACGTGCACCGGAGCCACCAGTTGCGTGTCGGAGCCGATGAAAACATCATCCTCGATCACCGTCCGCCACTTGTTCGCGCCATCGTAATTGCAGGTAATAACGCCCGCGCCCACATTTACCCGCGCGCCCAGATCCGCATCGCCGACATAGGCGAGGTGGTTGGCCTTGGAACCCGCGCCGATGTGGCTGTTCTTGATTTCCACAAAGTTGCCGACGTGCGCCGCTTCGGACAGTATCGTGCCAGGACGCAGACGGGCATAAGGCCCCACCACCGCGCCCGCGCCGATTTCCGCGCCTTCCACATGGGTGTAGGCCGCAAGCTTCGCGCCCGTGCGGATACGGGCATTGCCAATCACGCAATAAGGGCCGATTTCCACGCTATCTTCCAGCGTCACTTCGCCCGTAAAAACGCAGCCTGCGTCGATGAACACATCGCGCCCGCAGGTGAGCGCGCCGCGCACATCCAGGCGCTCCGGGTCGGTAAGGCGTACTCCCTGTCGCAGCAGGCGCGTGGCCTCTTCGCGTTGCCAGAGCCGTTCCAGCCGCGCAAGTTGCAGGCGATCATTCACCCCTTCGGTTTCCCACTGGCATGCGGCTTCCACGGCGCGCACCGGAATGCCCTCTTCCACCGCCTGCACCACGACATCGGTCAGGTAATACTCGCCCTGCGCGTTGGCACTGGAAAGATTTTCCAGCCAGCGCGGCAGGGAAGCAGTCGGCAAAAGCAGGATGCCGGTATTGATTTCCGTGACCCGACGTTCTTCCGGGCTTGCATCCTTTTCCTCGACAATCGCCCGCACCGCGCCACGAGCGTCGCGCAGAACGCGGCCATAACCTTTGGGGTTGGCAAGCTGCGCCGTCAAAATCCCCAGCCCGTCCGCACTGGCGGCAACCATGAGCGCCGCGAGGGTTTCCGGACGCACCAGCGGCACATCGCCATAGAGCACCAGTGTGCTGAGGACAGGCTCCAGAAATGGCAGCGCCTGCCGCAGGGCGTGCCCGGTGCCCAGTTGTTCGGCCTGCAAGGCCCAGACGAGATCCGTATCGTCCAGGGTTTCCCGCACGACTTCGCCGCCATGCCCATAGACCACGACGAGACGCTTCGGATTCAGCTTGCGGGCGGTTTCCAGCACATGCCGCAACAACGGTTTGCCCGCAAGAGGTTGCAGAACCTTGGGCAAGCGGGAATTCATGCGCTTGCCCTGCCCGGCAGCCAGAACGACGATGTTCAAAGACATGGAGGAATTCCTTGCAGAAGAAAGTGTTATGGCAACCAGAGCCGCCGGGGGTTTCTCATGGGCGAGCACTGGATTGCGATGGGGCAGAAATCCTTCCTAGTCTTTCGCCTGGCCTTCCTGGTTCAGTATCTGGCGGCCACGCAGGGTAATCACCCAGTGCAATACCTTGCCGTCGTTGATGCGGGTATCGATCAGGCCGATGTTTTTCAGCACGGTCAGACGCTGGGTGATAAGTTCGCGCCCCAGCCCCGTTTTTTCCGTGAGCGCGGCCAGGTTGCCGTAGACATAGCTTTCGTCGGAAAGGGCGTGCAGGATTTCCAGATCGTGATAGGTCAGCGCCTCGCGCGAAACGCTCTTGTCCATCGCTTCCAGCATGGGTTCCAGATGGTGGTAGAGCGCTGCCTGCGTCTGCCGCAGGTGTTCGATTTCGTCCTGCAGGGCTTCCAGTTCTTCGCGCCGGGAGGAAGCCGTCGCCTGCTGGTCGAGAAGACGCCAGACCAGCAGTACCGAAATGAGGCAAAAAGCCGCGAACACAAACCAGGCGGAAGGATTGAAACGGGCGGATTCCAGCAAGGTGCTGGAAAGTGCCGTGAGCGTCAGCGGCGGCACAATGAGCGCGCTGAGCATACCCAGGCATAGATGAGGCTTGAGGCTGTCGGGTTCTTTTCCACGCGCGGCCTGCTGTCGTGTCGCCAGTTGCCAGGTGATGTAACCCCCCAGCGCGCCTGTCAGCAGCATCACAATGAGCGCCAGCCCCAGATAACCGCCAACGCCTTCCGTTTCCAATGTCATGGACAACGCAGGTTGCAAATCCAGCATGTTTTCTCCCTTGGAAAAAATTCCGGTGACTATGCCACAAGCGCCCGCGAATCCCAAGCCAAACCCGCAACAATGTCCAGGTTTCTTCAGTCTGCTTCCCGCGCGTTTTCCAGTCCCAGTTCCTGTATTTTGCGAGTGATGGTATTGCGCCCAATGGCAAGCGCCTGCGCGGCTTCGATGCGCCGCCCGCTGGTAAAGGCAAGCGCTCGGTTGATGAGGGTGCGCTCAAAGGCATGGACCAGTTTTTCGTGCAGATCCGGCGTGCCCAGGGAGAGCAGCCGGTCGACTTCCTGCGCCAGCGCCACATCCCAGTGCCCGCCCGCTTCCGGCGCGGCCTGTGCTTCCCGCAATTCCGGCGGCAGGTCGGCAATTTCCACCAACTGTCCGGGCGCCATGACCGTCAGCCAGTGGCAGAGATTTTCCAGTTGCCGCACATTGCCGCTGAGTTCCAGCGCCGCCAGATAGCGTTCCGCTTCCTCCGAGAGACGCTTGGCTTCGCCGCCCAGTTCCTGCGCGCTCTTCTGTAGAAAATGCCGGGTGAGCAGGGGAATGTCCTCGCGCCGCTCGCGCAGGGCGGGCAGGCGGATGCGAATCACGTTGAGGCGGAAAAAAAGGTCTTCCCGGAACAACCCTTCCTTGACCCGCACCTCCAGATTCTGGTGCGTCGCGGCAATGATCCGTACATTCGCCTTGATCGGCGTGTGGCCGCCGACACGATAAAAATGTCCGTCCGAGAGCACCCGCAGGAGACGGGTTTGCAGTTCGGTGGACATGTCGCCGATTTCGTCGAGAAAAAGCGTGCCGCCATCGGCCTGCTCGAAACGTCCGCGCCGCTGTGTCTGCGCGCCGGTAAACGCACCGCGCTCGTGCCCGAAGAGTTCCGATTCCAGCAAATCGCGCGGAATGGCCGCCGTGTTGATGGCGACAAACGGCATGTCCCGGCGCGGACTGTGCCGATGCAGGGCACGCGCCACCAGTTCCTTGCCGGAACCCGATTCGCCCGTGATGAGCACCGTGGTGTGCGATTGCGACAGCCGCCCGATGGCGCGAAAGACTTCCTGCATCGCGGGCGCCTGCCCCAGAATTTCCGGGGTCAGTTGCACTGTCTCTTGCGCACTGTTTTGGTGCGCCGTTTCGTTGAGGGTGCGCCGGATGAGTTCAACCGCCTGATCCACGTCGAAAGGCTTGGGCAGGTACTCGAATGCCCCGCCCTGAAAGGCAGACACGGCGGATTCCAGGTCGGAATAGGCGGTCATGATGATGACCGGGATTTGCGGATGGCGCTCCTTGATGATTTTCAGGAGATCCAGGCCGGACATGCCAGGCATACGGATGTCGGACAACAGCGCCGCCGGAGCGCCTTCGGCCTCGAGGGCGGCAAGCGCGGTGGTGGCCGAAGCAAAACTCCGAAAGGGAATGCCTTCCCGCGTCAGGGTTTTTTCCAGCACCCAGCGGATGGAACGGTCGTCGTCGATAATCCAGATAGGGTTCATAGGCAAGAAAAAGCAGATTCCATGCCTGCTTCCGCAAGCAAAAATGACTTACGCCGCTTCCAGCGGCAGACGCACCCGGAAACAGGTGTGTCCTGGTCGACTTTCGCATTCGATGCAACCCTGATGCTGTTGCACGAAACTCTGCGCCAGCGTAAGTCCCAGCCCGGAGCCTTCGGGACGCCCGGAAACCAGCGGAAAAAAGATGCGCCCCTGCAATGCTTCGGGAATGCCAGGGCCATTGTCGATCACCGCGATCTCCAGCGCCAGCCGGACACGCCGCTGCGCCAGTGTGACCTGCCGCGCCACCCGCGTTTGCAGGACAATTTCACCTTCACCTGAAAGTGCCTGAGCCGCGTTACGGGCGATGTTGAGGAAAACCTGAATCAACTGCTCACGATCACCCGCCAGTTCCGGCAGGCTGGCGTCGTAATCCTGCCGGATGGTGAGCGTCGCGGGAAATTCCAGGAGCAGCAGGCTGCGCACGCGCTCCAGCACGTCGTGGATATTGACTGCCGCGATCTGCATCGCCGTCCGGTGTGGCGACAAAAGCCGCTGCATCAGGTTTTGCAGGCGGTCGGCCTCCTGAATGATGATCTGGGTGTATTCCCGGTACTCGGGCTGCGCCAGTTCCCGCTCCAGCAATTGCGCCGCGCCCCGGATGCCGCCCAGCGGATTCTTGACTTCATGCGCAAGGTTGCGGATCAGCTCGCGGCTGGCTTCCTGCTGTTCGATCAGCCAGACCTCCCGGCTTGCCTTCAATTGCTGGTCTATGGGAAAAAGCTCCATCAACAGGCAGATTTCCGGTGCTTCCGCGCAATGCAGGGGCGTTACCGTACAGTTGAGATGCAGGATTTCTCCGTCGGCGCGACGCATTTCCACGTTCTGCCCGGTGTAGCTCCAGTCATTGACCACCGCGTTTTCCAGCGCCTGCCTGAGCGTAAAACTGTAATACATGACCTGATCCAGTGGTCGCCCGATCAGGCTGCGCCCCGAAACCGCCAGCAGGTTTTCCGTCGCGCTGTTGGCATAACGGGTCGCATACCGCGCATCCAGCAAGAGCACGGCAGAGGCAAGGTAATCCAGACCGCTGAAAACGTGAGGAAGAGAAAAGGCGGGCATCAAGAATACGCGCCCCGCGCGACAGGGCGCTTTCCAGGGTTATCCAGATTCAGGTGAAAAGGCGGCGGCGAGATTCCCCTACTTCAGATTGGCAATCTCCTTCTGGAGCGCATCGACATTGCGCTTGTGCAGCGTCACGCTGGCTTCCAGTGTTTTGGTGTCGCCCTTGCGGGTCTGCTGTTCCGCCAATGCTTTCTGCGCCTGTGAGAGATTTTGCAGTTCGGCGGAAAGTTCCTGTTCCAGAATCGCGCGCCGGTCATTTTCCCGCGCCTTGTGCTCGTTGTCGCCCACACTGGGAAAGCCGGGCGTCGCCGCCGAGCCGGGGATGCGCGTCGTGGTGGTGGCTTTGCCGCGCACAGGCTTGGGCGCAGACATGCTGTTGTCCGGGGTGAGTTCCATCCGCGTGCACTGCTTGCTGCCCTGTTTGGACATCACGTTGGAATAGGTCACATGGTCGTCGGCATCCACGCACTTGTAAACCTGCCCCCAGGCCGGGAACGCCGCCACACTGCCGAGCAGCAAAAAACCAGACCACCACAAAATTTTCATGCCCATGACTCCATGACCCGAACCCATCGGGGAAATTGTCGCAAATGGTAAGACGGCGGCATAACACCGTCAATGGAAACTTGTAATGCGCAAGAAACGGCAGGATGCGCGCTTCACTGGACGCTGCTACTACCCTGAAGGGTCTTGAGTTTTTCCTCGTGTTCATGCACGGCGTCTTCGTAAGGTTTGAGACGATCCAGCTTTTTCTGGTAATTGCGCTCGTTCCCGTAGCGCACGGCCTGTTGTTCTTCCAAGGTCTTTTTCGCCTGATCCAGCGCCGCCTGCTCTGCCGTAACCTGTGTTTGCGGAGCCTGCCCGGCGGCATTGCCCTGGGGCGCCGCGCGCTTCGTTTGGGGCGGAATCGTGGGGGCTGGAATCGAAACATCCGGCGGCACGTTGGCCGTAGTACAACCCGTCATGTCCGGTACATTGGTGTAACTCAGGCGGCCTTCCGCATCGACACAGCGATAGATCTCCGCCTGGGCAGAGGGCAAGGCCAGGGCAGAAACCAGCCCCAGAGCCATCCATAGCGTGCAATTGTGCATGTTCTTCTCCTGATGTTTCAACATGCCCATAACCGGGCGACAACAATACATGGAAGCGGTTACGCCTCTTCCATGCAGGATTATCCCCCTGAAAGGGGAGGTTTCAAACCGGGTTGGTTTTTTGGAAAACAGCTTTTGAAGTCTAGCAGGCTCCCGGTGGAAAAGGCAAAAAAACAAAAACCCGGCACAAGGCCGGGTTTTGCAAAAGCGCCAATCCGCTCAACAGGAATAGTAGAGATCGAATTCCACCGGGTGGGTGGTCATGCGGAAGCGGGTGACTTCTTCCATCTTGAGCGCGATGTAGGCGTCGATCCAGTCGTTGGAGAAGACGCCGCCACGGGTCAGGAACTCACGATCCTTGTCCAGATAGTCCAGCGCCTGCTCCAGACTGGAACAGACGGTCGGGATCTTCGCGTCTTCTTCCGGCGGCAGGTCGTAGAGATTCTTGTCCGCGGCATCGCCGGGATGAAGCTTGTTCTGGATACCATCCAGTCCGGCCATCAGCAGGGCGGAGAAAGCCAGGTAGGGGTTGGCAATGGGGTCCGGGAAACGTGTTTCGATCCGGCGTGCCTTGTCGGAAGAAACGAAGGGTACGCGGATGGAAGCGGAACGGTTTTTCGCGGAATAGGCGAGTTTCACCGGGGCTTCAAAGCCGGGCACCAGACGCTTGTAAGAATTGGTGCCGGGATTGGTGATGGCATTCAGGGATCGGGCGTGCTTGATGATGCCGCCGATATAGTAGAGCGCGGTTTCGGAAAGACCGGCATAGCCATTGCCCGCGAAGAGGTTTTTGCCATCCTTCCAGATGGACTGGTGCACGTGCATCCCGGAACCATTGTCGCCCACGATGGGCTTGGGCATGAAGGTTGCCGTCTTGCCCCACTGGTGCGCCACGTTGTGCACCACATACTTCAGCACCTGCGTCCAGTCGGCGCGGCGCACCAGGGTATTGAACTTGGTGCCGATTTCATTCTGGCCGGCGGTGGCGACTTCGTGGTGATGCACTTCGACTTCAACGCCGCATTCTTCCAGCGCCAGACACATGGCGGCACGGATGTCGTTGAAGGAATCAACGGGCGGCACCGGGAAATAACCACCCTTGACGCCGGGGCGGTGGCCGGTGTTGCCGCCCTCGATCTTCTCACCGGAAGTCCAGGCCGCTTCTTCGGAAGAAATTTTCACGAAGGAACCGGACATGTCATTCTTCCATTCCACGGAATCGAAGATGAAAAATTCGGGTTCAGGGCCGAAAAAGGCGCTGTCGCCAATACCGGAAGACTTGAGATAGGCTTCGGCGCGCTTGGCAATGGAACGGGGGTCACGGTCGTAGCCGCGCCCATCGGTGGGATCAACCACATCGCAGGTCATGACGAGCGTGGCGTCTTCAAAGAAAGGGTCGATGAAAGCAGAGTCGGGGTCTGGCATCAGCAGCATGTCGGAAGCCTGAATCCCTTTCCAGCCGGCGATGGAAGAGCCGTCAAAGGCGTGGCCGTTTTCAAACTTGTCCGTATCCACCTGGCGGGCGGGAACGCCAACGTGCTGCTCCTTGCCGCGCGTATCGGTAAAACGGAAGTCGACGAATTTTACGTCGTTGTCCTTGATCTGCTTCAGAACGTCCTGGGCGGTAGCCATATTTGTCAAATCTCCTGGAAAGGTACGCCGGGCAAGCCGGCAGGGAAAAACCACGGCGGAGCATCAGCAGGAAGTATGCCAGCCGTTTTTCCGCAGCCGTGTATTGTGCCACAAGGAAAAATACCGGAGAGCGGTTTTCGCAATGCACCAGACAAGTGCAAAAAACGGGATCAAGCACCATATTGGTGCTGTACCGGGGTGAAGTTGCACCCGCAGAACGAAATTCCTGTATTTCCTTGCGTTTCCCGCTTGTCGCACCGAAAAAAGCGCAATACCATGCAAAGCCTCTTCTTGCATAGATTCATCTGAACGATTGTGATGTCTGCCAAATTTCCCGCTGTGCTCCTTCTCGCCCTGCCGGGCTTTGTCGCCGTGGCGCAGGAAACCGAACCTGTCGCGCCTTCTTCTCCATCTGCGATCGAACAGGCAGAAGCTGTCGCCCAGAGGAAAGAGGAACTTCCAGACTGGGGCGCAACCCCGCAAACCTTCCAGATTCTGCTGGGAGAAATGTTGTTGCGGGAAGGCGATACCCTGCGCGCGGCGGCGATTTATGCCGATCTCGCGCGCAATTCCCGCGATCTGGCCGTAACCCGGCGCGCGCTGGAAATCGCGGGCGCGGTGGGGGACAGCAGCCTCGCCCTGGAACTTGCGCGGCAATGGCGGGAACTGGAACCCGGCTCGCAGGAAGCCAATCTCGCCCTGCTCAGTTTTCTCGCCGCCAATGGCGAAGTCGAGGAAATGGCCGCGCCTTTTGCCCGGCTTCTCGCCGCCATGCCGGAACGGCTGGCCGACAATTTTCTGGCGCTGAACCGCAGCCTCTCCCGCCATGCCGTCCCCCAGGCCGTGCTTGGTCTGGTCCAGCAACTGGCACAACCGTATCCCAAATTGCCGGAAGCCCATTACGCCGTGGCGCAGGCTGCCGCCATTGCCGAAGACTTCAAGACCGCGCTGGCGTCCGTGCAACGTGCCCGTAGTCTGCGTCCCGACTGGACTGCCGCGCTGCTGCTGGAAACGCAAATCCTCCTGCACCCCACCCAGACGGGAACCGAGGCCGCGCGGGACAAGGCCACGACGACAGCGGCGACCCTGCTCAAGCAGTGGCTGAAGCGTCATCCGAATGTAACAGAGGTGCGCATGGCGCTGGCGCGCATCTATCTTTTCGGGCAACGCTACCCGGAAGCCCGCGCCCAATTCGACCTGCTCCTGAAAAAAAGTCCCGACGCCCCGGACATCATTTATTCCGTCGCCATGCTGGCCCTGCAGGAAAAAGATTACGGCATGGCACGCCGGTTGCTGACCCGCCTCACCAAACTGCCTTTCGCTGACCAGAACAACGTGCGTTATTTCCTGGGGATGCTGGAAATGGAAAGCGGCCATCCGGATGCGGCGCGTCCGCATTTCGAGGCGGTCGACGGTGGCCCGCAATATCTCCTTGCCCGTAGCCGCCTCGCGCAGAATCTGGCGCAAGCGGGCAAGGTCGAGGAAGCCGTGGCCTTTCTGCGCAACAGCCATGCCCAGACCGCGCCGGACAAAATCCGCCTGACCCTGCTGGAAGCGCAGTTGCTGAACGACGCGGCGCGTCACGCCGAAGCCTACGCCACGCTGGAAGCGGCACTGCAAGAGACGCCCGAGGTGAGCGAACTGCTCTACGATGCCGCCCTGACGGCAGAGCGGAGCGGCAAACCCGAAGTGATGGAAACCCATCTCAAGAAACTGATCGAACTGGAGCCGGAAAACGCCCACGCCTATAACGCGCTTGGCTATTCACTGGCGGATCGCAACCTGCGCCTGCCGGAAGCGCACGCTCTCATCGCCAGGGCGGTTCAGTTGGCGCCCGGCGATCCCTTCATCATGGACAGTCTGGGCTGGGTGCTCTACCGTCAGGGTAAGCTGGAAGAAGCGCAGAAAACACTTCAGCAGGCGTATCAGATCAAACCCGATCCGGAAATCGCCGCGCATCTGGGCGAAGTGCGCTGGGTGCAGGGAGATCGTGAAGCCGCGCGGCGCATCTGGCAAAAAGCAGCCGCCGAAACACCGGGCAACGCCACCTTGCAAACCGCCATCCGCAAATTCACCGCGCAGGGGCAATAACGCGCCCACCTGGATATGGAGCGTCCCATGCTGAAATTCATGCCGCATCGCCTTTTTCTGCACCTGTGTACCATCGGCTTGCTTACGGCCTGTGTCACACCGCCTACAGGCAGTCTTTCTTCCGCGCCAGCGGGCGTGCGACAGGCAGCCACCTTCGTGCTTGCGGCACGTTTCAGCCTGAGCTACCTGCCCCCGGAGGCTCCTTTCGACACGCCGCCCGAACAATATTCGGGGCGGCTGGAATGGCTGCATGATACGGATACGGATGAAGTGCTCTTCCTGGATCCCCTGGGGCAAGGCATCGCCCGCCTGCGCCGGGAGGCCAGCGGTCTGACCGTGCTGAAGACGCGGGATGGCGCGCAACAAACGGCAGCTTCGGCGGATCAGTTGCTGGAAGCCGCGCTGGGCGTTCCCCTGCCTTTCGAGGATCTGCTGAACTGGATCGAAGCCCGTCCCGGCGCAGGCGCGCTGGTGGAACGCGACGCGCAGAATCGTCCCTGGCGTGCCCGCACCTCTGGCTGGTTGTTGACCTATGCCTACAGCGACGCGCAACAACATCTGCCCGCGCGTCTGGAGGCCAGCCTGGACAACCGCCTGAAATTGCGCCTTGTCATCGAATCCCGCGAAATACAGCCGTAATTCATGAATTTCGCCCCCCAGGACTGGCAGCGCGACTGGCCTGCGCCTGCCAAACTCAACCTGTTTTTACATGTCGTTGGCCGCCGCGCCAATGGCTACCATCTGCTGCAAACCCTGTTCCGGCTGCTGGATTTTGGCGACACCCTGCGCTTCGCCCCGCGCGCGGATAGCGCAATCGTCCTCGCCACCCCCCTTCCCGGCGTGCCGCCGGAAGCCGATCTCACCGTGCGCGCCGCCCGTCTGTTGCAGGCCGAAAGCGGTACGCGGCAGGGGGTTACGATCCATGTCCGCAAGCGCATTCCCACGGGCGGCGGTCTGGGCGGCGGCAGTTCGGATGCCGCCACCACGCTCCTGGCGCTCAACCGGCTCTGGCAACTGGGATTTTCCCGTCCGCGTCTGCAAGTGTTGGGGCTGGCGCTGGGCGCGGATGTCCCTGTCTTTGTCGCGGGACAAAACGCTTTTGCCGAAGGTGTGGGGGAAGAACTTACTCCGGTCGTTTTGCCTCCCGCCAGTTATTTGATCCTGAAACCGCCGGTTTCCGTTCCCACTGCCGCCATTTTTTCCGCGCCAGATTTATGCCGCGATACGCCCCTGATGCGCCGTGTCGAGTGGACACCCGATTTTGCCGGACACAACGATCTGGAACCCGTTGCCTGCCGCCTTTATCCAGAAGTTGCCGAAGCTCTGGACTGGCTACGCACGCAAACCCGCCCCGCCCCCCAGCCCAGCCGCTGCCGCATGACTGGCTCTGGAGCCTGCCTCTTCGCGGAATTCACAACGCCGGAGGGAAAGCGACGCGCCGAGGAAATCGTCCAAAAAATTCCCGCCGGCTGGCAGGGATGGGTGGCTGCCGGGCTTTGAGCCACCTCAGTGATCCTGTGACTTCGAGTGCCGTGCGGTGTTTGTTGCTGCGCCTTGAGCCAGTGGCGACAGCGGACGAAGATGGCCCGGAAAAGCGGCTTGTCGGAAATCGTGTGATGCTGGATATTTTCTCGCTTGCATCATTCAAAAACTGCCACTGATTTTTGCTGGTACGCGGAAAATACAAAACAGTTTTTGGAAGTGCGCATACGGGATAGAGCCAGACCTCTCCTGGTCATCCCCTAAACCGGATAGCTCTTTACTCTGCCAGCTTGTCCGCCCAGTAGCTGGAGCGCACCAGCGGCGCGCAGGCCGCGCCGGAAAATCCCATGTTACGTGCGGCAGCTTCAAACTGGGCGAAGGTTTCGGGCAGCACGTAGCGTGTTACCGGCAGATGATGTCTGGAAGGGGCAAGGTATTGGCCGATGGTGAGCAGATCCACGCCGTGCGCGCGCAGGTCGCGCATTACGGCGAGGATTTCGTCGTCGTTCTCGCCCAGACCCACCATCAGTCCGGATTTGGTGAGAATGTCAGGGTAGCGCGCCTTGAAGGCGGCAAGAAGCTGGAGCGATCCCAGGTAATCCGCCCCCGGACGCGCGGCGCGATAAAGCCGGGGCACGGTTTCCAGATTGTGGTTGAACACGTTCGGAAGTGACGCGCCCAGTGCCGCCAGCGCAAGCGATTCGCGTCCGCGAAAATCAGGAGTCAGAATCTCGACGCGGGTGTTGGCGCTTTGTGCCTGAATGGCGTGCACTACCGCCGCAAAATGCGCCGCGCCGCCATCACGCAGGTCGTCGCGGTCTACGCTGGTAATGACGACATAACGCAACGCCAGCCGCGCGACGGCTTCGGCAAGGCGGGCGGGTTCGTCCGGGTCGGGCGGCAGCGGTGTGCCGTGTCCCACATCGCAGAAGGGACAGCGCCGGGTGCACAGGTCGCCCAGGATCATGAAACTCGCCGTGCCGCGGCCAAAACATTCGCCTGCATTGGGACAGGCCGCTTCCTCGCAGACCGTGTGCAACGCCTGTTCGCGCAGAAGGCGCTTCATCTCGCCAAACGCGCTGCCGCTGTTTCCTGCCTTGACGCGAATCCAGGCGGGTTTGGCCAGTGGTGTGTCGACCGGGATGATCCTGATTGGAATGCGGGCGGTTTTCGCCTCGCCTTTTTGTTTGATGCCAGCTTGCTTCATGGCCGGGTTCTGAAAATATGGAGGAGGACAAAACTACCCGCAAGGGGTGAGGGAAGTCAAACGCGGGCTTCTGCTGCCAGCATCTGGAAAAGCGCGAGGCGCTCCGGCGCAAAATCGCCACGGGCGGCAGCGGCGACCAGGGCACAACCGGCGTCGCTTGCGTGACGACAATCACGGAAGCGGCATTCGCCCAGCCAGGGCGCAAATTCCGGAAAAGCGGCGGTGAGTTCTTCCCGGCTCAAGTGCGCAAGACCAAAGGCTTGCAGGCCGGGAGAATCCATCAGCCGGCTTTGTGCGTCCAGACGGTACAGGGTGGCATGGGTGGTGGTGTGCTTGCCGGAATCCAGCGCCGCCGAGATTTCGCGGGTGGCAGCGGCGGCTTCCGGCACAAGGGCATTGACCAGGGTGGATTTGCCCATGCCCGATTGACCCACCAGCACGCTGGTTTTTCCGGAAAGATGCGGGAGGAGGGCGGCGGCGTCGTTGCGCGCGGAAAGCTCCAGCACCGGAACGTCACGCGCCAGAAAGCCCGCGAGCGCCGCGCGTGCCGCCGGGAGCCTGCCGCTCAGGTCACATTTGTTCAATACGAGCAGGGGCGCGATGTGCTGGCTTGCCGCCGCGATCAGGCAGCGTTCGATGAGGTCTTCGGAAAATGCCGGTTCGGTGGCGATGACAAAAACGATCTGGTCGACATTGGCCGCGATCAACTTTTGCCGAAAAGCGTTGGAGCGATAGAGCAGTGAGGCGCGCGGCAGCAGGGTTTCTATCACGCCCTGCGTTTCTGAACCGCGCCGGACACGTACATGATCCCCACAGGCAATCTCGCTTTTTTTGCCGCGCGGAAAGCAGAGGAGATTGTCGCCGTTTTCCAGTTCAACCCGGTATTGCCGTCCATGCGCGGCAACGACGAGCGCCTCGAGAAGCGGGGAGGCATGCATCTTCAGGCGGCCGCCAAGGCGCGCAGACGCGCCACCCGCTCGCTGGCGGCAGGGTGCGAATCATAGAAAAGCGCGTGCAGCGGATCGGGCGTCAGCGTTGCGGCGTTGTCCTTGTAGAGCAACACCAACGCGGAGACAAGATCGTCGGCGTTCGCCATGCGGGCGGCGTAGGCATCCGCGGCAAACTCGTGTCGTCGTGACCAGGCGCTGAAAATCGGTGTGAGCGGAAAGGTAAACCAGGGCAGGATCAGCGCGAACAGGGTAAGCGCCAGCGCCATGTTTTCGGCGCGCACGCCCAACCCGGAAAAAAACCAGGAGGTGCTGGAAAGCAAGCCCAGTGCCGCGAAAAAAAAGAGTGAAAACAAAAAGAGAATGGCAATGCGCTGGACGATGTGGCGATGATGGAAATGTCCCAGTTCGTGCGCGAGTACCGCTTCCACCTGCGGCGGGCTGAGTTTTTCCAGAAGGGTGTCAAAAAACACAATGCGCCGCGCCTTGCCGAACCCGGTGAAATAGGCATTGCCGTGGCTGGAGCGGCGGGAGCCATCCATCACATAGAGTTGCCGGTCGCCAAAGCTGCCGCGTGCGAGCAGCGCCTTGACCCGATCTTTGACATCGCCGTCCGGGAGGGGCGAAAAACGGTTGAAAAAAGGCGCAATCCAGAGCGGATAAATGAACAGGATCAAAAGGTTGAATCCCACCCAGAGCAGCCAGACGTAAAGCCACCAGTGTTCCCCCATTTCCTGCATCAGCCAGAGCGCGGCGGCCAGCAGGGGCAAGCCCAGCAGAGCAGAGATGAAAATTTGCTTGAGGCTGTCGACAAGAAAGATGCGCAGGGTCATGCGGTTGAAGCCAAAGCGCGCTTCCAGCCGGAATTGCTGGTAGAGCGAAAAAGGCAGATCGGCCAGTGCGGAAAGAAGGATCATGCTGGCAATGAGCGCGACGCCATAAGCCACGCCAGCCAGCCGCGCTGCCCAGAAATCGTGCAGGGCAGAAAGTCCGCCGCCCCAGGTAAAGACAAGAAAGAGCAAGCTCTCCAGGAGAAGGCCAAAGAGACCCAGCCGGGTTTTGGCAAGTGTGTAGTCGGCACCCTTCCGATGGGCTTCCAGGGTGATGCGATCCGCGAAATCAGCGGGCACCGCTGTCCGCCGCGCCGTGACAAAGCGGATCTGCCGCACCGCCAGCCACAGGCGTAAAAACAGGGAAAGAAACAGGAAGGCGAGGGTTATCGTCGTAAAAAGACCGGAAGCGGAAAGTGAGATGGGCAAGGAAAGGTTCTCGTTCATGGGCATTGAATGTGTCAGAATAGCGACTTTTGGGAACCTGGCAATTATATATGGCAGAATACGCGGCGAATCTGGTTTGGCTGGACATGGAAATGACAGGCTTGGATCCAGAACGGGAACGCATCATCGAACTCGCAATGGTGGTGACGGATTCCGATCTCGATACGGTGGCGGAAGCGCCAGTCTGGGTGGTGCATCAGGAGGAAGCGCTTCTCGACGCAATGGACGACTGGAACAAGAAGACCCACGGTCGCTCCGGTCTGGTGGAGCGCGTGCGCGCCGCCACGAAAAACGAGGCGGAAGTGGAAGCGGAGGCGCTGGCTTTCCTCCGGGAACATGTGGCGCAGGGCGCATCCCCCATGTGTGGCAATACCATCAGTCAGGATCGCCGTTTCATGAGGCGCTACATGCCCAATCTGGAAACCTGGTTCCATTATCGCAATCTGGATGTCAGTACCCTGAAAGAATTGTGCAAACGCTGGCAGCCGGAGGTTTACAAGGGGTTCCAGAAACGGACGCCGCATGTTGCATTGGCAGACGTTTACGAATCCATAGAAGAATTGAAGTATTATCGGAAACACTTTCTCCGGGCATAGAATCCCGGTCGACAAAACCGAAGGAGAACGCAGCATGAAATCGAACTGGCGTCATGTATTGGGAGGAGGGCTAATTGCCCTGTATCTGGTAGGTGCAAGCGCCGTCGTGCGTGCGGAAGACGCGCGAATTCGCGCCCTGACGAGAAATCCTGCCGCGCATCAGGCAGCGATTGAAGGTGGGAAAAAAGCTTCATTTTTTTGCATCAATTGCCATGGGAACAACGGCATCAGCAGTCTCACGGACGTGCCAAATCTGGCCGGACAGAACCCTGATTACGTTTTGGTACAAACGCGAAAATTTGGCAATGGTCAGCGCAAGGATGAGTTCATGGAAGGACTGATCAAGGTGCTTTCCGAAGAGCAGAAGGTGCAGATTGCGCTCTTTTACGCAGCACAACAGGTTACACCCGGCAAACAGGACGTCGCCCTTGTCGGCAAGGGTAAGCAGGTTTACACGCAATTTTGCAGTCGCTGCCACGGCAATTACGCGCGCGGCAACGAGGTGATTCCCCGTCTGGCAGGGCAGCATACCGATTATCTGGAACTGTCCCTGAAACGCTACAAGTCGCGCTCCGGGGAACGGGTGGATCCCCTGATGTTCAACGCCGTGGTGCCCTTGAAACTGGATCAGATCAAGGCGGTTGCGGCCTATCTCAATACCTTGCCATAAGAGCCTGCTGGTACATCGTTCCATTGAATCATTTCTTATTCAGTCATTTGGAAGTCAAAATTTTTCCATTGAAAGCGAACGGGTTGAGCGTTCATTTTTGTTTTCGTCGATCCCCTGAAGGATGCGCGAGCGCAACTCGTCCAGGGAATTGATGCGGATATGGCGCAGGAAGGTACGCGCCATTCTGGAGAAAGCGGTCTCGACCAGGTTGAGCCATGAGCCATGCCTGGGGGTGGGCACCTGCTCGAAGCGTCCCGGGCGGCTGGTCGGATAGGTCATTTTTGCTGTCGACATGGAGGAATCCGGGAATGCCGGACGAAACGCATACTTTGGATTGCCCTCCTTTTTCGAGGAGGGTCTGAACAGGTGCTTGAATCCGCGTGAAACGGACTGGATTGTCTATAGATTGTCTATAATCTGCCGATGGTTTTTTCCCCTTCTCCCTCTTTGCCGCCCGATGATCTTGAGTACATCCTGCGGCATGGCGAAACACTCTGGCAAGAAGTGGCGGACGCGCGTTTCTTCATCACCGGCGGTACCGGTTTTTTTGGCATCTGGCTCCTGGAAACCCTGGCGTTTGTGCGGAAACGTCTGAATCTGCGCTTTTCCGTCAGTCTCCTGAGCCGTGATGTGGAAAGATTCTCCCGTCGTTTTCCTCATCTGGCCGCCCATCCGGCGTTTGCCTTTGTGCAGGGCGATGTGCGCGATTTTCGCTTCCCGGAAGGCCGTTTCAGCCATGTGATTCATGCGGCGGCAGCTTCCGCCGCACCACAGCCGCCGGCAGAAGTGTTTTCCGTACTGGTCGACGGCACGCGCCATGTGCTGGCGTTTGCCCGCGCCGCGCAGGCTGCGCGTTTTCTCTTCGTCAGTTCCGGCGCGGTTTACGGAGCGCAACCGCCGGAGATGACGTGCATTCCCGAAACCACCTGTTGCGCGCCCGATCCTGCGACGTCCGAATCCGTCTACAGCGAAGGCAAACGCGCGGCGGAGCTGGCTTGCGCGATTACCGCGGCGGCGTGTCCGGAAATGACCTGTGTGATCGCCCGCTGTTTTGCCTTCATTGGTCCGCATCTGCCCCTGAACGCGCATTTTGCGGCGGGGAATCTCCTGCGCGACGCGCTATCAGAGAGAGTTTTGCGCATAAAGGGCGATGGACGCACGGTGCGCAGTTACCTTTACATGGCGGATTTGGTGGTCTGGTTGCTGACCCTGCTCATACGGGGCCAATCTCTGCGTCCCTACAACGTGGGTTCTGATGAAGCGGTCGATATTGCGGCACTTGCGCGACGCATTCGGGATGCGCTGGCGCCTGCCAGTTCCATTGAAATTGCGCAACCTGCGGGAACAGCCCTGCCGCCGCGCTATGTGCCCGATCTGGAACGCGCCCGTTCGGAATTGGGGCTGGAGGTTCGCATCGGACTGGACGAAGCCATCGCGCGAACGGCACGCTGGCTGCGGGAAACGACTGCCTGAAAGAGGGCGCGCGCCCTGTCATCGTCATCTGAACATGCTGTGCTTCATGACGGGGATTCGGCAGAGGGCTGCGTTTCTGTTCGCACTGCCCGCAGCTTGTCCGCCAGGAATGTCACCGCAAAGTAAGCGCCTTGTCCCAGATCGCTGTCGATGGTGAGCGTGGCGTTGTGGCGTCGCAGGACATGTTTGACGATGGACAGCCCCAGCCCGGTGCCGCCGGTGGCGCGGGAGCGGGCGGAGTCGACGCGGTAGAAACGCTCGGTGAGCCGCGGGATGTGTTCGGGGGCGATGCCGGGGCCGCTGTCGCGCACGGAAAAACGGGCGCCGCCATCAGGGAGCGGTGTCCAGTGGATGTCGATCTCGCCGCCGGGCGGGGTGTAGCGGATGGCGTTGTTGACGAGGTTGAAGAGCGCGCTGAAGAGTTCCGCCGCCGCGCCCGCGATCTCTCCGGCCTGTGATAGCGCGTCCGCGTCGGGGAAGCTGAGGCGGTGCGGCGCGTTTTCTCCGGTGGTGAGGGCGGACAGGGCGCGGGCGTCGGCTTCGATTTGCGAGAGCAGGGCGGCAACGGGCGTCCATGTTTCCAGGCCGGGGGGCGGGCTGTCTTCTAGGTGGGAGAGGGTGAGCAGGTCGTCGACCAGGCGGCGCATGTGCCCGGCTTGCCGCGCCATGCGCTCCAGGTATTCCTGGCGTTCGTCCTCGGTGAGCGGCAGCGTTTGCAGGGTTTCGACGAAACCCGCCAGCACGGTGAGCGGGGTGCGGATTTCGTGGGAAATGTTGGCGACGAAATCGCGCCGCCTGGTTTCGGCTTGCTCGAAGAGGGTGATGTCCTGCGAGATCAGGAGCAGCCGTCCCTGGCCGTAGGGACAGAGCCGCACGGACAGGAGCTGGGAGGAACTGGCGGCGGCGGTGAGCGTGACGGCGTGGTTGAAGTCACGCGCGGCGAGATGGGCGACGAAGGCGGGATCACGCAGCAGGTGGGTGACGGATTGGGCGATGTCGCGCTGGGCGTTCAGCCCGAAATGGCGGCAGGCCATCTGGTTGCACCATTCGATGCGCGCCGCGCGGTCGAGGATGATGATGCCGTCGGGCGCGGTTTGCAAACCGGCCTGGAGATTGCCGAGGCGGTTTTTACTCTTGCGCGTCAGGCGGGTTTGCTGGCGCAGCAGGCGGGAGATGCGCAGGGCGAGGTCGCGCCACATCGCGGGCAGGCGGGGCGGAGAAGTGTCCGGGTCTTCGTGCAGGCGGCGCAGCCAGTCCAGGAAACGGAGGAGACGCAAGGTATCCCAGACCAGCCAGAGGCAACCGCCCAGGGCGATGCCGAAAGCAATGCCGAAGATGCCGCGCTCGAACAGGCAGGCGATAGCCGCGCCCGCGCCCATGAGAAGGAGCAGGCGAATCAGGCGGGCAAGCAGGCCGGGCATGTGTCGGGGTCAGCCGTGTTCGCGGGGTTTGGCCGTCAGGCGGTATCCCGCGCCGCGCACGGTTTCGATCATGCTGCCCGCGTCTTGCAGGGCTTCGCGCAGGCGCTTGATGTGGACGTCGATGGTGCGTTCTTCGATGAAGACTTGCCGCCCCCAGACTTCGTCGAGAAGCTGGACACGGCTGTAGATGCGTTCCGGGTGCCGCATCAGGTGGTGCAGAAGGCGGATTTCGGCGGGGCCGAGTTTGCGTTCTTCGCCACGGTAGCGGACACAAAGCTGTTCCACGTCGAGCGTGAGCGCGCCGACGGTGATTTCACTGTCGAGCCGGCCGGGGGCGCGGCGGCGCAGGACAGCATGGATGCGGGCGATGAGTTCGCGGGGAGAGAAGGGCTTGGTGATGTAATCGTCCACGCCGCTGTCGAGTCCGGCAATCTTGGCGGCTTCTTCGCTTTTGGCGGTGAGCATGATGATCGGCATATCCCGCGTGTGCGGCACGGCACGCCATTTGCGCGCGAGTTCCAGCCCGTTTTGCGGGCCGGGGAGCATCCAGTCGAGCAGGACGAGGTCGGGCGTGGCGGCATCCAGCGCGCGCTGGGCAGCGGAGCCGTCGGCGGCAATCGTGGCCTCGAAGCCGGCATGGCGCAGGTTGATGAAGATCAGTTCGGCAATGTCGGGCTGGTCTTCGACGATCAGGACGCTGGGTTTGAGAGACATGGGCGTCGTGTTTCAGTGGATGACGGATTCGATGTGCGTGAGCGAGCTGTGCCGCACGTCGGTGCCCTTGACGATGTAGATGATGAACTCGGCGATATTCTTGGCATGGTCGCCGATGCGTTCGATGGCCTTGGCCAGGAAGAGCAGGTTCAGGCTGTCGCTGATGGTGCGTGGGTCTTCCATCATGTAGGTGATGAGCTTGCGGGTAAAACCCTTGAATTCCTGGTCGATGAGGTCGTCTTCCTTGAGGATGGAGACGGCGGCCTCCAGATCGAGCCGCGCGAAGGCGTCCAGCGCGCGGCGGATGAGGGTTATGGCCATGCTGGAAGCCAGGCGCAGGTCGCTGATGGGCATCATGCGCGCCTCGCCGCCTTCGACGATGGATTTGACGCGCTTTGCGATCTTGTTGGCTTCGTCGCCCGCGCGCTCCAGATTGGTGGTGATCTTGGAGATGGACAGCAGCAGGCGCAGGTCGCGGGCGGCGGGCTGCCGCCGCGCGATGATGGAAGTCAAGGCGTGGTCGATGGCGACTTCCATCATGTCCACCCGGTCTTCGGTCTGGATGACTTCTTCGGCCAGTGGCACGGAGAATTGCGTCAACGCTTGGATGGCGTTCTGGATCTGGGTTTCGATCAGACCGCCCATCTCCATCAGCTTTGTGGAAACAGCGGTGAGATCGCTGTCGAATTGGGAGGAAAGGTGTTTTTCGCTCATGGCGCGTCCTCAGCCGAAACGGCCTGTGATGTAGTCCTCGGTTTCCCGGCGGCGTGGTTTGAAGAACATTTGCTCGGTGTCGCCGAATTCGACGAGATCGCCCAGATACATATAAGCAGTGTGGTCGCTCACCCGCGCCGCCTGCTGCATGTTGTGGGTGACGATGATGACGGTGTAATCTTTTTTCAGCTCCGCGATCAATTCCTCGATGCGCCCCGTGGAGATGGGATCGAGCGCGGAACAGGGTTCGTCGAGCAGCAGGATTTCGGGGCGGATGGCGATGCAGCGCGCGATGCACAGGCGTTGCTGCTGCCCGCCGGAGAGGCTTGCGCCGCTTTGCGGCAGTTTGTCTTTCACCTCGTCCCAGAGCGCGGCTTTTTTCAGCGCCCATTCCACACGCTCTTCCATGTCGATGCGGGAGAGTTGCTCGAACAGCGTTACGCCAAAAGCGATGTTGTCGAAAATCGACATGGGGAAGGGCGTGGGTTTCTGGAACACCATGCCGACGCGGGCGCGGATCAGCGCCACGTCCTGCCGGGACGCCAGCAGATCCTCGCCGTCGAGCAGAATCTGACCCTCGGCGCGCTGCTCCGGGTAAAGCTCGAACATCCGGTTGAACGTGCGCAGCAGCGTAGACTTTCCGCAGCCGGAAGGGCCGATGAAGGCCGTCACGTGGTTGGCGGGAATGTCGAGGCTGATATGGTTGAGCGCCCGGTATTTGCCGTAGTAGAAGCTCAGGTCCTGGATGGAGAGCTTGATCGGGAGCGCGGCAATATCCGGTTCGGGCAGCGTAGGTTGGGTCATGATGAAGTGTTGCGCGAGAGGATGCGCGCCAGTATGTTGAGTCCGAGGACGATCAGGGTAATCAGGAAGACGCCGCCCCAGGCCAGTTGTTGCCAGCTCTCGTAGGGACTCATGGCGAATTGCAGGATCGTGACCGGCAGGTTCGCGGTCGGGCCGGAGAGGCCGGTTGTCCAGAACTGGTTGTTCAGGGCGGTAAAGAGCAGCGGCGCGGTTTCGCCGCAGATGCGCGCCACGGCCAGCAGCACGCCGGTGAGCACGCCGGCGCGCGCCGCGTTCAGGGTGACATGGATAATCACCTTCCACTTCGGCGCACCCAGCGCGTAGGCCGCCTCGCGCAGCCCCGCCGGGATCAGCGCCAGCATGTTCTCCGTCGTGCGGACGACGACGGGAATGACGATGAGCGCAAGCGCCACCGCGCCCGCCCAGCCGGAAAACTGCCGCATATGTACGACCATCACCGCATAGACGAAGAGGCCGATGATGATGGAAGGCGCCGAGAGCAACAGATCGTTGACGAAGCGGATCGTCATGGCCAGCCCGCCGCGCGACGCGTATTCCGCGAGATAGATGCCGGAGAGGATGCCGACCGGAGCGCCGATGAATGTCGCCAGTCCCACCATGACGAGCGATCCCCAGATCGCGTTCGCCAGTCCGCCCACGCCCGGCGGCTCGTTGGGCGGCGGCGTGTTTTCCGTGATGAGCGCCGGGGAAAGGCTCTCGAAACCAAGCCGCAGGGTTTCCCACAGAATCCACGCCAGCCAGAATGTGCCGAAGAGCATCGCGGCGAAGGCAAGCGTCAGCGCCACCCGATTGATCCACTTGCGGCGGAGGAAACGCGCCCGGCGCGCGGCCTCGTTTCTCATGTGCCGCTCCCTTCGTTCCGTTGCAGACGCAGGAGCAGGAGGCGGGAGCACACCAGCACCGCGAAGGTAATCAGGAAAAGCACCAGACCCAGATAAATCAGCGCCGCCTGGTGCAGGCCGGGCGCGGCTTCGGCGAATTCGTTGGCAAGCGCGGAGGTGATGCTGTTGGCCGCCTCGAACAGCGAGAGTGAATCCAGCTGGTTCATGTTGCCGATGACGAAGGTCACCGCCATCGTCTCGCCCAGCGCGCGCCCCAGTCCGAGCATGATGCCGCCCAGCACGCCCGTCTTGGTATAGGGCAGCACGACGCGCCAGACGACTTCCCAGGTGGTCGCCCCCAGGCCGTAGGCGGATTCTTTCAGGAGCAGCGGCGTGACCTCGAAGACATCGCGCATCACCGAGGCGATGAAGGGAATGATCATGATGGAGAGGATGATGCCCGCCGACAGGATGCCAATCCCCACCGGCGGCCCGGAAACCAGCGCGCCGAGCATGGGCGTGTCGCCCAGCCAGGACTGCATGGGTTGCTGCACGTAACGCGCCAGCACCGGGCCGAAGACCATCAGCCCCCACATGCCATAGACGATGGAAGGCACCGCGGCCAGCAATTCGATGGCCGTCCCCAGCGGCCGCTTCAACCATGCCGGAGCCAGTTCGGTGAGAAACAGCGCGATGCCGAAACTGACCGGCGTGGCGATCAGGAGCGCGATGGCCGAGGTCATCAGCGTGCCGTAAATCATCACTAGTCCGCCGAAATCCTCCCGCACCGGGTCCCAGGCGTTATGGACGAGAAAGCCGGGGCCGAAGGCGCGGATGGCCGGCCACGCGCCGATGACGAGAGAAAGCATGATCCCCGCGAGCGAGGCCAGCGTCAGCAGCGCCGCGCCGCGCGCCAGCAGCCCGAACAGACGGTCGGCCAGCGCGTTTGACATGAAGCGGCGGTGTTCGGCGGAAACGGATATGGGCATGATCGTGAATCGGCGCGGATGGAAAGTTCCGCCGCGCATTCTGAGGCGGATTTGTGACAGCAAGATGACAGCGACGCGCAATACCACGTTGAAGCTTTCCGTAGCGTGCATGTGGGCGCGGGGATGGGGGGAGATGGCGCGATCGCCCTGTTGCATTCCTGCCTTGCATGCCTATTGACAGAAAAAGAACCCATCCGTAGAATCCCGCCTCTTTGAATTTCGTGGGCAAAGGAACGCCGACAATGAAGACATTTTCCGCCAAACCACATGAAGTCGTGCATGAGTGGTTCGTGGTCGACGCCACGGATAAAGTGCTTGGTCGGCTTGCCAGCGAAATCGCCCGTCGCCTGCGCGGCAAACACAAGGCCATTTACACGCCACACGTCGATACGGGTGATTTTATCGTGGTCACCAATGTCGAGAAACTTCTCGTGACCGGCAACAAGGCCGATGACAAGAAATACTATCGTCACTCTGGCTATCCCGGCGGCGTTACCGAGACCACCTTCAAGAAGATGCAACAGCGTTTTCCCGGTCGCGCGCTCGAAAAAGCCGTAAAAGGGATGTTGCCCAAAGGCCCTCTTGGTTATGCCATGCTGAAAAAACTGAAGTGCTACGCGGGCGCGCAGCACCCGCACACCGCCCAGCAACCCAAGACGCTGGACCTTCAAAGGATATTGTGAAAATGGCTGAAAACTATTACTACGGCACGGGACGGCGCAAAAGCGCAGTCGCGCGCGTGTTCATGAAACGCGGTTCCGGCAGGATTGAAGTGAACGGCAAGCCGCTGGATGTGTTCTTTTCCCGCGAGACTGGACGCATGGTTGTCCGTCAGCCACTGGAGTTTGTCAATCAGGCGGAAGGCTTCGATATCAAGGTGAATGTGATCGGTGGCGGTGAATCCGGGCAGGCTGGCGCGGTGCGCCACGGCATTACGCGCGCCCTGATCGAATATGACGCGACCCTGAAACCTGCCCTTTCCGGTGCCGGTTTCGTTACCCGTGACGCCCGCGAGGTGGAACGGAAGAAGGTAGGTTTGCACAAGGCGCGTCGCCGCAAGCAATTCTCCAAGCGTTGAGCGGATTTTCCGCGATTGCGGAAGTCCCGGGGCGCCAAGGCCACCTGTTTTCAGGTGGCTTTTCTTTTGATTTTTGCAAAAGGCTCCAACATCAGGCCAAAGCCGAATCAGCCGCGGCAACGCGCCGGAACAATCCATTTCTGGTCGCCTGCGGCCAGGGTGCCAGCTGTCGCTGCGGTGGGGACGGCGTTGTCGATATCCCTGTTTGCATTACCGCAACCCCAGCGGATAGAGCCTGCCTCTGTGCTGCCTTTCCCTTTCATGATCAGGGTTTCATTGTCCTTCACCTTTGTGTTGTAGACGATCGTGATGACGCCGATACTGCCGATTGTGTCGCCAGTACGAGAGAACACGACACGCTTCACTGCGTTCCCCACGATGCTTGTCGACGAAGCGATGCCCGCCGTGAAATTGTTGGAAGGCCAACGCGTCTGGGCCGAATAGAATTCCGTAGCGGCGGATTTGGCGCCCGCAGCCAGCGTCAGACCTTCACTCACATGTGTGCGCCTGGCGTAGTCCTGATAGACCGGTAATGCAATGGCCGCCAGAATGCCGATGATCGCCACGACGATCATCAGTTCGATCAGGGTAAAACCTTGGAACTTCTTCATTGTAAAACTCCAGTTTGGAAACCCCGGCGAAGGCCGGGGTTTCGACTCGTAGCAACCTGGAAGGAGCTGCAAACCCCTTCCAGGTTTGTTTTGAGCGACTTCGCATGAATGCCTGTCGCTGATTTCCTGCTGAAAATTCGCTGGCAAGACAAAGCAAACTCTGTGCCAGAACCGCCCATCGGGAAGTTTGTCTGTCGAAACGCCGAAAAACAAACACTTGCAGGGAAAAATGACAGAACAGCACAACATTCCACGTGTTTTTTACGCGCAAAATGTCACTTCAATGACTTGGTGCGCGGCAAGTCTCGCCCTTCAGGGCGGGGAAGGATAGCGCGGACGCCATAGGCGTCCTCTGGGCGGTCAATGTGGCGTTTGCTGCGGTTCAATGTGCCGCGCCGGTATAATGTATGTCATGAAATGTCTACAAGCCTTCAAATACGAACTGATGCCAAACGGCGAACCGGCAGGAAAATTTGACATCCGCCCAGCTTGTCATGCTGGCGGACTTGATGCAGGAGGAACTACGCAATGAACGCTGAACTGTTTGCCGATCTGATGGAATCTGTCCGCGACATCGCCCGCGCGCGCGGCATGTCGGCGCTGGCGCGCGAGATGGGACTTGGCCGGGATACGCTCTACAAGGCGCTCTCCGGTGAAGGGCTTGAACAGTTTTCTTGAAATCTATGTAAACATATGCTAATCTCTCCAAAATGGAGAGGATATTAAGCATAGGCGAGGCGGCGAAGGCGCTGGGAGTGTCGATCACGACGCTTCGGCGCTGGGAGGCTTCCGGGCGGATTCAGGCAGAGCATACGGCGGGC
>JAISWQ010000153.1 GCA_031271025.1 Zoogloeaceae bacterium | reverse complement strand
ACGGTGCGCCTCACCACCGGCGAACCCGTGAAATTCCAGGCCGTCGATTCGCAACGCACCCGCCTGGGCGCAAGATGGAGCCAGCGCGTAAGCCAAAACGGAAACCTCTACCTGGGCGCGGCCTGGGAACGGGAATACGACGGCAAGGCGAAGGCGAGCATCCACGGCTACCGGCTCGATACGCCGAAGTTGAAAGGCAATACAGGAATGCTGGAAGCAGGTTTTACGCTGAATCCCACAGCGGAAAAACCCCTGACGCTGGAGTTCGGCGTACAGGGTTATACCGGCAGACGCGAGGGGATAACGGGGAGTTTCAGGGTGAATTACCGGTTCTGAGCGAAAGTCCCGGGCTTGTCTGGCGGGTTTGAAGAAGGATTCGATCTGCCAGCGAAAGCAATACCACAGCGCAATTTGGGCATCGCTCACCGCACGCAGGGGGCGATGGCAATCGCCCTGCCGGATGCGGGCGGATTGCCATCCGCCCCTACGACATCCCGTCCCGCCATGAAGGGCGGGGCTTGCCGCGCACCAGGTCAAACCGGCAACATGCCGACGACAGAAAGCACACGTTCCGCCATCTGATCCAGACTGACCACCTCTTCCACCGCGCCGGCGAGGAAGGCTTCACGCGGCATTCCGTAAACCACGCAACTGGCTTCATCCTGACCAAAGGTTCGCGCCCCGGCCTTGCGCATTTTCAGCATCCCCTGCGCGCCATCCCGCCCCATGCCGGTCAGGATGACCCCCACGGCACGATTCCCCGCCTGCTCGGCCGCGGACTCGAAGAGCACATCCACCGACGGACGGGAATAATTGATCGGCGGCGTGTGGGTCAATTCCGTCACCAGTTCGCCCCCTTCCCGGCGCACGATCAGGTGCGAATGCCCCGGCGCGATATACACCGTCCCTGGGCGCACGATTTCTCCCCCACGGGCTTCCAGTACCTGTGGCCGGGACAGGCTGTTCAGGTGCGCCGCAAACGAAGGGGTAAAGGTTTCCGGCATGTGCTGCACAATCAGAATGGGCGGGCAATCTTCCGGCATTTCACACAAAAAATGCTTGACCGCCTCGGTGCCGCCCGTCGACGACCCCAGAAAAATCAGCTTGCCGGCAGCGCCCAGTGCAGGACGTGCGGCGGAACCCGTCTCACGGGCAAGCGCCGGTTTCGCGGCGCGCGCCGTCACAAGCGGAGCGCGTGGGGGACGCGATCTTTCCGTCACCGGCGTCCGGCGCAGATTGGAAAGCCGCGCCTGTCCGGCGACACTGATTTTTTCCGCAATCTCGCGCGCGTATTCGGCGAGACTTTCCGGCGAAATGGCGCGCGGCTTGGCGATGAAATCCACCGCTCCCAGTTCCAGCGCCTTCAGCGTTGCTTCCGAGCCTTCGCGGGTGAAGGAAGAAACCATCAGCACCCGCATGGGATGTTCACGCATCAGGCGTTCCAGAAATTCAAGGCCGGAAACCCTGGGCATCTGGACATCCAGCGTCAACACATCCGGGCGCAGTTCCTGAATCATGCGCCAGGCGGTATCGGCATCCGGCGCCGCGCCCACGACCTCCTGATCCGCTCCGGCATTGATGATTTCCGTGAGCCGACGCCGCATGAACCCTGAATCGTCAACCACCAGCACCCGGATTTTTCTGGGTTTACCGAGGGTCATCATCAGGATTTCACCACACGTTCATATACAGTCTTGCCCAGCGAGCGGAAGAGATCGGCGGCGTGGAGGAAGTTTTCCGAGTGCCCGGCGAACAGCAGGCCATCCGGCTGCATCAGCGGCGCGAAGCGGGAAAGAATCTTGTATTGGGTGGGCTTGTCGAAATAAATCATGACATTGCGGCAGAAAATCACGTCCAGTGTCCCGCGCACCGGCCAGTTGGCTTCCAGCAGATTGATGCGGGTAAAGCGCATCATGCGCCGTAGTTCGGCGTTGGCGCTGTAATTGCCATCCGTCATTTTCTGGAAATGGCGTTGCAGTTGCGCCGCCGGAATGCGCGCGACGCGATCCGCGGAATAAATGCCTTTTTCCGCCGTCGCCAGCACCTGCGTATCCAGATCGGAACAGAGGCAATTCACCTGCACGCCGCTGCCCGCGGCGAAAGTCTCCGCCACCGTCATGGCAATGGAATAGGGTTCCTCGCCAGTGGAAGCCGCGCAACACCAGATGCTGATCTGTTTGCGTCTGGCCGCAATCTTTTTGAGGTGCTCCGCCAGCATGGGAAAATGGTGCGGCTCACGGAAAAACGAAGTCAGATTCGTGGTGAGGGAATTGACGAACAATTCCCATTCCCCGGCGTCACGGCCTTTTTCCAGAAAATCCAGATAATCGGAAAAGTTCTTCATGCCTTTCGCGCGCAGGCGGCGGGCGAGGCGCGAATAAACCATATCCTGCTTGGAAGGCGAAAGCGAAATGCCGGCACGCGCGTAGATGAGCTTGCGCACCCGTTCAAAATCAGCGGGACGAAGCTCGAATTCGCGCGCAACCACAGTGCCGGAGGCGGGCGCGCTGCCGCTCTTGCGGATGGCGGCCAGACGCTCGGAAAGCGTCATCGGTTTTGGCGTTTGAGATTCCAGAGTCATTTGTCTTCTTTCCTGTCCAATCGCGCACAAGGCACAAGGCGTTCGTTCAATTTCCCGCCGTGGCGGGCATCAAGGCTTCCTGCATGGTGGTACCGCTGTTGGCGCTGTCTTCATCCTCATCAAGATAAAGATCATCGACGCCTTCCGCAACAATTCCCATTTCCGTGCGCTTGTTGAGCACCACGATGCTGATGCGGCGGTTGATTGGGTTCAGAGGGTCGTTGGGATCGAACAATACCGAAGAAGCCAGCCCGACCACGCGCAATACCTTCAGGTCATCCAGCCCGCCTGCCACCAGCTCCCGGCGCGAAGCGTTGGCGCGATTGGTGGAAAGCTCCCAGTTGGAAAAGCCCTGGGCGCCGCTCGCGTACTGGGCGGCATCCGTGTGTCCGGCCAGACTCAGGCGATTGGGCACATCTCCCAGAATCGGGGCAATCTGGCGCAGGATTTCGCGGGTATAAGGCTTCAACTGGTCGCTGGCCACGTCGAACATCGGACGGTTCAGTTCATCCACAATCTGGATGCGCAAACCTTCCGAGGTAATATCCAGCAACAACTGGTTCTTGAACTGCAAAAGCTGCGGCGAATCGTTGATGAGTTGCTGGATGCGCTGTTGCAGGCGCTCCAAAGAAGCGCGCTCGCGCCGCTCGTAATCCCTGCGCTGCTCCGAAACGGAATTGCCACGCTTCACCTGCCCGGAGGAACGGGTGAGATCCTGGCCGCCGCCTTTCAGGATGCTGGTAGCGTCCCCCGCGCCGGAGCCGCCCGACATGGCGACCTTGAGCGGATTCTTGAAAAAATCGGCAATCCCCTGCAAATCACCGTTTGCCGTGGAACCGAGTAGCCACATGAGCAGGAAGAAAGCCATCATCGCCGTCACGAAGTCGGCATAGGCGAGCTTCCAGGCGCCGCCATGCGCGCCGCCCTGAACCTTCTTGACGCGCTTGATGACAATCGGACGGGTATCATCTGCCATGAGGGTCAGCCCTTGCGGTTTTTCAGTTCTGTTTCCAGTTCAAGGAAGCTGGGACGCGCATCGGAAGGCAGATTCTTGCGCCCGAATTCGATGGCAACCTGCGGCGCGTAGCCAGACATGGAGGCCAGAAGCACCGCCTTGACCACGCTGTAGATACGTCCGCTCTCATTGGCCTTCAATTCCAGTTGTGAGGCAATCGGCTGCACAAAACCATAGGAAAGCAGAATCCCCAGGAAGGTGCCGACCAACGCGCCGCCAATCATCTTGCCCAGCACCGGCGGCGGCTCGCCCACCGACCCCATCACATTCACCACCCCCATCACCGCGACCACGATACCGAACGCGGGCAGCGCGTCGCCCGCCTTGTTCATCTGGTGCCCCGGCAAAGCGGCTTCATGGTGATGCGCTTCCAGTTCCTGCTCCATCAGGCTTTCGATTTCCAGCGTATTGAGGTTGCCGCCCACCATCATGCGCAGGTAATCCGTGATGAAGGCAATGACGTGGTGATCCGCCAGCACGGTGGGATATTTGGTGAAGAGCGGACTGGAATCCGGGTTTTCCACGTCGTTTTCGATGGACATCAGACCTTCCTTGCGCACCTTGGCAAGAATCTCGAACAGCAGGCTCAGAACGTCCAGATAATAAGCGCGGGTGTAGCGCGACCCCTTGAAGAGACCAGGCAGGGCCGCAATGATTTTTTTCATGACGGTGCTGCCGTTGCTGCCGATGAGGCAGCCCAGGAACAGGCCAACAATGGCGACATATTCCATGGGCATCCAAAGGGCGGCAAGACTGCCGTGAACCGCGTAGGTTCCGACCGCCGACCCCAGGATGATGATGTAACCAATGATCAAGAACATCTTTGCTGTCCCTCGTTGTGCTGCCCTGTCGCGCTGAAATGATACAGTCGTCCGCATTCTAAAGAATATCTGTTTTGCCGTCATGCCCGCGCCAATGACGATTTCACAACTCATTGAATCAAAAGAGAAACATTAAAACACCAAGCACTTCCGTCGACGCAAGCGATGATGATTTTTCTGGTATTGCGCCCCGGCGGGAAATATTTCCAGACCCTGTTCATCAGAGGCTTTCCGTCTCCGACGACACCGGAATCGCCAGCGTGAGGCGCGCACCCGCGCCGGGTTCTGAATGGACGCTCAGGCTGCCGTTATGGGCGCGAGCAACGCCCAGCGCGATGGAAAGCCCCAGTCCTGTGCCCTGCTGTTTGGTGGTGAAAAACGGCTCGAAGATGCGTGACTGCATGTCGGGGGGAATACCGGGACCTTCATCGGCGACCGTCATCCGAATCTCCCCCGTACCCGCTTCGGCGGCGAGCAGGACGCGCTTGCCCGGCGGGGTGGCCTGCAAGGCGTTTTCGACGAGGCTGACCAGCGCGCCGAAGAGCGCCTTGCGTCCGCCGACGAGCACGGTATCGGGGCAACTGTCTTCAATCTCGACGCGCGTGCCGCGCTCGCGGGCGAGCGATTCCACGGTCTGCGCCGTTTCGGCGAGCAGATCGGCCACGGGAAAGACATCCCGCCCTATGCTTTCCCCGCGCGCGAAGAGGAGCACATCCTGAATCAGCCGCTCCAGCCGCCGCAACTGGGTGCTGGCCTTGTCGGCGAAGCGGCGGCGAGCGTCGGCGGAAAGTTCGGGGTTGGCGAGATTGCCCGCGTAGAGCAAGGCCGTGGAGAGGGGGGTGCGCAACTGGTGCGCGAGCGAGGCCGCCATTTCACCCATGGCGGCCAGGCGCTGGTTGCGTTCCAGTTCGGTCTTCATCCGATGCGCGGCGGAAACGTCGTGCAGCAGCAGAAGTTTTCCGCCGGCGGAATCCAGGGGGCTTTCGGCGAGGCTGACCCGCTTTTCGCCCAGTTGCCATTCGCCGACCGTGATCGTGGGTTCCAGGTGTTGTCGCGCCACATTGCCCCAATGCTGCCCTTCCAGTGCCGTGCCCAGCCAGGCGCGCGCGGTTGGATTGGCTTCCGTGATGCGCGCCTGCCCGTCCAGCACCACTACTCCGGCGGGCAGGGCGTTGAGCAAGCGGGAAAGCCGCTCGGAAAGACGTTCCTTTTCTTCATACTGGCGGCGCAATTCGCCATTGGCGACGGCCAGTTCTTCCGTGAGCGAATCCACCTTGCGCTGCAAGGCCGCATAGGCGTGGGTAAGTTCGGCGGAAACCCGGTTGAAATGGTCAAAGGCGCGTTGCAGTTCCTCGGCTTTGGCATCGGGAGCGGAGGCGGTCATGGTGAACTGAAAAGGCGAAAGAGATGGGCATTGTCCGTCTTTTTCCGCAGCCGGGAAATGGTCAGGGGGGATTGGGTGCAATTGAAAGCGGCAGTTTTTGTTCCAGGCGAAACGCAAAGTTCATTGCCCCCAGCTTCACCTGCGTCCGGTATGCTTTTGCGTATGTGTTAAAGTTCCAGCTTCTGGAGGATGAAAATGTACGCCATCACATTTGGTTTGGAGATATCCGCGTTCCGCGAGACTTGAGACCGTTGCCTGAATACCCGGAGCCTTCCTCGGAACGAACGGAACTGTCCCGGCAGACATCAAATGCTCCAGAAGCGGAACGGTGGAACAGGTTTCGTTGCCACTCCGATCAGGGTGGTTGTAGTACCCTTGTCCTTTCCCGGATTTTTGTATGCACCCTCATTTTCCCACGCTTGTTTTCGACATTGAAACCATTCCTGACGTGCCGGGCTTGCGGCGTCTGCACGGGCTGGAGGCCGCGCTTGCCGACGACGAGGTGGCCGAACTCGCCTTCCGTGAGCGGCGTGTGCAATCCGGACACGATTTTTTGCCGTTGCATTTGCAACGTGTGGTTTCCATTTCCTGCGTGCTGCGCGCGGGGAATAAATTCCGGGTCTGGTCACTTGCCGCGCCCGCGTTATCCGAAGCGGAACTGATCCAGCGTTTTTTTGACGGCATCGAAAAATTCACGCCACAGCTTGTTTCCTGGAACGGCGGCGGTTTTGATTTGCCGGTGCTGCACTATCGTGGCCTGATGCACGGCCTTGTCGCGCCGCGCTACTGGGATCTGGGCGACGGCAGCTATGCGGATTCGCGCGAATTTCGCTGGAACAACTACATCAGCCGCTACCACATCCGGCATCTGGATCTCATGGATTTGCTCGCGCTCTACCAGCCGCGCGCCAATGCGCCGCTGGATGAGCTGGCCAAACTCATGGGCTTTCCCGGCAAGCTGGGCATGGATGGGAGCAAGGTCTGGGAAGCCTGGCAGGCGGGCAAGGCGGATGACATCCGCGATTACTGCGAAACCGACGTGGTCAATACCTATCTCGTTTTCAACCGTTTTCGCCTGATGCGCGGCGAAATCGACCGGGTGGCGGCGACCAGGGAAGAGGCGTTCATCCGTGCCGAACTCGCGGCGCTGGATAAACCGCATTGGCGGGAATACCTCGCGGCGTGGGCGGCATCACCGCCCGGAACAGAAAAGGAGGAGGCATGATGTGGAGCTGGCTGATTCTGGCGGTCATTTTGCTTGCCGTGGAAATGATGACAGGTACGGTGGCGCTGCTTTTCGCGGGCGTGGGCGCTCTGGCGGCAGCGGCGGCGGCCTTTTTCGCGCCGGAGGTGTTCGCGGCGCAGGGCAGTCTTTTTGCGCTGGCTGCCCTGATTGGCGTCGGCGTTGCCTGGCGACGGCTGCGCGCCGGCAAAGCGGAGGCGACACAGGATGTTTCTGGAACGGATGTGGCCGGACAAGAGGTGATTGCCGCCACTGCGGCGGACACAGGCGATCATCTGCGTGTGCGCCATCGCGGCTGCGACTGGAACGCGCGGCTGGAGCCTGCCGTGCCGGTGGCCGTGGGCGCGCGCCTCTTTATCGTCCGGCAGGAAGGCTCCACGCTGGTTGTGTGTCTGGCGCAAGCGCAGCAGGAAATGAAGGCATGAATTGAGAAGCGCGCTTTCCTGCCTGGGAGGGCGTATCTTGTTTTTTTCAGGAAGGAGGGGTTGCCATGTTGGGTTTTTCCGAATTTGTCATTTTTTTGATCGTCGTGGCGCTGATTGGCGTCTTCAAATGCGTTTGCATCGTGCCGCAGCAATCGGCCTGTGTGGTGGAGCGCCTGGGGCGTTACCACGATACCCTGACGGCGGGTTTGCGTTTTCTGCTGCCCGTGCTGGATCGGGTGGCCTATCGCCATTCGCTGAAGGAAATTCCCTACGATGTGGAGCCGCAGGTCTGCATCACCCGCGACAACACCCAGGTCAAAATCGACGGGATTCTCTACTATCAGGTGACGGACCCCCGGCAGGCTTCCTACGGCACCTCCAATTTCGAGCAGGCGATCGAGCAGTTGGCCAAGACGACCCTGCGCAGCGAAGTGGGCAAGCGCGAACTGGACAAGCTGCTGGAAGAACGCGATACCATCAACACTTCCGTGGTGGCGGCGCTGGACGAAGCCAGCATGACCTGGGGCGTGAAGGTTCTGCGTTACGAAATCAAGGACATCGTGCCGCCAGATTCCGTTCTGCGTTCCATGCAGTTGCAGATTACCGCGGAACGGGAAAAACGCGCCAAGATTGCGGAATCCGAAGGCGAGCGGCAAAAGCAGATCAACCTTGCGGAAGGCGAACGGCAAGCCGCCATTGCCAATTCGGAAGGGGAAATGCAGGCTGCCATCAACAAGGCCAAAGGGGAAGCGGAAGCCGTGCGCCTGGTGGCGCAGGCGACGGCGGACGCGGTACGGCTGGTGGCCGAAGCAATCGAAGCCCCCGGCGGCATGGCGGCGGTCAATCTGAAAGTCGCCGAACAATATGTGGGCGCGTTTGGCAATCTCGCCAAGGCGGGGACAACGCTCATCGTACCGGGCAATCTGGCGGATATTTCCTCGCTCGTCGCTTCCGCCTTGCAGGTGGTGAAAGCGGGCAGCGCCACGCGATAGCCGCGCGGCAAGCCCGTGTTTCTTGCTCGAAGCGTAAAACATGCCAGAAAATGGGGGAGATAGTGCAATTGCCTTGGTCCAAATTGCCCTGTGGTTGTGTTTCCATACAGTTTTTTGTAGAATCGCGCGTTTTATGTTTCCTATCGTGGATGTTCCGAGCATGGTCGTTATCCGTCTTTCCCGCAGCGGCGCCAAAAAGCGCCCCTTTTACAACATCGTCGTGACCGATTCCCGCAATCGCCGGGATGGTCGTTTTGTTGAGCGCCTGGGTTTTTACAACCCCATTGCCGCCGAGCACGAGGAAGGTCTGCGCGTCGCGCTGGATCGCCTCGACTACTGGAAAAAGAACGGCGCGCAGCTTTCGCCCACCGCCGCGCGTCTGGCCAAACAATACGTGGCCAGGCAAGTTCCCGTAGCCTGATTCCCCGCGTTTCCTCTTTTGCCGGACGACAACCTCCCTTCTGAAGAAATCATCGTACTGGGGCGCATCATCGCGCCCCACGGTGTTCAGGGCTGGGTGCACATCAAACCTTTCGGGGATGATCCCGAAAGCTGGCGCGAGATACCCGTCTGGAGCCTTGGGAAAAGCGAAAAAGGACCATGGCAGGAAACCCGCTCAAGCGGGTTTCGCGTACAAAACGACACGGTGTTGATGGCCTTTTCCGGCATCTGTGATCGCACAGCGGCAGAAGAAAAGCTACAAGGTCTCTGGCTTGCCGCCCCGCGCAGCGCCCTGCCCGTACTGCAACCCGGCGAGTTTTACTGGGGAGATCTCATCGGGATGCGCGTGACGAATCTGGCCAAGGCAGAACTCGGCCTGGTCGTCGGCTTGATTGCCACAGGCGCGAACGATGTTTTGCGTGTACAGGATGCGGCGGGCGGAGAACATCTCCTGCCCTTCGTGGATGCCGTCGTGAAAGAAGTCCATACGGCGGTGCGGCAAATCGTCGTGGATTGGGAAGCGGACTGGTGAGCGCGGTTTTCGACTGCGTTACCCTCTTCCCGGAGATGTTCGCGGCGATTACGGCTTCCGGCATCACCCGCAAGGCGCAAGCGTGCAGTTGCTGGTCGCTGGAACTCTGGAATCCGCGCGATTATGCGAGCAATCCCTGGCGCGCGGTCGATGATCGCCCTTACGGCGGCGGCCCCGGCATGGTGATGCAGGCGGAACCGCTGGAAAAAGCGATTCTCGCGGCGAAAGCACGGCAGGCAGCGGCAGGCGTTGCCCAAAGCCGGGTGATTTGCCTCTCGCCGCAAGGCGTGCCGCTTTGCCATGCGCGTGTCATGCGCGCGGCGGCGGAAATGCAGACTGGCATTGGTTTCGTGCTGCTCTGCGGACGTTACGAAGGCATAGATGAGCGTCTCATGATGCGCGTGGTCGATGAAGAAATCTCCATCGGGGATTTTGTCCTCTCCGGCGGAGAGCTGCCCGCGATGCTGCTGATGGACGCCATCGTGCGGCAACTGCCCGGCGCGCTGGGCGATGCGGCCTCCGCCCAGGAAGACTCTTTTGTCACGGGGCTGCTG
>JAISWQ010000127.1 GCA_031271025.1 Zoogloeaceae bacterium | reverse complement strand
CTCCCCGACGCTGCTGTGGCGCTGCCCGCCGCTGCCGTGGCGCTGCCCGCCGCTGCTGTGGCACTCCCCGACGCTGCTGTGGCGCTGCCCGCCGCTGCCGTGGCGCTGCCGGTTGCCTCGTTCCCCTTTTCAACCGCGAGATCGCGGGCGGCGTAGAGTTCGGCCTTCAGTTCTTCCGGCAATTCGAGGGAGGTGATTGCGGTTTTGATCGACCGGGAAACCCCGTCCTTGACCTGCTGGATCAGGATGACGCAGCGGTCGAGCGCGTCGTTGATGGTGCGCGGATAAAACCCGCCCATGTTGGTCAGATCGAGCAGTTGCAGGGTTGCCATGTCGCTGGTGATGACCAGCTTGTCGCCTGCCGGAAGCGGCGAAAACAGCGTCACCGTGCCGCCGGGGTCGGATTCCTGGTTGGGTTGCAGGTTGACGGAATAGTCAACGTCGATGACCAACGCCCGCTCTTCCTCTCCTGTCGCGGCGGTAAGCGCCAGGTCTTCCGCCTTGAACACCTTGAAGTCGAACGGAAATTGGGTAACGACACCATCGCCGACAAACGGCCCGGCGCGTCTGGATTCACTCGAAATAGTCACTTGAATCTCCTTTTCATCTCACTTTAGCGACACAATGGGCGATTACGTGCACATCAGTCTGTTTTCTGAAACCCGAAAACCAGCGCCGCCGGGTTGTCGGTATCGTCCTCCAGCAACGCTTCCGCGCCTGTCCAGGAACGATTGATCTGCGCGGACGGCAATCCAAGCAAATCGCCCAACAGGTTGATGCTGGCCTTTCTGAAAGCGTCGTCCATTTCGCCTTGCATTGCCTGCTGACTGAACTGGAAGGCGTCCCCGATTGGGCGTAATCCCGTGGGGCCGCTGTAGCGCGCCGTATCGCCCGTGACCAGCCGGGATAAATTTTGAAATTCGCGTAGTCCGACAAAGCTGCCCATGAGGAAGGCAAGCTGTTCTTGCCCCAGGCGCTTTGCCAGCTTGTCCATGTCCCACTCGTCGTCGTCGTCGTCCGGGATGAGCGCCGAGCGCAGGAGGCTGGAAAGTACCGGAGTAGCGACCATCAACCAGAACAGGGACGCCAGACGCTTGCCTCTTTCCTTTTGCGACATCGCCACGAACGCCAGATTCAGGTTGGTGCCCATGAAGCTATAGAACACCGTGAAAATCTTCACCCCCTGACCGCGCTCGATTTTGGACAAATCCTTGAACATGCCGCTGCCCTGCGAATCGATCACCGCCTGATCCGCGAGTTCGATGGCGCGCGCTTCCTCGACGCCAGAGGCCAGCGCTTTTTCATAGCCGCCCCACCAGGTCGGATAATCCACCAGCGCTTGCGCGCGCAGCATCAGGAAGAAGCCGTATCGCCCCATCCATTGCTGTGCCCGGCTCACGCCCTCGATGTTGTTCCTGATTTCATTCAATTCCCGAAACATCGTCCGCGCGCGGTTGTGCATGAAGACCGACATGCCGTTGACCTGCCGCGCCAACCCTCGCGGATTCGTCAATGCCTTTGCCACGCCTCGGCCTACCCATTTCACGCCGATCCGTTCTGTGGACTGAATGAAGCCCAGCGGTTGCACGGCGGCGCTGATGACGTTCAAGCCCAACCCAGCCACGCTCACGTAACGGCGCATCGGCGTGAATAAGAGTTTGTCAATGGCGTGCTGCGCGCCGTGATCGCCTTCCGCGTTGCCATTTACCCATTCACGCAACGCCTCCAGCACCTCGTTTCCCTGCGTCGCGCGGATGGCGTCGCTGATTTTCTCGGAACGCAGGATTCGATTGGCGTCGATCAGCCATTCATGCCAGGCCAGATCGTGGATCACGTCGGTAATGCCGGAATAGAGGCCGGAGAGGGTAAGCAGCACCGGCATGTTCTCCACCCGCTCCGCCCGGTTCTTCGTGAAGCCGCGCCGGGTCGTGGCCGAGGTATAAGCGCCGCGCAGGGCTTGCCGCGCCGCGTCTGCCTCCTCATGACCAAATGCCTTGCTGCTCATGTTCCGGTCGTAGCGGATGGGGAAATAGCCGCCGCGCAGCGTCAGCGTCTGGCCGTCCGCCGTGGTCACGGTGAGCGGGACGGGTTCCACCCAGTCCGGTTCCTTGCCATAGACCCGGCGCTCCTTTTCCGCGATCAGCGGACGCAATTCCTCCAGCATGTCCCAGATTTCCTGCACGCTTTGCCATTCCGTTGCCGTCATGCTGGAGAGCACGGGCGTGACCTGTTGCATATTCCAGCCGAAGCCGTCCAGCACGCGCTGGATATTGCCCGCGTTGCCGAAGTTGAGCGCCAGCGCCAGGCGTTCGGCGGTGTTGAGTGAGCGGTTGATCGTGGGGTAATGGCGTCCCTTGCCTTCCATCCTGCCCAGCTTCAGGACGGGATCGATGATTTTTGTCAGCTTCTCCACCATCTGCGCCATCATCGCGGTTTCCCGATCCCCGGCGCGGTTGGCCGGGGCACAAAGGGCTTGCCACAACGGGCCGTTGTCCACGCCGCCGTCCAGCATGCGAATGATTGTCGACGCCCTCATGTGCGCCGCCTTCGCCCATGCGACGAAATGCCGGACGCGGTAGCCGGATTCGCTGCGCGTCGGTTCCGCCCTGTCCGTGCGCCGGGCGTTCTCGACGATGTTGGTGCTGATCTCGTTCTCCAGCGCGCGGAATTCGCG
>JAISWQ010000093.1 GCA_031271025.1 Zoogloeaceae bacterium | reverse complement strand
GAAGCGGGTTTTACGTTGAATCCCACGGCGGAAAAAGCGCTGACGCTGGATTTTGGCGTGCAGGGCTATACCGGCAAACGCGAGGGCGTGACAGGGAATTTCAGGGTGAATTACCGGTTCTGAGCCATGCGCCCCGTTCGTCAAGCGCGGGGCGTAAAGCGACGTGGTAATTCTTCCAGCTCATCATTGCGAGGGTCGAAGGCTCATGGCAATCCATACGGCGTTTCGTCTTTTGCAATGACGAGGCGGGGAAATGGGTGCGATTCCAGAAAGCTGGCGTATACAGGGAAAAAGCGGCGCAGAAATTTTCCAAGTTCTTCTAAAGTTTTTTCGCGCCATGCCGTAACAGCATACAAGCAGACAAAACGGCACCCCCCGCAAGATTCAGGAACCGGAAAATGTCTGATGTTCAACTTTTGTGAAGGAGAATCAAAATGGCACAAATCATCAACACCAACATTCCGTCCCTGAATGCGCAACGGAATCTGACCACGTCGCAAGGCTCGCTGAACGAAGCCCTGAAGCGGCTTTCTTCCGGTCTGCGCATCAACAGCGCGAAGGATGATGCCGCTGGTATGGCGATTGCGGAAAACATGAACGCCGCCGCGCGTGGCATGGTCGTCGCCCAGCGCAATGCCAATGACGCGATCTCGGCCGGGCAAACGGCGGAAGCCGGGCTTTCCAACATCGCCGGCCACTTGCAACGGATGCGCGAACTGGCGGTACAGGCGGCTTCCGGCCAATACGACTCGGTCAACCGGGAGGCGCTGAACGCGGAATTCAAGCAACTTTCCGAAGAAGTCTCCCGCGTGGTTACTGCCACCAACTTCAACGGCAAGCAGCTCCTGACTTCCAACAGCGAATTCTTTACCGGCAACAACAGCACGGGCGTGCAGTTCCAGGTCGGCGACACCATCAAGAATTATTCGCAGATCAAGCTGAAGACCCTGGATGGTAATTCGATGGCGGCAAGCGTGGCTAGTAGCGCCATAAGTCTGACAGGCGATGATGGTACGAACGCACTGAATGCGATGAGCGTGGTCGACGCGGCGCTGACTGTAGTGAACAAAGCACGTGCCGACCTGGGCGCTGGTCAGGCCCGGTTTGAAGCCACGCTGAGTCAGCTTTCCGCCGCGCACGAAAATACCGAGGCCGCCCGCAGCCGGATTACCGACGCCGATTACGGCGCTGAAACCGCGAAGCTTGCCCGCGCGCAAATCCTGCAACAGGCGGGTACGGCGATGCTGGCACAGGCCAACGCGATTCCACAGAATGTACTCTCGCTCATCGGCTGAGGCAGGCGGGTAAAAGGGGGGCCAGGACATCGCCGCCTGAAACCGCAGGGAGGCAGCTCCGCAAGGAGCGCCTCCTTTCGCCGTAATGCGGAATCGGCACACGGGATATTTTCCGCCTTGCGGCGAAAGGTTCAAGGCACAAGGAGAACGATATGGATATCAACAGCATCAACGCCAACAGCTACACACCGCCGCCGACAACCGTCCGCGCGGTTCAGCAGACGCCCGCGGCTGCTGTCGTCAGCCAGGCGCCCGGCGATCAGACCGAAGAAGCCCGCACAACCGCCACTGACAATGCGCAGAAGGTGATCCTGGCACGCCGTTACGTCGCCAACGTCGACGACGATGAACAGCGCGAATCCGACAAGGTGAAAGCGCGCGCGGAAGAAAAGCTGGAAGAAAAGCTGGAAGAAAGCGTGGAAACCCTGAACGAATTCGTCAAACCCTACAATACCTCGCTGCAATTTGCGATCGAGGAAGATTTGGGCAGCGTCCTCGTCAAAATCATGGACACCGAAACCCATGAGGTCATCAAGCAGATTCCTTCCGAAGACGCCATCGCACTCTCCAAGGCGCTGTCCAAGCTGAAAGGACTGCTGGTGAAGGACAGTGCATGATCAAGAGCACAGGGGGCATTTGAAAAACGGACGGGTAAAACCGTCCGTTTTTGTTTGGGCGCAAGGGACAGGAGGCTTTTGCGCGCCCTGTTTTCATCCCCGTGCCACCCGGATCGCCGGTTCCATCCGCCGCCGGTAAAACTCGTGGAAATGCTGCATTCCGTCTTCCATCGGCGATTGATAGGGGCCGACTTCGTTGATACCCTGCGCTTCCAGCGCGATGCGGCCACGATCCATGCGCTCGCCAATGTCATCGTCCTCGATTGCGGTTTCCATGTAGGCGGCCTGTTCGGCCTCGATGAATTCGCGCTCGAAATTGATGATTTCTTCCGGGTAATAAAACTCCACCACATTCATCGTCCTGTGCGGGGAGCGCGGCAGCACGGTGGAGACCACCAGCACATGCGGATACCACTCCACCATGATATTCGGGTAGTAGGTGAGCCATACCGCGCCCTGCGGCGGCGTTTCCCCCCGGTCGCCATAGTATTCACGCACCACTTTCTGCCAGCGATCATAGACCGGCGAGCCGGATTTCATGAGCGAGGTAATGCCCACCTTCTGCACTGAATACCATTCGGCGAACTGCCAGGAAAGATCGTCGCAGGTGACAAAATTGCCCAGACCCGGATGGAAGGGCACAACGTGGTAATCCTCCAGATAGACCTCGATGAAGGTCTTCCAGTTGTAGTTGCATGTGTGCAATTCCACCTTGTCCAGCTTGTAGCCGGAAAAATCAAAGGCGCGCGCCACCTGCATTCCGGCGAGATCGTCCGCCGCGCGGCGCGGCCCCTTGAACAGGAGACCGTTCCAGTTTTCGAGCCTCGCCTTGCCGAGATTGAGACAGGGATTGCCGGGGAAATGCGGCGCGCCGATCAGGCTGCCGCCCTCGTCGTAAGTCCAGCGGTGAATCGGACAGACGATGTTGCCGTTGAGCCTGCCCGCACCTTGCAGCATGATTGCCTGCCGGTGGCGGCAGACGTTGGACAGCAGCCAGTGTTCGTTGTTCTGGTTCAGGATGAGATGGGCATGATCCGACCATTCCGTAGAGCGGTAATCGCCGGAATGGGACGCCATGAGCGCGTGCCCCACATAGCCGGGACCAGCAGCGAAGATGTGTTTTTTTTCCAGCGCGAAAATCGATTCGTCGAAATACCAATCAACCGGCAGTTGGGATACTGCGGGAGCCAACTGGTTCAGGTTCATGTCGGTCATGCCACATCTCCAACGGACTAGAGAAAAAGAAGCACGATTGTACCCCAGGGTTCCTGGAAAACAGTGGATTTTCCCGTGTTCGGGCAACCGCACCGAGTATCTTATATAAGACATTGGACATTGCAGTCAAAGTATGTTGAAATCGCGTCCCATGAACAGCCGTACCCCCGCCAATCCGGTCATCCATATCCCGCGCGCCGTGCGCTCGCCGGCCTTCAGTCCGCTCTATCGTCAGATCAAGGAGCAGATGCTGGGCGCGCTGGGCAGCAAGGAATGGACGCCGGGGATGATGATTCCGAGTGAAACCGAGCTGGCCGCGCGCTTCGGCGTGAGTCAGGGTACGGTGCGCAAGGCCGTGGATGAACTGGCGGCGGAAAATCTGCTGGTGCGCTGTCAGGGCAAGGGCACTTTCGTGGCCTCACACTGTGATCCACGCGCCTTTTACCGTTTCTTGCGCTTGCAGCCGGATGATGGCTGCCGCCAGCGTACACGCAGCATCCCGCTTTCCTGTGCCGAGATTCCGGCGGAAGCGGCCGTGGCGCGCGCCTTGTGTCTGGAAGTTGGCACGCCGGTGATCCTGCTGGAACGGTTGCTTGATTTTGGCGCGCAACCGGTGGTGTTCGACCAGATCTTCCTGGCGGCCGATGTCTTTTCCGGTCTCACGCTGGAACGGCTGCAACAGGAGGAACGTTCGCTTTACAGCTTGCTGGAGAGCGGCTTCGGCGTGCGGATGATCCACGCCGAGGAGCGCCTGCGCGCGGTGGTGGAAGCCAGCGCGGCGCAACACCTTGGCTTGCCTGGAACGTCCCCCCTCCTGCTGGTGGAACGCCTGACCTTCACCTACGGCGAACGCCCCGTGGAGTGGCGGCGCGGCTTCTATGACACGGCGCAGTATCATTACCGTACCGTGTTGAGCTGAAAGGGGGGCCATGCGGGTGCGGGGATTGCGGGTATAATTGCCTGGTTTTTCTGGCGGGAAAGGGCGGTGTTGGCGTGTCCCTTTCCTTTCACTGACTTGAACGATAACAACGAGGATGAGCGCACTCATGGCCGAGACAAACCCAAAAAAACGTCCAAAAAATCTGGATGTTGTCCATATCCATCTGCCCCTGCCGGGCAAGGTTTCCATTCTTCATCGTGTCAGCGGCTTCGGCCTTTTCGTGCTGCTTGCGCCGCTGCTCTGGCTCTTCCAGTTGAGCCTCGCTTCGCCGGAAGCCTTTTTGACCTTCGAGAAGATTTTCTTTCACCCCGTCGTGCTGGCGCCGATCCTGTGGGCTTACCTGCACCATTTCTGTGCCGGCATCCGCTTTCTGCTGCTGGATGCGCACATTGGCATCGACCTGCAAAACGCGCGCCGTTCCGCTGTCGCCGTGCTGGTGGTCAGTATCGCGCTCACCGCGCTGATTCTGGCGCTGGTTCATTTCTGAAGGAGGACGTCATGGCAAACCGGATTTTCGTCGGGGCGCATTACGGCCTCAAGGACTGGATCATTCAACGGGTGACTGCTGTCTATATGGCGCTCTACACCCTGGCGGCCTGGGGGGTGCTGCTCACGCAACGCCCGCTGGGTCATGAGACCTGGCAGAAGATTTTTGCCTGTGGCCTCACGCGCTACGCCACCTTTATTTTTGCCCTGTGTCTGTTCTACCACGCCTGGATTGGCGTGCGCGACATCTGGATGGACTACGTGAAACCAACCGGGCTGCGCCTGGCGCTACATGCGCTGACTGTGCTGGTGCTGGCGGGTTATGCCGGCTGGGTTGCCGCGATTCTCTGGAGACTGTAAGTGACTATTCCTGTTCTCAAATTTGACGCCGTGGTGGTTGGCGCGGGGGGCGCGGGCTTGCGCTCCGCCATTCAGCTTTCCGAAGCCGGTCTCAAGACCGCTGTGCTGTCCAAGGTTTTTCCCACCCGTTCGCACACAGTGGCGGCGCAGGGCGGGGTGGCCGCTTCGCTGGGCAATTCCGAAGAAGACAACTGGCACTGGCATATGTACGATACCGTGAAGGGATCGGACTGGCTGGGCGATCAGGATGCCATTGAATTCATGTGCAAAAAGGCCGTGGAAGCCGTGGTCGATCTCGAACACTACGGAATGCCGTTTGACCGTGTCGACAATGGCAGAATCTACCAGCGTCCCTTTGGCGGACATATGTCCAACTTCGGCGAAAAGCCGGTGCGCCGCTCCTGCGCCGCCGCTGACCGTACCGGACACGCCATGCTGCACGCCATGTATCAGCGCAACGTCAAGGCCAATACCCAGTTCTTCGTGGAATGGATGGCGCTCGATCTGATCCGTGACGGGGAAGGCCACGTGGTGGGCGTTTCCGCGATGGAAATGGAAACCGGCAGGATTGTGATCTTCCATTCCCGCGCCACCATTTTTGCCACCGGCGGCGCCGGACGCATCTTTGCTTCTTCCACCAACGCCTTCATGAATACCGGCGACGGTCTGGGCATGGCCGCGCGCGCGGGCATTCCGCTGGAAGACCTGGAATTCTGGCAATTCCACCCCACCGGCGTGGCCGGGGCGGGCGTGTTGATTACCGAAGGGGTGCGCGGCGAAGGCGGTATCCTGAGAAACGCGAGCAAGGAACGGTTCATGGAACGCTACGCGCCGAACGCCAAGGATCTGGCTTCGCGCGACGTGGTTTCCCGCGCCATGACCACCGAAATCAAGGAAGGGCGCGGCTGTGGCCCGCACAAGGATCATATCCTGCTCGACATCACCCACCTGGACCCGGCGACGATCCTGAAGCGGCTGCCGGGGATACGCGAAATTTCCATCCAGTTCGCGGGGGTTGATCCCATCGAGGCGCCGATTCCCGTCGTGCCGACCGCGCACTACCAGATGGGCGGCATTCCCACCCATTACGATGGGCGCGTCGTCGTGCCCAGGGAGGGCGACCCGCGCTCCGTGGTGCCGGGCTTTTACGCGGCGGGCGAATGCGCCTGTGCCTCGGTGCATGGCGCGAACCGTCTGGGAACGAACTCCTTGCTCGACCTTCTGGTCTTCGGCAAGTCGGCGGGCGATTCCGCGGCGGAAGATCTGAAATCCGGCAAGGCGCACCGGGATTTGCCCAAGGATGCCGCCGACCGCATCCGCGCCCGCGTGGACGCGCTCGACAAACGCACGGGAGGCATTCCCGTCTTCGAGGCGCGCAAGGCGATCGCCAATACCATGCAGCATCACGCCGGGGTCTTCCGCTTTTCCGATCTCCTGAAGAAAGGGGTGACGAAAATTCTTGAGGTGGAAAAAGCCATCCAGAATCTGGAGATCAAGGACAAATCCCAGGCCTGGAACACGGCGCGGATCGAGGCGCTGGAAACGGAAAACCTGATCGAGGTGGCCAAGGCCACGATGGTTTCCGCCGAGGCGCGCAAGGAATCGCGCGGGGCGCATGTGCGCGACGACGCGCCGGATACCCCGGAATTCCCCAATGGCCGTAACGACAAGGAGTGGTTGAAGCACACCCTCTGGTTCCGCGACGGCAACCGCATCGAATACAAGCCGGTCTCCATGACCCCCCTCACGGTCGACACGATCGCCCTGAAGACCCGCTCTTACTGATTGGAGTCCAGCATGACGACACGCACGGTTCAATTTCGTATCTACCGCTACGATCCCGACAGGGATGAACGTCCCTACATGCAGGACCTTTCCGTGGAAGTGGATTCCCACGACCGCAAGCTCCTGGATGCGCTGGTCAAGTTGAAAGCCAAGGACGAAAGCATCGCCTTCCGCCGTTCCTGCCGCGAAGGCGTTTGCGGCTCGGACGCGCTGAATGTCAATGGCAAGAACGCCCTGGCCTGTCTGCTCAACATCGACGACCTGAAGCAGCCCATCGTCCTGAAGCCGCTGCCGGGGTTGCCGGTAATCCGCGACCTGATCGTGGACATGACGCAGTTCTTCAAGCAATACCATTCGATCAAGCCCTATCTCATCAACAACGATCCGCCGCCGGAACGCGAACGTCTGCAAAGCCCGGAAGAGCGGGAGGAACTGAACGGCCTTTACGAGTGCATTCTCTGTGCCTGCTGTTCAACGTCCTGCGCCTCTTTCTGGTGGAACCCGGACAAGTTCGTGGGGCCTGCCGGATTGCTCGCCGCCTATCGCTTTCTCGCGGATACGCGCGATCAGGCGGCCAATGAACGTCTCGACAACCTGGAAGATCCTTACCGGCTCTTCCGCTGCCATACCATCATGAACTGTGTTGATGTGTGTCCCAAGGGGCTGAACCCCACGCGCGCCATCGGCAAGATCAAGGACATGATGGTGCGGCGGGCGGTCTGATGGAAGCGGAGGCGTTCAACCGTCTGCGCTGGCGCTGTGTCCGTCGGGGAATGCTGGAGGTGGACATCGCGCTGACTCGTTTTCTGGATTCGTCGTTCGCCACACTTTCCGAAGCCGGGCAACAGGCTTTCGCGGAACTGGCGGATTTCGACGATCTGGAATTGTGGCATCTGATCAGCGGCCAGAAAGTGTGCGAAGACGCGCGTCTGGCGGCCATCGTTGCCATGTTGCGCGCGCCCGTCGATTCGGTTCCCGTGACGTGACGCGCGCACAAGAAGCAGGAAATCCGGCCTATCCCGCCGGGAACTCTGGTCACACGCCCGCATGCAATGGCAGGACAGGACGTGTGAATGACAAAAAACAAAGGAGACAATCATGACTGAACGCAAGGCAATCCTGAATATCGACGGGCAGGCGCACGAATTTCCCGTCATGACGCCGACCTATGGCAACGACTGTGTCGACATCCGCACCCTGGGCGGAAAAACCGGGCTTTTCACCTACGATTCCGGTTTTCTTTCCACGGCAAGCTGCAAGTCCGCCATTACCTTCATCGACGGCGACAAGGGCGAACTCCTGTATCGCGGCTATCCCATCGAGCAACTGGCGGAAAAATGCTCGTTTCTGGAAGTGGCCTATTTGTTGCGTCACGGCGAACTGCCGAGCGCCAAACAGAAGGATGCCTTCGAGGACAATATCCGCCACCACACCCTGGTGCATGATCAACTCATCCGCTTCTACAATGGTTTCCGCCGCGACGCGCATCCAATGGCGGTGATCATTGGCGTGGTTGGGGCGCTTTCGGCCTTCTATTATCAGTCGATGAACTACAGCGGGCTTGGACACCGCGATGTGAGTTTTACCAATGTCGTGGCCAAATTGCCGACCATCGTGGCGATGGCCTATCGCTACAATGCCGGGTTGCCCTTCATGTATCCCCGTAATGACCTGGGCTATGCCGAAAACTTCATGTACATGATGTTCGGCGTGCCCTGCGAGGAATACAAGCCCAATCCCGTGCTCGCGCACGCGCTGGATGTGATTTTTACCCTGCATGCCGACCACGAACAGAATGCTTCCACGTCCACGGTGCGGCTCGCGGGTTCTTCCGGCGCCAATCCCTTTGCCTGCGTGGCGGCGGGGATCGCCTGTCTGTGGGGGCCGGCGCACGGCGGCGCGAACGAAGCCTGCCTCAAGATGCTGGAAGAGATCGGCGATGTTTCCCGTGTCGGCGAATACATCGCGCGCGCAAAAGACAAGAACGATCCTTTCAAGCTGATGGGCTTCGGGCATCGCGTCTACAAGAATTTCGATCCGCGCGCAAAACTGATGGGCAAGGTCTGCGCCAATGTGCTCGCCGAACTGGGGCTGGAAAACGATCGGCTTTTCAAGCTTGCGCAAAAGCTCGAAAAAATCGCGCTGGAAGATGATTATTTCATCGAGAAGAAGCTTTATCCCAACGTAGATTTCTATTCAGGCATCGTGCAGAAGGCGATTGGCATTCCGACATCCATGTTCACCTGTATCTTCGCGTTGGCGCGTTCGGTGGGCTGGATGTGCCAATGGGAAGAAATGCTGACCGATCCCGAATACAAGATCGGGCGTCCCCGCCAGCTTTACATCGGCGCTGCCCGGCGCGATGTGCCGGCGCTCGCCGAACGCGGCTGATCCCGAAGGCGGCGCGAGGCGACTCCGCCGCTTTTTTTATACGCGAACGGGAAAAACTCAAGGCACAGAGGAAGACGATTTCAGGCCAGGCCCGCGAAACGGGGGCTTCGGCGTCGTTTCGCGTTTTCCTTTTGTGCTTTTTTTTCGTGTCGTTCCGTATCGGTATCCTGCCACAGGAATCTCCCTGGAGCTTACCCAAATGATGAAAGAAAAAATCGAAACCTCCCTGATTTTCGGCGGCAACGCGCCTTTCGTGGAGGAACTGTACGAGCGTTATCTCAACGAACCGGCGGACGTGCCGGAATCCTGGCGCAGTTATTTTGACCGGCTGGCGGCGGAAGCCGGGACGGTGGTCCGCGACGTGGCGCACGCGCCGGTGGTTTCGGCCTTTGCCGACCTGGGACGGCGCAGTTTCCGCCAGAGCGCGCCCAGGACGGTGGATGACGGCAAGCAGGCCGCGGTGTTGCAACTCATCAACGCCTATCGTTTTCTCGGCAGCCGCCGCGCCGACCTGGACCCCTTGCAGCGTTTGCCATACGACAACGTGCCGGAACTGGATCCCGCGTATCACAATCTCACGGATGCCGACATGAGCCGGGTCTTTCATACCGGTTCCTTCCGCATGGGGGCGGAATACGCGCCGCTGGCCAAAATCCTGGAGGCGCTGCGGGAAACCTATTGCGGTTCGGTGGGCGCGGAATACATGTATCTCGCCTCGGAACAGGAAAAACGCTGGATTCAGGAACGGCTGGAGCCGATCCGCTCGCGCGGCAGCTTCAGTCCGGAAGACAAAAAACGCCTGCTGGAGCGCGTGACCGCCGCCGAAACCCTGGAACGCTATCTGCATACCAAATATGTTGGGCAAAAACGCTTTTCGCTCGAAGGCAGCGAAGCCCTGATTGCCGCGATGGATGAACTGGTGCGGGTTTTCGGCGTGCATGGCGTGCAGGAAATCGTCATCGGCATGGCGCACCGGGGACGTCTCAACGTGCTGGTGAATACGCTGGGCAAGCCGCCCTCCTTGTTGTTTGCCGAATTTGAAGGCAATAAAGCCTCCGATCTGTCGGCGGGCGACGTGAAATATCACATGGGCTATTCCTCGGATGTCGGTACGCCGGGCGGCCCCGTGCATCTGGTGCTGGCCTTCAATCCCTCGCATCTGGAAATCATCAACCCGGTGGTGGAAGGCTCGGTTTACGCGCGGCAGTTGCGTTATGGCGCGGATGGCAAGAAGAAGATCGCGCCGGTGTTGATTCACGGGGATTCGGCGGTGGCGGGGCAGGGCGTCAATCAGGAAACGCTCAACTTTGCGCAAACACGCGGCTACGGTACGGGCGGCACCCTCCACATCGTGGTCAACAACCAGATTGGCTTTACCACTTCCGACCCGCGTGACTATCGTTCCGGTTACTACTGCACGGAAATCTTCAAGATGGCGGAAGCGCCGATCTTCCATGTGAATGGCGACGATGTGGAAGCCGTGGCGCTGGTGACCAAGCTCGCGGCGGATTACCGCCAGACCTTTGGCAAGGATGTGGTGATCGACATTTTCTGTTTCCGCAAGCTGGGGCACAACGAGCAGGACGAGCCTATGGTTACCCAGCCGATGATGTACAAAAAGATTCACGCCCACCCCGGCACGCGCAAGGTGTACGCCGACCGTTTGACGGCGGAAGGCACGCTCGGGGCGGGCGAGGCGGACGTGATGATCCAGGATTTTCGTACCCATCTGGACAAGGGCGAACTTCTGCACAATCCGGTGCTTTCCAACTACACGCGCAGTCAGGCCAAGGGCTGGAAACGCTATTTCTCACGGGAATACATCGAAAACTGCGACACCCGCGTGCCGGAGATGGAAATCCGCCGCTTGTCGGAGCGCCTGACGACGCTGCCGGAAGGTTTTATCCTGCACCCGCGTGTCAAAAAGATTGTCGAGGATCGACGCGCCATGGGCAGGGGGGAACTGCCGTTCGATTGGGGCATGGCGGAAAATCTCGCTTACGCCACCCTGCTTTCCGAAGGGTATGGCGTGCGTCTTTCCGGCGAGGACGTGGGACGCGGCACTTTCTTCCATCGTCATGCCGCCTTTCACGATCAGGAACGCAAGGAGCGGGAAGAGGGCACTTGGCATACCCTCGCGCATTTGCAGGAAAAGCAGGGACACTTCCAATGCTATGACTCGGTGCTTTCCGAAGAAGGCGTGCTGGCTTTTGAATATGGCTACGCTTCCGCCGATCCCAGCGAGCTGGTGGTCTGGGAAGCCCAGTTCGGCGACTTTGCCAATGGCGCGCAGGTGGTGATCGACCAGTTCATTTCCTCCGGTGAAGCCAAGTGGGGGCGTGGCTGCGGTCTGGTCATGCTCTTGCCGCACGGGCAGGAAGGCGCGGGGCCGGAGCACTCTTCGGCACGGCTGGAACGCTACATGCAGTTGTGCGCGGAAATGAACATGGAAGTCTGTGTGCCGACCACGCCCGCCCAGGTTTTCCACATGCTGCGGCGGCAGGCGTTGCGCAAGCAAAGAAAACCCCTGATCGTGATGTCGCCCAAGTCGCTGTTGCGGCACAAGGAGGCGGTCTCTTCGCTCGATGATTTGACACGCGGTGAATTTCAGTGCGTGATCAGCGAAGTGGACGATCTCGATCCGAAGAAGGTAACGCGCGTCCTGCTTTGCGCGGGCAAGGTCTATTACGAGCTTCTGGCGGCAAGGCGGGCGGGCAAGCTGGAGCATATCGCCATCGCGCGCCTGGAACAGCTTTATCCCTTCCCGGAATCCGCGTTCAGGGCGGAGCTGGCGAAATACCCGAATGTGAAGGAAATCGTCTGGTGCCAGGAAGAACCACGCAATCAGGGCGCGTGGTACTGGATCGCCTCGCGCCAGCATCTTGCCCGTTCTCTGGGCTGCGGACAGCATTTGCTGCTGGTGTCGCGCCCGGCTTCGGCCTCGCCCGCAGTGGGCTACCTTGCCAGATTCAATGCACAAACCAAAACCCTGATCGAGTCCGCAATGGGCGCGATCGACTACTGATTTTCTGGAGTGAGACACCATGATGATTGAAGTGAAAGTGCCGCAGTTTTCCGAATCCGTTTCCGAAGGAACGCTGGCGGGCTGGAAGAAAAGAGTGGGCGAAGCGGTTGCCCGCGACGAAGTGCTGGTCGATATCGAAACCGACAAGGTGGTGCTGGAAGTGCCGGCGGGAGACTCCGGCGTGCTGGTGGAAATTCTGAAGGGCGACGGCGAAACCGTGCTTTCCGAAGAATTGATCGCCCGCATCGACACCTCCGCTGTGTCGACGGCGACGACGGCGGCTGCTGCCGCACCGGCTTCTGCGCCACAGGCGGTTGCGGCCAGCGTCACGGCGGCGAGTCCCGCCGCGCGGAAAATCCTGGAAGAAAAAGGGATTGCCGTCGACGAAGTCACGGGCAGCGGACGTGGCGGGCGCGTGACCAGGGAAGACGCGCTGGCGGCTTCCGCTGTGCCCAAAGCGGGCGCGGCGGTGGCGGCAACGGCGGTGCCCCTGATCGCCCTGGGGGAACGGCTGGAGCAGCGCGTGCCGATGAGCCGCCTGCGCGCCCGCATTGCCGAGCGCCTGATTCAATCGAAGAACGAAAACGCCATTCTCACGACCTTCAACGAAGTGAATATGGCGCCTGTGATGGCCTTGAGGAAACAATATGGCGAAAAGTTCGAGAAAATCCACGGCGTGCGTCTGGGTTTCATGGGCTTTTTCGTGAAGGCCGCCTGCGCCGCGCTGGAGCGTTTCCCCATGCTCAACGCCTCGGTGGATGGCAATGACATTGTGTATCACGGCTATGTCGACATTGGCATCGCGGTTGGTTCGCCGCGCGGGCTGGTGGTGCCGATTTTGCGCAATGCTTCCGAGCTTTCCGTCGCCGACATTGAAAAGCAGATTGCCGAATTCGGCGCGAAGGCGAAGGATGGCAAGCTCTCCATCGACGATCTGACGGGCGGCACTTTCTCGATTTCCAACGGCGGCGTCTTCGGCTCCATGATGTCGACCCCCATCATCAATCCGCCGCAATCGGCCATCCTCGGCATCCACGCGACCAAGGACAGAGCCGTGGTTGAAAACGGCCAGATCGTGGTGCGTCCGATGAATTATCTGGCGCTTTCCTACGACCATCGCATCATCGACGGCCGTGAGGCAGTGCTGGGTCTGGTGGCCATCAAGGAAGCAATGGAAGATCCGGCGCGGCTGCTGCTGGGGATTTGAGGGAAGAAGACATGGGAATCCGGGCAGATGTTCATCTGGGCGACAGCAAGACGCAACTCGCCTTGCTCCCGGAGGATTCCGTGGATCTCGTCGTGACTTCTCCACCCTACGCGGATCAGCGAAAAGACAGCTATGGCGGCATTCGGCCAGAGGAATATGTCGACTGGTTCCTGCCCATCGCGGAACAATTGCTGCGGGTCTTGAAGCCCACGGGAACCTTCATCCTGAATATCAAGGAAAAGGTGGTGGAAGGCGAGCGCAGCACCTACGTCATGGAACTGATTCTTGCCATGCGAAAGCAGGGCTGGCTGTGGACGGAGGAATTCATCTGGCACAAAAAGAACTGCTATCCCGGCAAATGGCCCAATCGTTTCCGCGACGCCTGGGAGCGGCTCCTGCAATTCAACAAAAGCAGAAAATTCCATATGTATCAGGAAGCCGTGATGACGCCGATAGGCGACTGGGCCAATGCCCGGCTCAGGAATCTTTCGGAAACGGACAGAATCCGGGATAACTCGAAAGTCGGCAATAGTTTCGGAAAGAACATTTCCAACTGGCTGACGCGCGACAAGGCTTACCCGACCAATGTCCTCCACCTGGCGACGGAATGCGGCAACAAGCGGCACAGCGCCGCTTTTCCCGAAGCCTTGCCGGAATGGTTTATCCGGCTTTTCACCAAGGAAAACGACACGGTGCTGGACCCCTTCATGGGTTCCGGCACCACCTTGTTCGTGGCACAAAGAATGCGCAGGCATTCGATCGGCATCGACATCGTGCCGGAATATTGCGAAATGGCGCGCTACCGGCTGCGCCCCGTCGAGCGTTCGTTGTTCGATCAGGAAGAATACCGGGAAACATGCGCGCCATGAAAACGATCCATACACAACTGGAGACAAACCAAATGAGCAAACAATTCGACATTCTTGTCATCGGCGGCGGCCCCGGCGGTTATGTGGCGGCCATTCGTGCTGCGCAACTAGGGTTTTCCGTGGCCTGTTGCGAATCCAACCCCTATGCCGACCTCAAGGGCGAACCTCGCCTGGGCGGCACCTGTCTCAATGTTGGCTGCATCCCTTCCAAGGCGTTGCTGCATACTTCGCATCTGTTCGAGGAAGCCGCGCACGGATTCGCGGCGCAGGGCATTGAAGTCGGCACGCCGAAAATCGACGTCAAGAAAATGCTGGCGCGCAAGGCGGAGATCGTCGACAAGCTGACGGCGGGCATCAAGGGGCTGTTCAAGAAAAACAAGGTTACTTTTCTCGCCGGGCATGGCAGTTTTGCCGGGCAAACGGCGAACGGCTGGAAAGTCAGGGTGGGTGATGCGGAAGTGGAAGCCAAAAACGTCATCGTTGCCACCGGCTCGAAAGCGCGGCATTTGCCGAACGCGCCGGTTGACAACCGTATCGTCTGCGACAACGTGGGGGCGCTGGATTTTGACAGTGTGCCGAAAAAACTCGCCATCATCGGCGCGGGCGTGATCGGGCTGGAGCTGGGTTCCGTCTGGCGGCGGCTGGGGGCGGAGGTCACGATTCTGGAAGCCATTCCCGATTTCCTCCCTGCCGCCGATGCCGATGTGGCAAGGGAAGCGCAAAAACTCCTGGGCAAACAGGGCTTGAAGTTCCAGTTCGGCGTCAAGATTGGCGAGGTCAAAACCAGCAAGAAGGGAGTGACGATTGCCTACAGCGACAAGGATGGCAAGGCGGAAAAACTGGAAGCGGATCGTCTGATCGTTTCGGTCGGGCGTGTGCCCAACACGGAAGGTCTGAACGCCGAGGCTGTTGGCCTGAAACTGACCGAACGCGGCCAGATCGAAGTCGACGCCCATTGCCGCGCGAATCTCTCCGGCGTCTGGGCGATCGGCGACGTGGTGCGCGGTCCCATGCTGGCGCACAAGGCGATGGAAGAGGGGGTGATGGTTGCCGAGCGCATCGCCGGACAGGCGGGTCATTGCAATCTCGATCTGGTGCCTGGCGTCATCTATACCACGCCGGAAATCGCCTGGATTGGCAAGAGCGAACAGCAGTTGAAGGCGGAGGGTGTTGCCTATAAAGTGGGCAAGGTGCCCTTCCTCGCCAACGGACGCGCCCTGGGTATGGATGCGCCGGAAGGTTTCGTGAAAATGCTGGCAGACGCCAAAACAGACCGCATCCTGGGGGTACACATCATCGGCGCGGGAGCTTCCGATTTGATCGCGGAAGCCGTGACTGCCATCGAATTTTCCGGCGCTTCGGAAGATCTGGCGCGCATCTGCCACGCGCATCCAACGCTTTCCGAAGTCCTGCACGAAGCCGCGCTTGCCTGTGACAAACGGGCGCTGCATTTTTGATCGTAAAACCAACTCCGGTTTGAAACCCCGACCGTAGCCATTGGGGAGGGGAAAGAAACCCCTTCCCAATGGCGTTTGACCGATAGGGCTGTCGCTGATTTTTGCTGTCCAGCACGACGCGAAAAGGCATGGGAGGACAAAAAGTGGATGAAAAACAGGCAGGGACAAGTACAATGAGACGCCTTGGGAGCGCGCTGCGGCGTTCCGGCGTTTCTTCCCTTTTTTCCTTGCGCCATGCCTGATTTCGTCCTGCCTGTTTTTGTCCTCCTGCTCCTGATTGCGCTGGGTTTTGTCCTGCGCTTCGTTCTGCCGGCTGCTTTCCTGTTGCGGGATTTGCGGCGCGCGACCGTGGCGGTAGAGGCGCTAGCTGCCACGGCGCATCGTGAGGGGGGCTTCGCGCCAGAGGATGTGGCAGCGACAATGGATTCGCCCCGTCTGGAGCACGCCTGGCGGGAATACGCGCAAACCCTGCACGCGACAGGTGTTGGCAATCATCGACACTGGCGGGCAACGGCACTGGCGGAAACTTTTTTTTCCACGGCTGCCCTGGTGGAAACGCCGCTCAAAACCGAGTTTTACAAGCATTTGCCAGGCATTCTCACCGGTATTGGCATCATTGGCACGTTTGCGGGGCTGATCGCGGGGCTGACCCATTTCGAGGTGACGAGCGATACGGATGCTGTGCGCGTCAGCCTGAAACAACTGGTGCAGGGCGTTGGACATGCCTTTCAGGTTTCCGCCCTGGCGATTACGCTGGCAATGCTGGTGACCTGGATCGAAAAATCGCTGACGACACTGGGTTTTCGCCGGGTAGCCCGGTTGGCGGAAGCGATAGACCGTCTGTTCGAGCGTGGTGTCGAGGAGGAATATCTGGCGCGTCTCGTGCGGGCGAGCGAACTCTCGGCCAAACAGGGAACCGCGCTGGCGCAGAGCGTGGCGGCAGAAATCAGGACCGCACTGGAAGACTGGAGCAAGCGGCAGGAACAGGCAGCGGAGCGCCAGCGGGAAGCTCTGGCGACGACGGTGGCTCAATCCGTGGCGGAAGCCGTGGGCGGCGCGCTTCATGCGGCTTTGCGTGAACCGCTGGCGCGCATGGCGACGGCGCTGGCGCAATCAGGCGCGACACAGGGGGAAGCGGTGCGCGAATCGCTGACGCCGATTCTGGAACGCTGGATGGCGCGCATGGAGGCGCAACGCGGCGATGCGCGTCTGGAAGACGCCATGCGGCGCGCGGTCGAAACCCTGGGGCAGACAGCGGCGGAAATGCGGCAGACGGCAACCCGTCTGGGCGAGGTCGGACAGGACGCGGCGACAGGCGCGGTCAATGAATTGCGCATGGCGGGGCAAGGCGCGGGGCGTGCCGCCGAAACTTTCGCGCAGGCGGGCGACGACTGGTCAAAGGCCGCTGCCGAACTCGCCGTGGCGGCGCGCGAGGCGGGCGCGGTGATCCGCGATCAGGCGGAAGCCCGCGCCACACTGGGGCTGATGACCCGTGATCTGCGCGATCTTCTGGAAGGCGCGCGTCGTGAAGCGGGGCTGACCCGTGATCTGGTTTCCCGTCTGGAAGCGGCGGGCAGTGCTCTGGGGCAGGCCGAACTGGAAGCCGGACGCTATCTGGAAGGCGTGAATGCCGTTCTCACCGAAGCGCACGCGCGCTTTGCCGAAAACGTGGAAAACACCCTGCGCCAGGGCAACACGCAATTCCACAAGGAACTCGCGGCGGCGGTGGATTACCTGAAGGGCGCGATTGAAGCCCTGGGGGACACGCTGGAAATGCTGGTAAGCCGCAAATGAGCCTTTTTACACGCTATCCCTTGCCGTTACCGCGCCGCGATGAGGCGGAGCGCCCGTTCTGGATTTCCTTTTCCGACCTGATGACGGCGCTGATGGTGTTGTTTCTGGTGGCCATGACGGTGGCGCTGCTGGCGGTGACACACGAAATATCCGCAGTCGAAGACCAGAAAGTGGCGCGAGAAACGGAAATCGATGCTTTTATGCACGAAGTCAGTGTTGTTGTTGCGCGTTATCCTGGCGTCCGTGTGCGCGGGCAGGTGGTGGATTTTGGCGACCGCGCCCGCTTCGAGACCGACAGCCACAGACTGGACGAGCGGCAGGCGCAGTTGCTGCGTGAGGTCACGCCGCAAATTCTGGCGCTGGCGCGCGCGCCGCGAGGCGCAAAATGGTTGAAACGTGTGGTGGTGGAAGGCTTCGCCGATGCGCGCGGCAGTTATCTTTACAACCTCAATCTTTCCCTGCAACGTTCCGAGCGGGTGCTCTGCGTGTTGCTTGCGCCCCCACCCGCGCCAGCGGCGCTTTCCCCGGAAGATCGTCTGTTCACACGGGATTTGTTCCGGGTCAGCGGCGCGTCTTTCAATGCCCTGAAAGCCAATGACGCGGAAAGCCGCCGTATCGAGCTGCGTCTGGAATTCTTCGATCTGGACGAACCGCCTTCCGCCGCAGCCCGCAACCAGCCGCTGGAAGAAGAGGCGCGTTGTCCTTTGGGCGGATGAATGGCAGAGTCCTTCCATGAAGATTCAGATTCCATCGTTGCAGCAGGCTTGTCCGCAGGATGAAGCGGATGCGTCCGCAGAATCTGCTGCGCTCAAGATGCTGGCGGAACGGCTGGCGCGCGCCTTTGCCGGGCGTCCGCGTCTTCTCGGCTGGGGTGCGCCGGAGGCCATGCAGGCGAGCCTTGCCGCGGTGCGGGCGCGGCTGGGTAAAAGGCGCGGTGAATCGCGCGCGGCACGTATCGCGCGCGGGGTTCTGGTGTTTCGCCTGAATGCGGGCGCGATCGATTTCGCGCAGCTCAAATATGCCTGCGAGGGCGCAGGCGACCCTGTGGATTGGGAATCCCGCCGCCTGATCGAGGATGAACGGCTGTTCCCCAAACTCCTGGAACGGGTGGCCGCCTTGCGTAATGATCCGCGTCGCTTTTCTGCCTGCTGCCGGGGCTTGCGCCACGCCGCCGCCATCCTGCGCGCCCGTGCCACACCCCCTTTGCCCGTTGTGGCGCGCCATCTGGCGACACTGGAGGTTTTTCTGATGCGCTATGGACACGGCGCTTCCGGGGGAAGGTGACAAATCCGGGTATGCTGAGTCAAAGGAAGGTGCTTCCGCATGGGAGACCATGACGACCGGACAACTATCGCGCTGCAAAAGTGGACAGATTGGAAGCTCGCTACAGTACCCTGTGCCGATCGTTGTCATCGTAAAACCAGCGACGGACGCAAATTGGAGGCAAAAATGAAATTGTCTTTATCCTGGTTTGGCGCGAAGCCCTGGCGGAAATCACTGTTTTTCGCGTTGGCAGTCTTGGCCTGCCTGCTGGCTGCTGCCTGGTACCTGAAATTGCCTGCGCTGGCCTGGTACTGGGCAAACAGCTTGCGCCAGGAACAGGTCTGGCGGCAGCAAAGTCTCTGGTTGCCCGATTATCAGGCCAGCATCGACGCGCAACCCATCGAGGGCGTTTCGCTCAACGCCTCGGGACTGACCTATGACGACAGGACGCAGACACTTTATCTTGCCGTCAACAATCCGGCGGAAATCGTGGAACTCACAACAGAAGGCCGCCTGTTGCGGCGTATCCAGGTGCGCGGCGTGGAAGACCTGGAAGGGCTTACCCATATTCAGGATGACCAGTTTGTCCTGATCGACGAACGCCGTCAGCGGCTTTACCGGATTTCGATTCCGCCAGAAACAACGCAGGTCGATATGACCAATGCGCCCTGGATGGAATTGGGGATTCTGTTGAACGGCAATCTGGGATTCGAGGGGGTTTCGTGGAATAGTCATCTCGGCCTTTTGTTTGTCGCCAAGGAAAAATCGCCCTTGCGTATTTTCAGCATCAAGGGATTCCTGCCCAATGTTCAGGCGAACAATCCCCTGAATCTGGAAATCCGCGAATGGCAACTGAAAGTCGATCCAAGGCGTTTTCTGCGCGATTTGTCGTCGCTGAGCCTGCATGACCGGACAGGACATCTGCTGGTTCTGAGCGACGAATCAAAAATGCTCGCCGAATACAGCAAGGCCGGGGATCTGGTCAGCATGGCGCCGCTCTGGCGCGGCTGGCATGGCCTTGCGCGCGCCATTCCCCAGGCCGAAGGCGTGACTGTCGACCCGCAGGGAACCCTTTATATCGTCTCCGAGCCGAATCTTTTTTATCGCTTTGAAAAGCGGCGCTGAACTTTGAATGGAGAGCCTGGTGCAGGAAGAGGCGGCGCGTTGTCCTGCGGGCGGATTTGATCGTCCCCTTCATCGTAAAACCGGAGCTGGTTTTACGATGAAACATGCCAGAAAATGGAGAGCGAACCATCCTTGACCGACACTTTGGATTGCGCCTGCACAGCCCTTTGTCCATACAGGCAGGAATTGGCGCATAATTCCTTCATTTCTTTTTCGGGGGCGCTTGCCGCCTGCCGTTTTACCGGATTCCCCGACGATCATGTCTCATACCAAGCCCCATCCAGCCCGCGACCGTTTTCGGCTTGCTTCCGAAGCCCTGCTCAGGAATTACGCCAAACATCCCGAGCTGATCGGTCCCAACACCCCTTCCCGCATTCGCGCGAGCGCCATCATCGAGTTGATCGACGCCTTGCGTGCCTTGATCTTTCCCGGTTTTTTCGGCAAGGCTCCGGGAACCGCGCCACTTTTGCCCTGGCGGGAAAAGCCGCTGGAGGCACTGGCCGCCTTGTTGCACGAGCAGATTACCAGCGCCCTGGCCTACAAGGGTCTGGCGGACGAGCGCAATGCGGACAGTATCGTCTGTGATTTTCTCGATCGCGTTCCCGCTGTGCGCGACCTTCTGATGACCGACGTGGATGCCGCCTTCGAGGGCGACCCCGCGACTTCCGGCAAGGATGAAATCATCCTCGCCTATCCTGGCCTTTACGCCATCATGGTCAATCGGCTGGCGCATGAGCTGTCCCGGCTGGGCACGCCCCTGATTCCGCGCATGATGACCGAATGCGCCCACAACCGCACCGGCATCGACATTCATCCCGGCGCCATCATCGGCCATCATTTTTTCATCGACCACGGCACAGGCGTGGTGATTGGCGAAACCACGCGCATCGGCAATTACGTGAAGATTTACCAGGGCGTGACGCTGGGCGCGCTTTCCACGCGCGGCGGACGTCTGCTTGCCGGGCACAAGCGCCATCCCACCATCGAGGACAAGGTGACGATTTATTCCGGCGCTTCGATCCTGGGCGGCGAAACCCTGATTGGCGCAGGCGCGGTGATTGGTTCCAATGCCTTCATCACCCAGAGCGTCCCTGCGCACACGCGGGTGAGCGTCAAGGATCCGGAATTGCAATTCATGAAAAAAAAGGAAGCCGCTGTCGAATTCCGGCAGGAAGTGTTCTGGGATTACGTGATTTGACGGGGTGGAAATCACCATGTCCTGCCGCCATCTCCTCATTGCGGGCGCGAGTTTTCTGCTGGTTGCCTGTACCACGCCAACGACGCAGTTTGCGGGGTTGCCGCGTCTGGGCAGTGCGGCGGCAGAGTGGTCTCCGGTCGTCAATTTCGATTTGCGTCGCGCCAATTTCGTGATTCTGCATCACACCAGCAACAACAATCTGGAAAAAGCCTGGGCGACGCTTTCCAGCCCCGTTTCCGGGGTCAGCAGCCATTATCTGATCGGGCGCGATGGTCGTGTGCTGCAACTGGTGGATGAAAATCTGCGCGCCTGGCATGCGGGCGCTTCCCGCTGGGGCGGGCAGAGCGACATGAATTCGGCCTCCATCGGTATCGAACTGGACAATGACGGCATGGAACCTTTCCCGGAAGCGCAGATCGAAGCCTTGCTTGCGCTGTTGCGCGAACTCCAGGCACGTCATCGTTTTCCTGCCGCCAACGTGCTGGGACACGCGGATGTCGCGCCCACCCGCAAATCCGATCCCAGCGCCCTGTTCCCCTGGGTGCGGCTGGCGGCGGCGGGGTTTGGCCTCTGGTGCGATGCGCCTGCGCCCGCGCCTCCGGGATTCGATGCTGTTCTGGCGCTGGCCGCGCTGGGTTACGATACCCGCGTGCCCGATGCGGCGCTGGCGGCATTTCGGCGGCATTTCCTGCCGGACGCACAGGGTGAAGAGGCGCTGACGCAGCAGGATGCCGGGATGGTGTATTGCCTGTTGCGGCAACAAGAAAGAACAGGGCGGGAAGAAAAAAACTGAAATCCGAAAACAGCGGCCTCACTGCTGAATGAGGCGGTCCGGTTTCGTGCGATTGCCCTGGTGCCTGCGCGTGGTCTCATCCCTTTTCCCTGTATCCTTCTATAATCGCGGTTCTCTCCCCTTCGCTTTCGGAGCACCGCATGTCGCGCCTGAACCCAATCACCCTGTGGAATCCCGCCAAAACCATGCTGGCGGCGGCTGCGCTCTGGGTTTGGGCGCAGGCTGGCGCGACTGAAATCACCCTTACCCATCCACTGACCGAGGCCAGCGCCACGCGTCTTGCCCGCCTGGTGGATCGTTTCAATGCCCGACAAAAAGGCGACAAAATCATCCTTGTCCGCGCGACGGCACGCGGCAAACCTGCTGTTCTGAACCTCGCCACCGCAGATGTGCTTTCGGATTACCTGCTGAAAAAATCCGCCTATAAACCCATCTCCAGGCTCATGAAGGAAACCGGAGAGGCGGCTTCTTTCAAGCCACTTTCCGCCGACCTGCTTGCCGGACAAAACCGCGAACGGCTCACCGCCCTGCCTGTTGCCTTTGGCGCGCCGGTGCTTTTCTTCAACAAGCGGGTTTTTCGGCAGGCCGGACTCGACCCGGAAAATCCTCCCCGTACCTGGCGCGAAATGGCCGAAGTCTCCGGCAAGCTGCTGGCGCGGGGCAACGCTTGCCCCTACACCACTTCCTGGCCGGTGTGGGTACATCTGGATAACGTCAGTTCCATCGCCCGAGTGCCGGTGGCAGGCGCCAGGAACACCCTGAACTTCAACAATCTGGTGCAGGTCAGGCACATCGCCATGCTGGCTTCCTGGCACAAATCCGGCTATTTCCACACCTTTGGCCGCACGAACGAAGCCGATGAGGAATTTTTCAAGGGCAAATGCGCGATGCTGACCTCCAACTCCTGGGCGCACAGCCGCCTGCGCGACGCGCCAGGGGTGGAACTGGGCGTGGCTTCCCTGCCCTATCACGATGACACGGGCAATACTCCCCCCGGCCATACGCTTGCCGCCGGCGCGTCGCTGTGGGTTGGCGGCGGCTACAAGTCTGCGGATTACAAGGTGGCGGCCAGATTCATCCGCTTTGTGCTTTCTCCGGAAATCCAGGCAGAACTCGCGCAGGTCGGCGGTTTTTTGCCCCTGACCGACGCTGCCCGCCAAAGCCTGCGCGCGTCGCTTCAGTATGACGAAGAATACGTGCTGGATGTGGCCTACGCTTCCCTGCAAGGCAAGGGCGCAGCGCAGGCGCTGCGTATCTCCGCCCTGGAGCCGGTGCGCATCGTCGTGGATGAAGAACTGGAACAGGTCTGGGGCGGTAAAAAAACGGCCAAGGCCGCGCTCGACGTGGCGGTGCGACGCGGCAACGCGATTCTTTCCGCCAAACCCGCGCTGAAGCAGGCGGTTTCCTTTTGACTGGCCTGTAAACGAATGAGAGTGGTAGGATTGCAGCCTTTTCGCCGCGTTGCCTCTGCCGTGCCGCGCATACGGTATTTCTTTTTGTTTGCCAAAGGTCTGGTACTCCCATGAAGCCTATCCTGAAATCCCACAAACTCGATGACGTGTGTTACGACATTCGCGGTCCCGTGCTGCAACAGGCGCGGCTGATGGAGGAAGAAGGGCACCAGATCATCAAACTCAACATTGGCAACCTCGCCGCCTTCGGCTTCGACGCGCCGGAAGAAATCCAGCTCGACATGATCCGCAACCTGCACAACGCGGCGGGCTACACCGATTCCAAGGGGATTTTCGCGGCGCGCAAGGCCGTGATGCACTACACCCAGCAACAGAAAATCAAGGGCGTGGATATCGAGGACATCTACCTCGGCAACGGCGTTTCCGAACTCATCCACATGTCGATGAACGCGCTTCTGAATCCCGGCGACGAAGTGCTGGTGCCCGCGCCGGATTATCCCCTGTGGACGGCGGCCGTCACCCTTTCCGGCGGACGCGCCGTGCATTATCTCTGCGACGAGACCAACGGCTGGCTGCCCGCGCTGGATGACATCCGCAAGAAAATCACGCCCAACACCAAGGCGCTGGTGGTAATCAACCCCAACAATCCCACCGGCGCGCTCTACCCGGACGACATGCTTCTGGAACTCATCGCCATTGCCCGCGAACACGACCTCATCCTCTGCGCCGACGAGGTTTATGACAAGGTGCTCTACGACGGCAACACCCATACCTCAATGGCGGCGCTTGCGGAAGATGTGCTGACCCTCGTCTTCAATGGCCTTTCCAAGAATTACCGCTGTTGCGGTTACCGCGCCGGCTGGATCGTGGTTTGCGGCGACAAGACCCGGGCGCGGGATTACATCGAAGGTCTCGACATGCTCGCCTCCATGCGCCTGTGCGCCAATGTGCCGGGGCAATACGCGATCCAGACGGCGCTGGGCGGCTACCAGAGCATCAACGATCTGGTCGCGCCCGGCGGGCGGCTGTGCCGCCAGCGCGACATCGCCTGGGAGATGATTTCCGCCATTCCCGGCGTGCATTGCGTGAAGCCCAAGGCCACTCTCTACATGTTTCCCCGCCTTGATCCGGAGGTCTATCCCATTGCCGACGATCAGGCTTTCGTGCAGGAATTGCTGGTTGCGGAGCGCGTGCTGCTGGTGCAGGGCACGGGCTTCAACTGGCCGCATCCCGATCATTTCCGTCTGGTCTTCCTGCCCTACGAGGATGACTTGCGCGAAGCGATCAGCCGCATTGCGCGTTTTCTGGAAGGCTACCGCAGGCGCAAGGGCGGGGCGGCGTGAACAAAATGCGCGGCATGCAGGCTTCCAGCCATATATGTCGTGAAAGGGGACTGTCATGTCTTTTCGTACCGCCAAACAGGATTTTCCGGTGGAAGCTGTCCGCCGCTATCTGGAACCCGGCCCGGTGGTGCTGGTTTCTTCCTTCTGGCAGGGACGCCGCAACCTCATGACCATGGGCTGGCACACGGTGCTGGAATTTTCGCCCTCGCTGGTGGGATGCGTCATTTCGTCCGCCAATCACAGTTTTGACATGGTGCGCGCAAGTGGCGAATGTGTGATCAATCTGCCAACGACGGCGCTGACCGATACCGTGGTGAAGATCGGTAATTGCTCCGGCGCGGATGTGGATAAATTCCAGGCGTTTGACCTCACTGCCGAACCGGCGCGCTGCGTTGCCGCGCCGCTGATTGGAGAATGCCACGCCTGTTTCGAGTGTCGTCTGTATGATGACGCGCTGGTGGAAGCCTACAACTTCTTTATCTTCGAGGTCGTCGCGGCACATGTCCAGCCGCTGCCGGAGCACCCGGAAACCCTGCACTACAAGGGCGATGGCATCTTCATGCATTCCGGCGGCATCGTGAACAAAAAGGCGTTGTTCAGACCGGGAATGCGTTGAGTGCGTGAGGACATATCGCCCAGCGGGAAGAAGATGGGTGGGAAGCAGAAACAGGTGTGGCAGGATCTCTGGAAACGTATCGCCTCAAGTTATTGATCGTCTACGCCACAGTCCTGCCACGTCTTGCATCATCCTCGCCTTGATTCGGGACGTCAATGGTGCACTGCATCATGCGTCCGTTTTTTTGGCGAATGTTGTTTTTTGGTACACGCCCGCGTTCAGACGTAGGCGGAAAGGGTTTCCACGTCGCCACTCCAGGCGTAGGCCGCCAGCAGAGGTTCCCCGGCCGTTTCCATCGCGTGCACGAGATTGGAAGGATGCAGGATCAGCGTGCCGGGCGGCTGGCGCCGGGTGTGATCTTCCGCTGTCCAGGCCGCCGTGCCGAAAATAACGAGATAGGTTTCCACTGCCGGGTGATAGTGCAGTGGATATTCGAGGTGCGCGCCAATGGCAGTCAAGCCCAGGCAAACCCTGGTGCTGCGAAAGGGGGCGATGGGGCCGACGAGTTCCGCCCAGGCCATGCGCGCGCCGATGTCGGGCGCGTCCGGACGGGGTTCATAGCTATAGCGCCAGGGCAGGGCGTCAAGATGGGGACGCACTGTCGCAAAGAGCGTGTCGGTTGTCTGCGCGCGGCTGTGTTCTGGCGTGGCGGGCAGTGCGCTGAGTTGATGGACGACTGGATGGCCGCTGCGCTTGAGACAATCCGCATCGACACGGGAAAAATCCACCTGCGCCAGCAGGGCGAGCACGTTTGCGAGTTCGGCCTGAAGTTCCGGAGATTCCGCGCCTGCGGCGTGTCGCGTGTAAAACTGCTGGCGGATGGCTTCCACAACGGCGCGCGCGGCGGTGGGAGAAAGAGAGGGATGCATACGTTCAGAGCGGTGTGGCGCGCAGCGCGACCGTGGTGTGTCCTATGACTTCACCCTGGCGGAAGGCGGCGAGTGCGGCGGCGGGAGAAAGGGCGTCCGCTTGCAGGCGGGCTTCGATTTCCAGCGCGCGCTTGCCGGAATCTTCCAGTTTTACCCCCGCGAAGGCTTCTTCCAGCCGCGCGGCGCGGTAGAAGTGGTAAGGCCCAAGACCTTCTGCTTCCTGGCGCGCGTGTCCGGCGATGATTTCTTCCGGGTTGGTCTGGATTTTCCAGCCGTAGGTGAAGATTTCCGGGCGATAGCCCGCAAGCCGCCCCATTTCCTGAAATACAGCCAGCGGAATGCGTCCGCCAATGAGCGAGAGCACCGCGCCTTCGGGCGTGAGATAGCCTTTTGCCTTCTGGAGCGCGACGTAGTGCAGCGCCAGCAGGTTGCGGCGCATGAGGTCGGGAATCGGTTCCTTGCGGGGCGGAATATGGCCGGAACTGTTGCGCGCGCTGGCGACCGTTTCGGCGTCATCTATGGGAATGTTGGGCAGGTTTTCGTAGATGAGGTCATAGCGGGCATCCGGCGGCAGAGGTTCCAGAAGATCGCCAAATCCGGCCTCCAGTGTTACGGAAGCCGGATTTTTCAGATTGCCGCGGATGTTGTCGGCAGCGGCGGCAATCACATCCTCATGCACATCGGTGACGCCTATCCGCGTTGCGCCCAAGGTTTCGGCAGCGGCCAGCGCATCCAGTCCCGTGCCGGTGCCGATGCTGCAAAACGCCGTCTGTACCCCCTGCCGCGCCCGAATCAGCTTGAAGGCAGGCGTGGCAATGGTCGCTACCCAGTCGGCGAGGATTTCTTCTTCCACGCTGGGCAAAAAAGCGTGCTCGGTGACGCGGATGGCAAGCGTCGCCTGCAAACGTTCCGGGGCATGGGAAAGGCTCAGATAACGCGCGGTATCAATCTGCATGATGGTCGTCTGGAAAACGCGAAAGGGCGACATTATAAACAGCGCCATGCTTTCCATGCCCAAGCAAAATGCCCATCAAGGTCACAAGCGCCCGAAACTGCTAGAATGCGCGCCCGCAGTCACAAAATTGCCGGACAACTGTGGCGCAATGGTTTCCCCTTGTTGGTCTTGCCGTTTGCCGCAGGACGTTGATCCAGCAAGCACAGACGGGCGCGCGATTTGACAGGGACAAATCCGCGTTTCGCCTCCCTCAACCCTTCAACACTTGTCAGAGGAACTGTAACCATGTCGAATGACCGTATTCTCAGCCCCCAATTCCGTTCCAGGGTCATGTCCGCCGCAGAAGCTGCCGCCCTGATTCCGCCTGGCGCGAATGTCGGCGTCAGCGGCTTTACTGGCGCGGGCTACCCCAAGGCCGTCCCGGTGGCGCTGGCCAAGCGCATTCTGGATGCCCGTCTCGCCGGACAAAAATTCAAGGTGAGCCTGTGGACCGGCGCTTCCACCGCCCCGGAACTCGACAGCGCGCTCGCTATCGTCGATGGCGTCGACAAACGCCTGCCCTATCAGTCCGACCCCGTGCTGCGCAACAAGATCAACGAAGGCAGCATCGAATATACCGACATCCACCTCTCCCATACCGCCCAGCTTGCCGCCTTCGGTTTTCTCGGCAAACTGGATGTGGCGGTAATCGAAGTGACCGGCATTACCGAAGACGGCAAACTCATTCCTTCTTCTTCGATCGGTAACAACAACACCTGGCTTGACCTCGCCGACAAGGTGATTCTGGAAGTGAACACCTGGCAGAGCGCCGCGCTGGAAGGGATGCACGACATTTATTCCATCGCCCTGCCGCCCCACCGGACGCCGATTCCGCTCGTCAAACCCGGCGATCGCATCGGTTCGCCCTATCTCACGGTCAATCCGGAAAAGGTGGTCGCGGTCGTGGAAACGCATACCACAGACCGCAATTCCGCCTTCTCGCCGCCAGATGAAGCCTCGCGCAAGATCGCCGGTCATATTCTTGAGTTTTTCGCGCATGAAGTGAAGGCAGGGCGGTTGCCGGAAAATCTGTTGCCGCTGCAATCCGGGGTGGGCAACATCGCCAACGCAGTCCTTTCCGGTCTGAACGAAGGGCATTTCGAGAACCTCACTTCCTACACCGAAGTGTTGCAGGACGGAATGCTGGAGATGATCAAATCCGGCAAGCTGACCGTCGCCTCGGCCACGGCCTTCTCGCTCTCGCCCAAGGCGCTGGAAGAACTGAACCGGGATCTGGCGCGCTACAGCAAGAACATCATCCTGCGTCCGCAGGACATTTCCAACAACCCGGAACTCATCCGCCGCATGGGGCTGATTGCCATGAACGGCATGATCGAGGCGGATATTTACGGCAACGTCAATTCCACCCACATCATGGGGACGCGCATGATGAACGGGTTGGGCGGCTCCGGCGATTTTGCCCGCAACGCCTTCCTTTCCCTCTTCATGACGCCTTCCACCGCCAAGGGCGGCGCGATTTCCTGTATCGTGCCAATGGCCTCGCACGTCGATCATACCGAGCACGACGTGCAGGTGCTGGTGACGGAACAGGGTCTGGCCGATTTGCGCGGCCTCTCGCCCAAACAGCGCGCCAAAGTGGTGATTGAAAACTGCGCCCACCCGGATTTCAGACCCGCCCTGTGGGATTACTACAAGCGCGCCTATGCGCGCGCCGATGGCAAACATACCCCGCACCTCTTGACGGAAGCCCTTTCCTGGCACCAGAAGTTCCTGGACAGCGGGCGGATGTAAGGCTGCAAAACCCAAAGGACAGGACTTCCGGGGCCTGTCCTTTTCGGACGGTGCGGCAGGGTTCGGTCTGATGCCTCCTGCCGTTGTTTTTACATTACCTGTCTTTCCGTGTCCTTCTTCCGCTTTCTTCCGCTCGCCCGTCGCATTCTTGGTCTTGCCTGGCCCGTACTGATCGCGCAGACGATTGCCGTCGGCATGATGGTGGTGGATACCCTGGTTGTCGGACATTTTTCCACCGCGCACCTCGCGGCGGTCGCGGTCGCTTCCGGCCTCTACGTGACGCTGGCGCTGGCGCTGGGCGGCGTCTTGCAGGCGCTGGCGCCCATTGTGGGACAGCACTACGGCGCGGGCAAGTACTTGCGTATCGCCTCGGATATCCGGCAGGGTCTGTGGCTGGCGCTCTTTCTCGCGCTGGGCGGCCTCGCGCTTCTTCTGGGCGCAACGCGCGCGCTGCTGGCGCTGGCGCGGCTGCCCCCGGACGTGGAGGCCATTGCTGTGACCTATCTGCGCGTACTGGCGCTGGCCTTGCCCGCCATGTTGGGTTATCGCGCTTTCCACGCTGTCGCCACGGCGCTGGGACATCCGCATCCCCTGATGACCATTGCCTGTCTGGAAACCGGATTACACGCTGTGCTGGCCTGGCTGCTGGTAGGCGGACACCTGCCCGGCTTGCCGCCTTTGGGGGCGGTTGGCGCGGCGATCTCGCAAGTCGTCGTGACCTATGTGAGTCTGTTGTGGGGCGTGCGTCTGCTCCTGAAAGACCGGCGTTTTACCCCATTCGGTTTTTTTGCGCAGTGGGAAAGGCCACAGGCGCAGGCGCAAAAGGCGTTGTTGCGGCTGGGGCTGCCGATGGGCATCTCCAGTCTGGTGGAAATCAGCGCGTTTACCCTGATGGCGATTTTTGTGGCTCGTCTGGGGGCGGAAGCGGTGAGCGGACACCGGATTGCCGCCAATGTTTCCGCCTTTGTGTATATGCTGCCGCTGTCGCTGGCCATTGCCACGGCAACCTGTGTGGCACAGGCGGTGGGTGCAAGGCGCGAGAAACTGGCCTGGGGCGCGGGGTGTGCCGGTATCCAGCTTGCGCTGATTTTTTCACTGGTTGCGGCGGTGTTGCTTTACGTTTTCCGGTTCCAGATCGCGGCGCTGGTGACAGACGATGCGCGCGTTGTGGCCATCAGCGCCGGGCTGATGGTCTTTATTGCCTGCTATCTGGTGTTTGATGCGTTTCAGACCCTCGCCTGTTTTGTGCTGCGCGCCTACAAGGTAAGTTTTCTGCCGCTTTGTGTGCACCTCGTCATTTTCTGGGGCGTGGGGCTGGGGTTGGGCTACTGGCTCGCCTTTTACGCGCCCGCGCCGTTGATGCCGCAAGGCGCGGCAGGGTTCTGGGAGGCGGCCGCGCTTGCCATCGTTCTTTCCTCCGTTTTGCTGGGCGGATTGCTCCTCTGGGTGGTCCGCCAGCGGCGATGCGCGTTCAGGCGGCCAACAGTAAAAACACGGTAGGCCGCCGTTCCAGTTCTGGAGATTCTGTGTGTCGCCAGTCGGCGATGCTGCGGGTACGGATGCTTTCTGTCGGCAGACTGAGGTCGGAGGCGAGCGTCAGCCGGGTGGCGGGATGGGCGCAACGCAACAGGGTGGCAAACAGCGCGGTGTTGCGGTAGGGCGTTTCAATGAAAATCTGGGTTTGCCGCTTGTGCCGGGATTCTTTCTCCAGTGCCATCAGGGCGCTTTTGCGCGCTTCTTCCTTGGCAGGCAGATAGCCGTGGAAGGCAAAACACTGGCCATTCAGGCCGGAGGCCATGAGCGCGAGCAGGAGAGAAGAAGGCCCCACCAGCGGCACGATCCGGATTTCCCTGGTTTGCGCCAGCGCGACCAGATCCGCGCCAGGATCGGCGACGGCGGGACAGCCCGCTTCCGAAACCAGACCCAAATCCGCCCCCGCCAGCAAAGGCCGCAAAAGCGCGGGGAGCGCCGCTTTCGGGGTGTGCTCGCTCAATTCGGCGATTTCGATTTCCTGCAAGGGGAGCGGCATCCCCACGCTTTTCAGGAAGGCGCGGGCGGTCTTGGCATTTTCCGCCACGAAATGACGCAGACGGCGGGTTGTCGCAAGCACCGGCGCGGGCAGCACGGCGGCAGGATCGGCATCGCCCATCGCGCCCAGCGGCACGGGAATCAGATAGAGGCAGCCGGACATCAGGCTGCCTGCAAGGGGTTCACGCCACAGGCGCGCAGCAGATCGCAGAGCGCAATCAGCGGTAAACCGATCAGGGCGTTGGGATCACTGCCTTCCATGCGGGCGATGAGGGCAATGCCCAGACCTTCGGATTTGGCCGATCCCGCGCAGTCTATGGCAGGTTCGCGGCGCAGATAGGCAGTAATGTCGGCGGCGGAAAGTTTACGGAAAGTGACGGCAGTCGGAACGCCAAGCACATGGGCGCGTCCATCGCGGTTATCCAGCAGGCAGAGGCCGGTAAAAAAATTGACCGTCTTGCCGGAAAGTTCCGCCAGTTGTGCCGCCGCTTTTTCCAGGGTGCCGGGTTTGCCGTAAAGACGGCCTTCGGCAATGGCGACCTGATCGCTGCCGATGATGAGCGCGCCGGGAAACTCCGCCGCCACCGCCCGCGCCTTGGCTTCCGCAAGCCGCAACGCCAGCGCCTCCGGGGCTTCACCGGGATGCGCGGCCTCGTCTGTTTGCGGGTTGGCGCTCTGAAAAGACAGCCCCAGACGCGCCAGCAGGGCGCGGCGGTAGGCCGAAGTGGAGGCGAGCACGAGAGGAGGGAGCATGGCGATGGTGAAAGAGAGGCCGGAAAGTTGCGATGTTAACAGGAACCGCACCTGGAACCTGTTCAGTTTTTGCTGGGGTGCAATCCAGAGCGGCTGTTGAAAGTGGTTTGAACCCCGGCATCAGCATGAGGATAAGCCCCAGATCATTCAGCTTTTCATTTTTGCCGCCATAAAAGAAAAACGCATGGATTGCCACGTCGGCTACGCGCCTCGCTTGTGACAAGGTGGGGGAAAACACATGCGGAGCTTCCTTGTATGTTTCCTTTGCCGGCCAAAACGGCTAAAAGTAACGCGTTTTGTCTGGTACGGCTGGGCAGTTCGTTTTTTCCTCTACTTTTAATCGCACCTGATCGCGCGAAAAATTTACCCTGTTCGCATTTTTAGGTTATATTCCGCGCACTCGCGGTATTTATTGAGAATCAATATCATGACAACTTCTCGCAAAACGCTGGGAATGCCGTGGTCTTTGCGGCTGATCGGCACTATAAAGTACCGGCGCAAATTTCCGGTTTGCAGGAAGCTCACGCAAGAATCCTTCTCATGGCGAGTACCGTTTTCCCCCATATTCGACCACCTTTTGGGAGCATCCCTCATGCAAGTCATTTTCTCCTCCCGGCGGAAGATTCGCACAGCCGCGCACCCGCGGCGTGTTGACGCGAACGCCGTTACGGGTCTTTTAC
>JAISWQ010000045.1 GCA_031271025.1 Zoogloeaceae bacterium | reverse complement strand
ATTTCCTCGAAACGGGCAAGCCGCGCCCGCGATTTGGCTTGCCGCGCCTTGGGGTTGGCGCGCACCCATTCCAGTTCCTGCTGCATCGCTTTCATGTGGGCGTCGATTTGCTTTTGCTCCTGCTCCAGCCGCGCCTCCTTTTGTTCCAGCCATGAGGAATAGTTGCCCTTCCAGGGAATGCCGCGACCGCGATCGAGTTCCAGAATCCATTCAGCGGCGTTGTCGAGGAAGTAGCGATCATGGGTGACGGCAACCACAGTGCCGGGAAAACGCAGGAGAAACTGTTCCAGCCATTCCACCGATTCGGCGTCGAGATGGTTGGTGGGTTCGTCGAGCAGGAGCATATCGGGCTTTTCCAGCAGCAGCCGAGCCAGCGCGACGCGGCGCTTTTCGCCACCGGAAAGATGGGCGATCCTGGCCTCCCAGGGCGGCAGGCGCAGGGCATCGGCGGCGATTTCCATCTGGTTTTCGGTGTCCGATCCAGTGGCGGTGAGGATGGCTTCGAGCCGCGCCTGTTCTTCCGCGAGCTTGTCGAAATCGGCGTCTGGTTCCGCATAGGCGGCATAGATTTCTTCCAGCTTCGCCTGTGCCGAGACGGCTTCACCCAGTCCCGCCTCGACTTCTTCCTTTACCGTTTTTTCCGGGTCGAGCTGTGGTTCCTGCGGCAGATAGCCAATGGAAAGATTGGGTTGCCACTGCACCTCGCCTTCGTATTCTTTTTCCACGCCCGCCATGATTTTCAGCACCGTGGATTTCCCCGCGCCGTTCAGACCCAGAAGACCGATTTTCGCGCCGGGGAAAAAAGAGAGGGAAATATCCTTGATGATTTGCCGTTTGGGCGGAACGGTTTTGCTCACGCGGAGCATGGACATCACATATTGCGCCATGGGGCATTCCTTGTTGGGGTTGGGAATTCTGGCGAAGCAGGGCAAGCTGTGCTGCCCTTGCCCCGCGCCGGAAAATGTCGAAGTTTATCAGCGTGAGGAAAAATGAGCGCCAGACGCGCGATAAAATATGTTTCTTTTTTTACGGAAACCGATCGTGACCCAGCCAGAAAACGCTGCCGCCCTGAAGGGCAAAACCGGGCTGATGCGCTTGTGGAACGCTTTTGCCTATTCCCGCAGGGGCTTTGTCGCCGCATGGCAAAACGAGGCGGCTTTCCGGCAGGAAATGCTGCTGCTCGTCGTGACGCTGCCGCTGGGCTTCTGGCTGGGGAAAAACGGCGTGGAACGCGCCCTCCTGCTGGGCAGCGTGTTGCTGGCGCCGGTGGTGGAACTTCTCAATTCCGGGCTGGAAGCCATCGTCGACAAGACCACGCCGGAACTTCACGAACTTGCCGGACGCGCCAAGGATATGGGCAGCGCCGCCGTGCTTTTGGTCCTTCTTTTGGCGGCGGTTGTCTGGGGCTGTGTTTTGCTGGGATGAGTGCCTGGAATAAGCGTCACTGCCGGGGATGATTTTTCTGGAACCCGTTCTGATGCCGAAATGCAAGAAACAGGGATCGAAAGGATGCAATCCAAAGTGGCGGGAATTTCGTCATTGCGAGGCCAAAGCGACGAAGCCATCCAGAAAAACGCATGGATTGTGGATTGCACCCCATCGGAGAGTCTTTGCGAAATCTACGCCGATTCAGTGCGCCACCATCGCCGCTGGGGCATTGGGTACCAATGTTTCATCCAGGATTTCCGTGCCTGGCGGCGGGGTGAAGTGGAAACGGGCGGCGGGGATTTTGGGGTTGATCCGGGCGTTGCGGAAGTGAAGGATGGTGGTTTGCCCGAAATTGTCGAAAAGCCGCATGGCGGCAGGCGCACCCTTGGCGGTAAACCCCAACTGGATGCGCGCAATGCCGGATTCCTGGGTTTTCGGTGCGGCTTCCAGCCATTCCAGTCCCTCCGTCGTTCCGGCTTCGCGCAGGGTGAAGTTTTTGAGTGTCGCTTCCGATCCCACGAGCAGGGCGGCGGGCGTCGCGCCTATGGCCGTGCCCATGCGACGGATGGACACCTGAGCCAGATCCGGATCATGAATCCAGATTTTTTCGCCGTCGCCGACGATGAGTTGCGGGTAGGGCTGATTGACTTCCCAGCGGAATTTGCCTGGTTTTTGCAGCGCAAGATTCCCTTGGGAATGCGTTTCCTTGCGCCGGGATTCCGACCTGACGGAAAGCGAGAAATCGGCGGAAAAACTCGTGGTATTGGCGAGAAAACGTTTGAGCGATTCAATCGCGCCCGCCTGGGCACTGGCGGCAACCCAGAAGCTGGCCACCAGCAGGATGCGGCTCAGACAACGCAGGAAAGCCGCGCGCGGCGGAGAAAAAGGATCGTCTCTCTCACGACAGGAGGATGCCAGGGGAGAGACGTCATTCGTGGGATGGTTTTGCGATAATTTCATCCTCATCATTCTTCCCCCGGCGCCTGGGCGAGCACCTCGCGTTTACCCTGTCCGTCCGCCGGGGAGATGAGACCGGCAATTTCCATCGCTTCAATGAGGCGCGCGGAACGGTTGTAGCCAATGCGCAAATGGCGCTGCACCAGTGAAATCGAGGGACGGCGGGTTTTCAACACCACGGCGACGGCCTGGTCGTAAAGCGGGTCGGCTTCTGCGTCGTCAACGCTGTCACCGCCTTCAACCTCTGTGGCACTCCCGGTGAGAATGTCTTCCACGTATTCCGGCGTGCCGGTCTGTTTCAGGTATTCGACGATGCGATGCACCTCGTCGTCGGCAACGAAAGCGCCATGCACCCGTGTCGGATAGCCGGTGCCCGGCGCGAGATAGAGCATGTCGCCCTGACCCAGCAGATTTTCCGCGCCCATCTGGTCGAGCACCGTGCGCGAGTCGATCTTGCTGGAAACCTGGAAGGAAATGCGGGTCGGGATATTGGCCTTGATGAGGCCGGTAATCACATCCACGCTGGGGCGCTGGGTGGCCAGAATCAGATGCAGTCCCGCTGCCCGCGCTTTTTGCGCAAGGCGCGCGATCAGCTCTTCCACCTTTTTGCCGACAACCATCATCAGGTCGGCGAGTTCGTCGATGATGATGACGATATAGGGCAGGGGAGAAAGCGGCTCTGGCGATTCCGGGGTGAGGGTGAAGGGATTGCCGATCATTTCGCCGCGCTTTTGCGCTTCCCGAACCTTGGTGTTGAAACCCGCCAGGTTGCGTACACCCAGCGCGCTCATCAGGCGATAGCGTTTTTCCATTTCTTCCACGCACCAGTTCAGGGCATTGGCGACGTGTTTCATGTCGGTGACGACAGGGGCAAGCAGATGTGGAATGCCTTCGTAAATCGAAAGTTCCAGCATCTTGGGATCGATCAGGATGAGGCGCACGGTATCCGGCTCGGATTTGTAGAGGAGCGAGAGAATCATGGCATTCACGCCAACCGATTTGCCGGAACCGGTCGTTCCCGCAACCAGCAGATGCGGCATTTTGGCAAGGTCGGCCACCACGGGCATCCCGCCGATGTCCTTGCCCAGGGTGATGGTCAGGGGACTGCTCATCTTGTTCCAGGCTTCGCTGGCGATGATTTCGGTGAGTTTTACCATCTGCCGTTTGGGGTTGGGCAGTTCCAGCGCCATGCAGGTCTTGCCTGGAACGGTTTCCACCACGCGGATGGAAACCAGCGCCAGCGCCCGTGCCAGATCGCGGGAAAGCCCCACGATCTGCGATCCCTTGACGCCCGCGTCCGGTTCGATCTCGTAACGGGTGATGACCGGCCCCGGCAATGCCGCCAGCACCTTCACCTTGACGCCGAAGTCGGCGAGTTTGTGCTCGATGAGACGGGAAGTGAATTCCAGGATATCGGCCGCTGGCGCCGTATTTTGCGTGGAGATGCCATCCAGCAGATGCAGTGGCGGTAACTGCCAGCCTGTCTCGATGGAAGGAATCAGCGGTGCTTGCCGTTCTCGATCGATGCGCAGTTGGGCTGCGGTCGAAACCGGAATGACGGGGGGCGCGGGCGACGGATCGATCAAGACGGGTTCGTGATAATCGGGACGACGCTTTTGGGTTTCCACTTCAGCCTCGCGCCGTTCGGCGATGTTGCGTCCGATGCGTCTGTCCTGCCAGTACTCGTAATAGCCATAAAGCGCGAGCGCAGCCTTTTCCAGCAGTTTTCCCAGACCTTCGGCAAAGGCGAGCCAGGACATGCCGGTGCACACGCTCCAGCCGATTGCCATGCAAAGCAGAAAAACCAGCGTTGCGCCGGTATAACCGACTTTTTGCATCAGGGCTGTGCCGATCAGTTGTCCGATCATGCCGCCCTGTCGTGCGGGAAGTTGCAGTGCCCAGGAATGAAGACGCAGATGTTCCAGCGCCGCGCTGGCGATGAGGAGCAGCAGAAATCCCGCACACGTGAACAGGAACAGGGGGAGATGGGAATTTTTTTCCTCTGTTTTCAGAACGTCTCCGGCGCTACGTCCCCGGCGCACGCCCCGGAAAATCAGGAGGAGGGCAAACACAACCCACCACCAGGCGGAAAAGCCGAAGAGGAAGAGCAGGATGTCCGAAAGCCAGGCGCCGATCACCCCTGCGGGATTGTGCAGGTTTTCCGTGTCGACCGCGCGCGACCAGCCGGGATCGGCAAGATTGAAGCCCCAGAGCGCCAGCGCCAGATAAAGCGCCAGTCCGCCTGCCAGCAACCAGCGGGATTCTCGCAACAAAGCGCCGATTTTTTCCGGCAAGGGGCTGGGCGCGGCTTGCGCGCGTGGTCCAATCGCCATGAGGATTTCCTCCATTTGCTTTCAGGCATTCTGTTTCGTGCCATGTTTGAAACACGAAATGCTTGAATATCATTGACTTGGAACGGAATTATAATGCTTTGTCTCAAGTCGTGTGGCCGGGGGTTCAATCCAAAGTAGCGAAAATGGAGGGTGAGCAAAATGACTCTACGGCGTACATCCCTGTTTTTATCTTTTGTCAGAAAGCGTAGCGTTTCTTCTGCACCTCTGCATCCGATCGCTACCGGTCCAAATTGCCCAAACCACGCCCTTCCCGTATCCTTTCGTCCTTCTCTTTCCTTTCCTTCTGCCGAAACCCTCATGAGCATCCTCATCAAAACCCCCGAAGAAATCGAAAACATGCGCGTCGCCTGCCGCCTGGGGGCGGAAGTGCTGGATTACATCACGCCCTTTGTCAAGGTTGGCGTCACCACGGCGGAAATCGACCGGCTCTGCCACGACTACATGGTCAACGTGCAGGGCACCATCCCCGCGCCGCTCAACTACACGCCACCGGGGTATACGCCTTATCCCAAATCCGTTTGCGCCTCCATCAATCACCAGATCTGTCACGGCATTCCCGATGATCGTCCGCTCAAGAAGGGCGACATCATGAATCTCGACGTCACCGTCATCAAGGACGGGTTTCACGGCGACACCAGCCGCATGTTCATTGCGGGCGAAGGCTCCATCCAGGCCAGACGGCTCTGCCAGATTACCTATGAATGCATGTGGCTGGGCATCCGCGTGGTCAGGCCGGGCGGACACTTTGGCGATATTGGCGCGGTCATCCAGAAACACGCGGAAAAGAACGGCTATTCGGTGGTGCGGGAATTCTGCGGACACGGCGTTGGGCGCGGGTTTCACGAGGAACCACAGGTGCTGCACTATGGCCGCGCGGGCGCCGGGCCGGAATTTGAACCCGGCATGATTTTTACCATCGAACCCATGATCAACGCCGGCAAGGCCGCGCTGCGCGTGTTGCCGGATGGCTGGACCGTGGTCACCAAGGATCACAGCCTTTCCGCGCAATGGGAACACACGGTGCTCGTCACGGAAAACGGTTTTGAGGTGCTCACCGTTTCGGCGGGCACGCCGCCCGCGCCGCGTTGATCCCGCCCGGACAAGCCAACGCTCATGGATACCAACAGCCTGCGGGAGAAACTGAAAACCGGACGGCGGCAACTGGTGGACGCCTATCTGGAAAACGGGGATGCCGTCCGCTATCTTGCCGGACACGCGGCGCTCGTCGATACCGCCCTCGCCACGCTCTGGCGCGATCTCGCGTTTCCGCCGGAACTGGCGCTGGCCGCCGTTGGCGGTTACGGGCGTGGCGAACTTTATCCGGGGTCGGACGTCGATCTGCTCATTCTGCTGCCGGAAGCGCCAGACGCGACGCTGACCACGCTTCTGGAAACCCTGATTGGCGTCTTCTGGGATATTGGGCTGGAAGTCGGACACAGCGTCCGCACCGTGCCGGAGTGCCTGAGCGAGGCGGAATCCGACATCACGGTGCAGACGGCGCTGCTGGAATCCCGCCTGCTGACAGGCAACCCCCGGCTTTACGCGCGTCTGACCCAGGCATTTCACGCGCAACTGGAACCCAAAACGTTTTTTACAGCCAAGCGACTGGAGCAGGAAGAACGTTACCAGCGTTACCACGAAAGTCCCTACAGTCTGGAACCCAACTGCAAGGAAAGCCCTGGCGGCCTGCGCGACCTGCAAAATATCCTCTGGTGCGCCAAGGCTTGCGGTTATGGCAACCACTGGACAGAACTGGAAGCGCGCGGCTTTCTCAGTCCGGACGAACACCGCCAGCTCCTGAAATGCGAACGCCATCTGCAAGCCTTGCGCATTCGTCTGCACCTCATTGCCCGGCGGCGGGAAGACCGGCTGATCTTCGACTATCAGAATCCGCTCGCGGAAGCCTTGGGCGTCAAGGCGACCGCCACGCGGCGCGCGTCGGAAGTCATGATGCAAATCTACTACCGTCACGCCAAACTGGTCATGCAGCTCAACGCCATCTCGCTGCAAAATCTTTCCGCCGAACTGACGCCGGTCAAGGCCGCGCCCATGCCGCTCAATGAACGCTTCCAGATCGTCGGCGATCTGCTGGATCTCACGCGCGAAAACGTCTTTGCCGAAACGCCTCCGGCGCTGCTGGAAGGATTCTGGCTCCTGCAACAGCACCCCGAACTCAAGGGCATGACGGCGCGTACCCTGCGCGCCCTGTGGCGCAACCGCGCGCGTGTCAATCCCGATTTTCGCAAAAACCCGGAAAACCGCCGCCGCTTCCTTTCTCTCTTTCAAAGTCCGCAGGGCGTGATGCATGAATTCCGGCGCATGAACCAGTTCGACATTCTGGGACGCTACCTGCCCGCTTTCGGCAAGATCGTGGGACAGATGCAGCACGACCTTTTCCACGTCTATACGGTAGACCAGCACATCCTGATGGTGCTGAGGAATCTGCGCCGCTTCGCGCTCACCGAGTTTGCGCACGAATATCCCTATTGCAGCCAGTTGCTCAACGCCTTCGCCCGTCCGTGGACGCTCTACGTGGCCGCCCTCTTCCATGACATCGCCAAGGGACGCGGCGGCGATCATTCCACGCTGGGCAAGGTCGATGCCCAGCGCTTTTGCGAGACGCACGCCGTAAGCGCCGAGGATACGGAACTCATCGTCTGGCTGGTGGGCGAACATCTCACCCTGTCGCACGTCGCGCAAAAGGAAGACCTTTCCGATCCCACGGTGCTCACCGCCTTTGCGGAAAAGGTCAGGGATGCGCGCCACCTGACCGCGCTTTATCTCCTCACCGTGGCGGACATTCGCGGCACCAGTCCCAAGGTCTGGAACAACTGGAAAGCGCGCCTGCTGGAAGACCTCTACAAGCTCACCCTCGCCCGCCTGGAAACCGGCGACACGCCGGAGCCACAGGGCGTCATCCAGGAACGGCAGGCCGAGGCGCTCAGGATGCTGCGCTATTTTGCGCTTTCGGAAACCGTGCACGAGCGGCTCTGGAAGCAACTGGATACCGTCTATTTCCTGCGCCACACTGCCGAGGAAATCGCCTGGCATACCCGCGCCCTGCACTATCGCATCCAGATCGACAAGCCGGTGGTCAGCGCCCGCCTTTACCGCAACGGCGGCTTGCAGGTGATGGTCTATACCCTCGACCGCCCCGATCTTTTCATCCGTATGGCGGGATTTTTCGCCCGCGCGGGCTACAGCATCGCCGACGCGAAAATCCATACCACCCGTCACGGCTACGCGCTGGACAGCTTCATCCTGCTTGATGTGGGCGACAACCCGGAAGACCGCGACATGCTCTCCTTCATCGAGACGGAGCTGAAGCAGGCGCTGGAAGAAGAACAACCCATTGCCGCCCCGGCGTCAGGACGCCTTTCCCGGCTGGCGCGGCATTTTCCGATCACGCCGGAAGTCCACATCCGCGCCGACGAACGCACCCCCGCGCAACAAGTCCTCTTTCTCGTCGCTGCCGACCGGCCTGGTCTGCTCTACGCCATTGCCCGCGTCCTTGCCCAACACCACATCGTGCTCAAAACCGCCCGTATCAGCACGCTGGGAGAACGGGCGGAAGACGCCTTTCTCATTTCCGCCCCCCTCCTCGACAAGCCCTCCCTTCGCCTCAAGCTGGAAAGTGAACTGCTGGAAGCCTTGCGGGTGTAATTCCATTTTCGCGTCAAAAGCAGGACACGAAGCCCGATCCATCCGCTTGCCTGGAACACTCGAAACGGCGGCATACAATCCCGGCGATCCAGCGCCCGCTTTTCAATGACGTACAATTTGATGCTCCGGCTTTACACATGGAATCAATGGAATCCGGCGTAGTCTTCGAGCATTGATTACATGCTAGAATCCACGCCCTGTGTAGCCTGAGGCGGGCAGCGCGGTCAATTGCACTGGTTCTGAAAGTTGGCCAGCGAGCTATCGTTCCAGGGTTCGAGTTTCTACCCTGTCCCCAGACTTTGCAAAATCCAGACGCGTGCCCGTTGGAAAAGATTTTTGATTTGTGCTTTGATGAGCGCACTGACACGAAAGGAAATATCATGTCCAGAAGGCGTAAAAATGGCAGCGCCTCCCCATTTGTCAAGTGGGTGGGCGGAAAGTCGCAAATATTGACGGAAATCAGCGCCCAATATCCGGCAGAACTTGGTGCGGGCGTGACAAAATACGCCGAGCCTTTTGTTGGCGGCGGGGCAGTGCTGTTCGACGTGCTGGCGAAATACACACTCGAAGAAGTCTATATAAGCGACATAAACCGCGAGCTGATATACACCTATACAACCATTCGTGACAACGTGGATGCGCTTATTGCAACGTTGAGCGATCTTGAAGCGCAGTATTTGTCCGCCGACGTGAATATCCGCAAAAAAATCTACTACACGAACCGCGCGCGTTTCAATGCGTTGAAACTGGTAAATGATGAGTCGGTTGAGCTTGCCGCACTGTTCGTTTTTCTCAACCGCACCTGTTTCAACGGACTTTATCGCGTAAATTCCAGGGGCGCGTTCAATGTGCCACAGGGGAGCTACAAGCGCCCAACGATCTGCGACGCTGAAAATCTCCGTGCTGTTGCCGCTGTGCTTCAAGGCGCAATCATTGTCCATGGTGATTACAAACGCTCGCGTGAATTCATTGACAACCGCACATTTGCCTACTTTGATCCACCATACCGCCCACTGACTACAACGGCAAATTTTACCTCATATGTGCAGGGCGGTTTCGGCGATGAGCAGCAGATTGAACTTGCTCGTTTCATCGACGAAATGAGCGAATACGGCGCATGGGTCGTCGCCAGCAACAGCGATCCAAAAAACACGAATGAAAACGATGATTTTTTCGACGTTCTCTATGCGAAACACGCAATCATGCGTATCGACGCGACACGCGCAATCAATTCTGTCGGCAGCAATCGCGGTTGTGTACGTGAATTGCTGATAGCGAGAGGATAGGAGAAAAATATGGAGCGAGCAGAAGCTGTGCACAGACTCAAGCAGCTTGAGGGCAGGGATTTACACGTACTTGCACAGGAATATGGAGTAACGATTGTTTCGGGGAACGGCACAGTCAACAAGGGATGGGCCGGTCACGTTTGCGAGCGGTATCTTGGTTTGCCGATAAACTCAGCGCAAAGTCCGAACTTCGGTTCCTGGGAACTCAAAAGCATACCGCTGAAGCGACTGCAAAACGGAAAACTGGCGTTCAAGGAAAGTATGGCAATCACGATGATTGACGCATACAATGTTTCACGAACATCGTTTGCGGAAAGTCACTTGCTCGCAAAGCTCCGCAAGGCTGTCATCGTCGCGAGAGAGGTTGGGAAGGGTTTTGATGAACCAACATTTGTGCATACCATAGCCGAGATCAACCTGGATGGAGATTTGTACAGAGCGGTTGAATCGGATTACGAAACCATCCGCTCTTGCTTGAACGATCCCGCACGCGGTTTTCTACACCTGACTGGCAGGATGGGGGTTTATGTGCAACCGCGCACAAAAGGCACGGGACACGGCAGCATATCACGGGCGTTTTACGCGCGAACGTGTTTTTTGGCAAAATTCATTGATTTGGCCGAAAAATGATGACGATAAAAAAATGGGAACCCGACAGCTTTGAACTGGAGATGAACACAGTCTGGTCATTTCCAGATCGCGGGAACTGGGCAACGCACGACGCCAAATATCGCGGCAACTGGTCGCCGTATATCCCGCGCAATCTTCTGTTGCGCTATTCACAGGAGCGTGATTTTGTACTTGACCAGTTCGTGGGTGGAGGCACGACACTTGTGGAGGCGAAGTTGCTCAATCGCAACATTCTTGGCGTGGACATCAACACTGCTGCATTGGATCGTTGCCGCGAAAAAACGGCGTTTGATTATCCGAACACAGCACAGATTTACATCAGGCAGGGCGATGCCCGCAATCTTGATTTTGTGTCGAGCGAGAGCGTGGATTTTATCTGTACTCACCCACCCTATGCCGACATAATCCATTACAGCGACGGCATTGATGGTGATCTCTCCCATTGCTGTGTTCCACAGTTTTTGGAGCAGATGAAACCCGTCGCCGCCGAGAGTTTTCGCGTTCTCAAACCCGGCAGATTCTGCGCTGTTTTGATGGGGGATACGCGCAAAAAAGGTTGCGTTGTTTCGATGAGTTTCGACGTGATGAAAATCTTTGATCGCGCCGGGTTCACAACAAAGGAAATCATCATAAAGAAGCAACACAATTGCAAGGCAACCGGGTACTGGAAAACGAATAGTATCAAGTATAATTTTCTGCTGCTTGCGCACGAGTATTTATTTGTGTTCCGCAAGTGACCATTGCTCCACAGAGCACACAGCAAACATCGCCTGCAGGATAAACTTTGCCGCGCAAGCGGCTTTACCCAACAATTCATTGGCCAATCCCGCAAGCAAAAATCAGGGAAAAACCGGGTGCAATCCAACGTGGCCGGACAATGTGACGGGAATTCCATCATTGCGAGGCGCTTCAGCGACGAAGCCATCCAGAAAAACGCATGGATTGCCACAGACCCCTCGTCCCTCGCAATGACGAACATGGGGGACGCACCACCTTCAACCGCCACTTTGGATTGCACCCCGCCTGATTTTTACATTTGACTTTTCCCAGCCATGCGGCCATACTGTGTATAGTTGAACAATTGCTCAACTTCAGAACAATCAACCCGGAACGCCGCCATGTCTGCCACGCACCTTCCCGATTCCGCATCTTTTTGCGATTGCGACCTCATCCACGAAGCCACGGTGTACGCCGTGGCGGCGGCGATGCCCCCCAGGGAGGAACTGGAACAGTTGGCCGCGCTCTACAAGCTCTTTGCCGACGGCACCCGCGCGCGCATCCTGGCCGCGCTGGGCACGCACGAATTGTGTGTCTGCGATCTCGCCGCCCTCCTGAGCATGACGAAATCGGCCATTTCGCACCAGCTCAAATCCCTGCGCCTCTCCCACCTCGTGCGTTGCCGCCGCGCGGGGCAAGTCGTCTATTACACGCTGGCCGACGCGCATGTGCGCGAAATCCTGAAAATAGGTCTGGAACACCTGAACGAAGCCCGATGACCGGCAGATTGCGGCTCTGCCTCTTGCAGGGTTTCCGAGCTGAACTGAATTTGCCTGTCCCCTTCCCCAACATCCGCAAAGGTTGAACAAATGAACAATAACGCAGCCAATTCCCGGAGCATGACCTATCGCCTCTCCGGGCTTTCCTGCGCCCATTGCGCACAGGAAATTGAAACCGCGGTGCGCGCGTTGCCGGGGGTGCTGCGCGCCTCGCTCAACTTTGTCAGCTCAACCCTGAGACTGGAGCTGAAAGCGCCGCCCACCCCGGATTTTTCCGCGATCCTCGCGCAACGGATACAAATGATTGAAGCGGGAATCGAATCCGTGGAAGCGGTTTCGGCCCACACAGGCGCTGCCATGTCCGCCCAGCCTCCCCTGCTCTCACGCCGCTTTCTGGCGCTCATGGCGACAGGCGCAATCCTTTTCGCCACCGCGCTTTTGGGGGCGCGATTCGGCCTTGCGCCGCATGGCATCATCCGCCTCTGCTTTGCCGCCAGCTACCTCGCGCTGGGCGGGGAAATCGTCTGGAAGGCGCTGCGCAACCTCGCTGCCGGGCGGATATTCGACGAAAACTTCCTGATGACGATCGCCACTCTGGGCGCTTTTCTGCTGGGGGACGACGCGGAGGCGGTCGCGGTCATGCTCTTTTTCCGGATCGGCGAAGGCTTTCAGGAAGCCGCCGTGCGCCGTTCCCGGCGCTCCATTGCCGAATTGATGGATATCCGCCCCGAAAGCGCGACGGTCAAACGCAACGAAACGCTGCTCACCGTCGCGCCGGAGGCGGTCGCGGTCGGGGAAACCCTGCTGGTTCGTCCCGGTGAAAAAATCCCGCTGGACGGCAAGGTTCTGGCGGGCGAATCAGCGCTGGATACGCGCGCCCTCACCGGCGAATCCATGCCGCACCGCGTGCGTCCGGGCGATGTCGTCTATTCCGGCACGGTCAATCAGGGCGAGGCGGCGCTCTGGCTTGCCGTCAGCAAAAGCGTGGGCGATTCCACCGCCAGCCGCATTCTGGCGCTGGTGGAAGAAGCCGCCGCGAAAAAAGCGCCGACGGAACGCTTCATCACCACCTTTTCCCGCTATTACACCCCTGCCGTCGTGGGGTTGGCGCTGTTGCTCGCGTTGCTGCCGCCCCTGTTTCTCGCGGACGGCGACTGGCGCACCTGGGCAGAGCGCGGCCTCATTTTTCTCGTTGTTTCCTGCCCCTGCGCGTTGGTCATTTCCATCCCGCTCGGCTTTTTCGGCGGCATTGGCGGCGCTTCCCGGCAGGGCGTGCTGCTGAAAGGCGGGCATTGTCTGGAAACCCTGAATCAGTTGGATACCGTGGTTTTCGACAAGACCGGCACGCTCACCCAGGGCGTTTTCGAGGTCATGGAAATCGAGACAGCGGCAGACATTTCCGCCCGGCGTCTGCTGGAAATCGCCGCAACCCTGGAACGTTTTTCCCGCCATCCCATTGCCCAGGCGCTGCGCCGCGCCTGGGAAAAGGAAAGTGGCCAGCCCGCGGCAACGCTGGAAAGCAGGCCGCTTGCGGATTGCCGGGAAATCGCCGGAAATGGCATCCATGCCCGTTTGGGAGAAACCACCGCGTGGCTGGGTAACGCGCGCTGGCTGCGCGCCGAAGGCATTTCCCTGCCCGCCGAAAAATCCGGGATGGGCGCGCGCCTCTACCTCGCGTTGGATCACCAATACGCAGGCAGCATCCGTATTGCCGACGCCCTGCGCCCGGACAGCCTGAGCGCCATCACAGGCTTGCGCCAGCGCGGCATTCAGCGCATCGTCCTGCTCAGTGGCGACACGGCAAGCGCCGCCCAAAGCGTGGCGGAACCCCTGAAACTGGATACTGTCTTCGCGGAATGCCTGCCCGCGCAAAAGCTGGAACATCTGGAGCGCCTCGCCGCGCAACCCATGCGCAAGGGCGGCAAAATTGCCTTCGTCGGCGACGGCATCAACGATGCTCCGGCGCTGGCGCGCGCGGATCTGGGCGTCGCAATGGGCGGTCTGGGCGCGGACGCCGCGCTGGAAGCGGCAGATGTCGTACTGATGACCGATGCGCCCTCCCGTCTCCTTGCCGCGCTGGACATTGCCCGCGCCACACGCCGCATCGTCTGGCAGAACATCACGCTCGCGCTGGGCGTCAAGGGCGCTTTCCTGCTCCTTGCCGCCGTGGGCGTCGCTACCCTCTGGGAAGCGGTTTTCGCCGATGTCGGTGTCGCCCTCCTCGCCATTCTCAACGCCAGCCGCGCGCTTCGTTTCAAATCAAAGCGCGCGGCCTCTACCGCTGATGCGAAATAACCAACCGATTCACGCAATCCCCCGGACGCGATTAAAAGTGGCGGATAAAATCCCCTCGCAATGACGAGGGGGGAGGATTGCCACGGCGCTTTACGCCCCATTTTTGACGAACGGGGCGTATGGCTCAGAACCGGTAGTTCACCTTGAAACTCCCCGTCACTCCCTCGCGTCTGCCCGCATAACCCTGCACGCCAAAATCCAGCGTCAGAGGTTTCCCCGCTGTGGGATTCAACGTAAAACCTGCTTCCAGCATTCCCGTATTGCCTTTCAACTTCGGCGTATCGAGCCGGTAGCCGTGGATGCTGGCCTTGGCCTTGCCGTCGTATTCCCGTTCCCAAGCCGCGCCGAAGTAGAGGTTTCCGTTTTGGCTTACGCGCTGGTTCCATCTTGCACCCAGGCGGGTGCGTTGTGAATCGACGGCCTGGAATTTCACGGGTTCTCCGGTGGTGAGGCGCACCGTGTCCGCGCCCTGACGGCTCCATAGAAACTGGCCGTAGAGTTTCAGGCTGGCGCGTTCGTTCATTTTCCACAAATAGCCGATTCCGGCGTGGGCGCTGGCGTAGCGGGCGGTGCTGTCATA
>JAISWQ010000034.1 GCA_031271025.1 Zoogloeaceae bacterium | reverse complement strand
CTGTACTATCGCATGTTCGGGCTGATTTCCAGCATCGCGCTCACCGCCAACCTGGTTTTTCTGGTGGCGCTGCTTTCCATGTTGCAGGCTACCCTGACCCTGCCCGGCATTGCCGCCATTGCGCTCACCCTGGGCATGGCCATTGACGCCAACGTGCTTATCAACGAGCGCATCCGCGAGGAACTGCGCGCCGGACTGCCGCCCCAGACCGCCATTCAGGCCGGGTATGAACGCGCCTTCGATACCATTCTCGACTCCAACCTCACGACCCTGATCGCCGGACTGGCGCTGTTGGTCTTCGGCTCCGGCCCGGTGCGCGGCTTTGCCGTGGTGCATTGTCTGGGCATCTTCACCTCCATTTTCTCGGCGGTCACGGTCTCGCGCGCGCTGACCAACCTGGTCTACGGCTACCGGCGCAAACTCACCCATGTCTCCATCGGTCAGGTCTGGAAACCCGAACCCGCCAAGTCCCAATAAGGAAACTCATCATGGAATTTTTCCGCATCAAGAAAGATATTCCCGTCATGCGCTACGCGCTGATGTTCAATATCATTTCCCTGGTTACGTTCGTGCTGGCGGTTTTTTTCCTGGTAGTGCGCGGACTCAATTTTTCCCTGGAATTCACCGGCGGCACGCTGGTGGAAGTGCATTACACGGAGAGCGCGCCACTGAACGAAATTCGCGCCGCGCTGGAAGAGGCCGGATACAGAGACGCGCCTGTGCAGAACTTTGGTTCCTCGCAGGACGTGCTGATCCGCCTGCCGCTGAACCTGCATGATGCCGCCGCCACTACCGATCCGGCTTCCGCAGATGCCGCGCCTGATTCCGCGCGGCAAAGCGAGCTGCTGCTGGCGGTGCTTCGGAATACCGCCGTCACGCCGCCGGAATTGCGCCGGGTCGAATTCGTCGGCCCGCAGGTAGGCAGGGATCTGGCGGAAAACGGCGCGCTGGCGCTGCTGTTCGTGGTGGTCGGCATCATGATCTACCTGGCCTTTCGCTTCGAGTGGCGCTTTTCCGTCTCCACCATCATTGCCAACCTGCACGACGTCACCATCATCCTCGGCTTTTTCGCCTTCTTCCAGTGGGAATTCTCGCTCTCGGTGTTGGCGGCGGTGCTGGCGGTGCTCGGGTATTCGGTCAATGAATCCGTGGTGGTCTTCGACCGTGTGCGCGAGACCTTCAGGAAGACGCGCGGCATGACGACGGCGCAGATATTGGATCACGCCATTACCAGCACCATGTCGCGCACCGTCATCACCCACGGCTCCACCCAGGCGGTGGTGCTGTCCATGCTGATCTTCGGCGGCGAAACCCTGCACAATTTCGCGCTGGCGCTGACCATCGGCATCTGTTTCGGCATCTACTCGTCGGTTCTGGTCGCCTCGCCCATCGTCATGTGGCTGGGCATTTCGCGCGAACAGTTCATCAAACCCGTCAAGGCCAGAGACCCGGGCGTGACGGCGGATGGCGCGTGCGTCTGAGCGCGCCAGCGGACGAGAGGAAATGGCGGGCGGCAAAGATCATGAACAAGTTCTGAAAAGGAGTTGATTTTCCATGCAAATCATCAAAGTCTGGGATCTGCCCGTTCGCCTTTTTCACTGGCTGCTGGTTGCCTCCATCGTCGCGCTGTTCATCACCGGCAAGATGGATGACGCCATTGCCCTGCATGGCAAGATCGGCGTTTTTGTCGTCGGCCTGCTCGTTTTTCGTCTGCTCTGGGGCTTCATCGGTTCGACCTATGCCCGCTTCCTGCAATTTTTCCCCACGCCTGCCCGCATTCTCGCCTACCTGAAAGGTGAATGGCATGGTCTGGGACACAACCCGCTGGGCGCGCTTTCCGTCTTCGCCCTGCTTTTTCTTTGTGCCCTGCAAACCGGCCTGGGGCTGTTTTCCTACGATGAAATCAGCTTTCACGGGCCGCTCGCCGCGCTTATCGGCGATAGTCTCGCCGTCCGCCTCACCGGTTGGCACCAGACGCTCGCCTACGTGCTGCTCACCTTCGTCGGGCTGCATGTGGCCTCCATTGTCTTTTACCGCTTCGTGAAGAAACACGATCTGCTCCTGCCCATGCTCACCGGACGCGCCGAAGTCCCGGAAAACGTCAAGCCGCAGCCCGCCACAGGCGCCAGCATCCCGGCGCTGCTGCTGGCGCTGGCGGTTGCCGCCCTTGCCCTCTGGGCTGCCTGCGGTACATGGATTCCCGAACCCCCACCCGCCGCCGCCGTGGAAACCCCTGCCTGGTAGCCTTGACGCGCGCGTGCCGCGCAAGCGAGCGAGAGAAAATAAACGGGGGGGGCTTCGTCCCGGCTGTTCGCGTTCAAATGCGGGCGCGCGGCGTACAATGACGTGGTGTTTGGTGTCTTCCCGGGTCACTTGCTCTTGTCCATGCGATGAAACTTTCCGAAATCTGTATTGCGCGTCCGGTTTTTGCCACGGTGCTTTCCCTGGCGCTCATGCTCCTGGGCGTGGTCTCCTATGGACGGCTGACGGTGCGCGAGTATCCGCATATCGATGAGCCGATCGTCACGGTTTCCACCACCTATCGCGGCGCGTCGGCGGAAATCGTCGAGTCGCAGATCACCAAGCCGCTGGAGGATTCGCTGGCGGGCATTGAGGGCGTGGAAGTGCTTTCTTCGGTTTCCCGTTCCGAAAGAAGCCAGGTTTCCGTGCGTTTCAAGGTGGAACGCGACCCGGATTCCGCCGCTTCCGACGTGCGCGACCGGGTTTCACGCGCGCGCGGAAAACTGCCGGACGACGTGGATGAACCCATCATCGCCAAGGTGGAAGCGGACGCCGACCCGATCATCCGTCTTTCCTTTTCTTCCGATCGACATACGCAGTTGGAAGTGAGCGACTTCGCCAGCCGCATCGTCAAGCCCCGGCTGCAAACCCTGCCGGGCATGGCGGACGTGGGCGTCTACGGCGAACGCCGTTTTGCCATGCGGATATGGCTGGATCGCGCTCGGCTGGCGGCCTATCAGGTGACGGCGCAGGACGTGGAGGACGCCCTGCGCCAGCAGAACGTGGAAGTCCCCGCCGGACGCATCGAAAGCCGCCAGCGGGAATTTTCCGTGGTGGCGCAGACGGATTTGCAGCGACCGGAAGAATTCGCGGCGGTGATCGTCAAGACGGTCAATGGCTATCCGGTGCGCCTCTCCGATCTGGGGCGCGTGGAGATCGGCGCGGAA
>JAISWQ010000032.1 GCA_031271025.1 Zoogloeaceae bacterium | reverse complement strand
TTGCCAACGCCTTCCGGAGAAGCCGCCCCGACCCTTGGCAGGCGCGACGATGCCATTCGACAGTTGCGCACGGTCGCATACTGGTTTCGCTCCCATGAGCCGCACAGCCCCGTGGCCCTGCTTATCGAGCGCGCCGTCCAATGGGCAGAGATGCCCTTCGAGAAATGGCTGTCGGATGTCATCAAGGACAAGGCCACGCTGGAACAATTGCAGGAACTGCTCAATGCGAAAATCGACATGCCGACAGGAACCGCGAATAAATGATTCGCGGGCTGGCGGCGATCTTTGGACGTGAGAAACAAGGAAACGTCGATCAAGTTGATCGTCATTGCGAGCGGGGCGTGGCAATCCACGGGCCGTATGGCGCGCCACGGCCCTTCGGGCTTCGAAAATGACGCTTGATCAGTGTTCCACAACGATGAGGTGTAAGCAATCATGGTGAATATATCTGGCCGCCTTTGCGGCGCTGTACTGCTGGCGGTGTTCGCGGGGGGATGTTCGTTTTTCAGCAAAAAACCGCCGATTCCCGAAGCGTTGGCGCTTCAGGCCAACGTGGCCGAAATCCAGCGCGTCAATGAACCGCCGCCCGTGCGCGCGCCGGAAGAATATGCAATAAAGGGTTCGGCGGACGCGCTCGTCAATCGGGACGCCAGCGGCAAGCCTTTGTCGGTGGTGGTGCGTCTGTACCAGTTGAAAGGCATCAACGGATTTTCGCGCGTGACTTTCGATGCTGTGGCGCGAAGCCCGAACGAAGCCGAGTTGTTCCCCAGCGAATGGGTGGCCACCAATGAAGTGGTGCTGATTCCCGGCACAACGCAGGCATTCACGGATAAGCTCTTGCCAGAGACCCGGTACATCGGAGGTGTTGCGTTTTTCCGCTCGCCAGATACGCATGGCTGGCGCTTCCTGGTCGATGCGCGAACGGTGCGCAATGAAGGGCTGAACTTCACGGCAAAAGATTGCTATTTCACATTAGTTCAACCCGAACCTGAACCGCTTTTGGGTCAAACGCAGGGTAATCTCCCTGAATGTGCAGGGGCTTTCCTGCGCTAACTGAAAAAGGAATTCTTGTATGTCTAAATCTCGTCGTGTTTTGTGGGGTGGGGGGTTGTTTTTACGCCCACAGCATTTTCAGCAACAGGCATTGTTTATCGATAATGCCATCGCCGAGACACTGCAATCCGCCCAGCGCCATGCCTGGGGCTTGGCCCGGATTGAACTCGACACCGGGGCGCTCTACACCGGGAATATCCGCCTTGAGGCACTGGATGTCGTGTTCAGGGACGGCAGCCGTTTTTATGCGCCCGACAAAGAACCCGTACCCCTGTCGCGCAATTTGAGGGATGTGCCCCAGGTCAATGCCGAAACCACCCTTTATGCTTGCCTCCCCCACCTCAATACTTATGGCGGCAACACTGTCAGCGGCAATGATAGCGTCCCGTCGGCCCGCCCCGCGCGCTATCGCAACGCGCACAGGAAAGCGACTGATTTATATACCAATGCCATTGAGACGGATATCACCGTGCTAGAACTCGACGTGCGTTTGATGCTGGAAGAGGAAAACCGCGACGGCTATGATTCCGTGCCCATCGCCAGGCTGGCAAAGGATGCCACAGGGCAATGGCGGGTGGTCGAAGACTATATACCGCCGATGGTAACGGTCAGTGCCTCCCCCCCACTGCGCGGTGCGATCCAAAGGCTGCTCGACATCTTGATGGCCAAAAGTGTGACCTTGTCTGGTACACAACGCGAGCGCGCCAGGAACGTGATGGGGTACAGTTCTTCCGATATTGCTTCATTCTGGCTCTTGCACACGGTCAATAGCAATTTTGCGCTATTCAATCATCTGCTTAAGGCCGAACCGCTGCATCCCGAAGAACTCTATCTCGCGCTCGCCCGGCTTTGCGGCGAATTGCTAACGTTCTCCACAATTTACAAACTGTCCGATCTCCCTGCATATTGCCACGATGAACTTGCTAAAACCTTTCCCAAGCTCGACAAAATGGTTCGTGAGTTGCTGGATACGGTGGTTTCCACACGCTACGTCATTATCCCGCTCACCATGCCCAAACCCTCGTTCCACATCGGCCGTCTGGAGAGTACCAACCTGATCGAAAATGCCGATTTCTATCTGTCGGTACGCGGCGATATGCCCGTGGCGCGAATCATCGAGGAAGTGCCTGCCCAATATAAGGTCGGTTCGCCCGACGACGTAGATAAAATCCTCCATTCCGCCATGCCGGGCGTCAATCTCCAGCCTATGCAGCAGACGCCAACGGCCCTGCCGGTTCATGCGGGCAATCATTATTTCGCGTTGGAAGCGCGCGGCGACATCTATAAACGGATGTTGCAGTCGCGTTCTATCTGCATTTATACGCCGAAGTCACTCGCCAACCTTGAGATTGAATTGATCGGCGTCTTTCGTTGATTTTCATTAGGAACCCTTTGATTATGGCTGCTACGACCGCTACTATGAATAGTCTCCCGTCTGTCGAGATTAAAAAAACTCCCGCCATTGCGGCAGAAACGCCTATTGCGCCGACATTGCGCGATTTGCTGGAAGACGGGATTTACTTGTTGTTTTTGCTGCGCGATGGCAATTTGCCCAAATCCTGCGAGCAATTGAACCGGCATATCGATCTGTTTTTCACAAGCTACGAAAAGCAGGCGCGCAATTTTGGCAAGGATGTCGAACAGATTGAACAGGCGAAATACGCCTTTTGTGCGCTGATGGACGAAATCATGCTCTCGCCCGATTTTTCGTTCCGTGATGAATGGGCGCGGATGCCGCTGCAATTGCGCCTGTTCGGCGAGAATTTCGCCGGAGAACGTTTTTTTGACCGGCTGGAGATGATGCGCAACAATCCGGCCCGCAACATCGAAGCACTCGAAGTGTTCCATACCTGCCTGCTGCTCGGTTTCCATGGCAAATACCTGCTCGAAGGCCCGGAAAAGCTCAGCTATCTCGTCCATCGCGTGGGACAGGAAATTCAACGTGTGCGCGGCGACGCGCCGGGATTTGCGCCAAACTGGAAATTGCCGCATCGCTTTCAGAACTATATGCGTTATGAATTGCCGCTGTGGGCCTACATTGCGCTGTTGGCGAGCGTGCTGGCGATCATTTTCGGCGTCTATTGGAAACTGCTCGACGAGCAGGTCGGCAGAATCTTGGTGGGATAATCATGAGTCGCGGCTCCGGGAAAACCATGACGCTGCCTTCGGTGCTCGATCGGCTGCTCGACGATACGCCGGATCAACCGGGCCAGGATGCCGTCCTGGTTTTCAACCTGTCCGATTTCAAGGCCGCGCTCGCGCGCGATCTGGAATCCCTGCTCAATACCCGTGTAATGGGATTGGGCCATCTTGCCAGGCGATACCCCCTCGCAGCCCATTCGGTTGTCAATTACGGCATTCCAGACCTGAGCAGTCTGTCGCTGCTCAATCCGGATCACAGGGAATTGTTGCGCGTACAGATACGCCGCGCCATTGAATGCTACGACAAGCGTTTATCCCATGTCCGCGTGAACTTCGATTTCGATACGCAGGGAAATACCGAGCGCCTGCTGCATTTTCGGGTCGATGCCTTGCTGAAGGTACATCCGCATCGTCCTCCTGTTTCGTTCGATGCGACGCTACAGCTATCGTCGAATGCGTATTATGTACGCGGAGTGCAATGAGGTCTCAATTGAGAAGTGAACAGCGAGAATCCGCTGTGCAAAACACCAAAATCCCTCGTCATTACGAGCGAAGCGCGGCAAATCCATCGCTGAACCTGCGAGGCTGGCGCACACCATGGATTGCCACGTCGCTGCGCTCCTCGCAATGACGCCCCCCTCGTCACTGCGAGGGCCACAGGCCCGTGGCAATCCAAGGTGCCATTATGCGGCTTTATGAATTGTCACCATAAACACAAGGACTTAGCCGTGTTTTTCCAAGCCCTTCCCTTGCTCAACGTGACTAAATCGTGACAAACCATCAAGCACCGCCACCGCTTTCCGGACGTTTTCCGGGGCTAGATGTGCGTAACGCTCTGTCATCCTGATCGTCGAATGCCCTAGCAAATCACGCACGGCTTGCAACGGCTGCCCGGCACTGACCAACCACGATGCGCACGTGTGCCGCAGATCGTGAATGCGGAAATCAGTGATGCCCGCATTCCGAAGTGCGATCTTAAACGCACTGCGCACGGATGTTTGCCGCGTTCCATCTTCATGCGCAAACACCCAAGGCGACGCCGGGCAGTGCGACGCGCGAAACCTTGCCAAATTCAGCATGGCCGCCCGTGCCTCAGCGTTCAGAGGCACAGAACGCCGCCGACCGCTCTTGGTGTCGTGCTCGCCCAAATGAAGCAGGTTAGCTTTCAGATCGACACGGCCCCACTGCAAACCGAGCAACTCATTAAGACGGCATCCCGTATTCAATGCCAATCTTATGAAGTCTGCAAGATGCGGCGATTGCCGCGACTTTTCGGCTTCCGCTGTCAGCGCGCGCGCTTCCTCAACCGTCAAACTCCGAATGCGCCCCTCCGGCTCCTTAAGATGCATCCCTTCGGCATGGTTCGGAATCTCCCAATCCCATTCATGGCGCGCATAGTTGATCGCCGCTGACAATAACGACACTTCACGGTTGATTGTCGCATTCGCAACACCATCGCTTAGACGCTTGTCAACATAGGCCCGAATATCGCAACGCTTCAACGTCAGAAGGTCACGCCCGGTAAAAAATGGCGTCAGCTTCCGAAGCGTGCAAACATCACGCCTTGTGCTGCGTTTTATGCCTTGTGTCACCTTAAAATACGCCAGCATTAATTGATCGAACGAACGGCTTGGCACCCCACCCCACCGCTTCACCTGATGCGCTTCGAGTTTCCACTTGCCTTCGATGGCTTGCGCTTCGCGCAAGTCTGTCGTGCCAGTAGTGCGTCTAACTCTCTTGCCGCCTGCGTCTGTGAAACTACCCCAATAGACCGGGGAATCTTTGCGTCGGTAGACCATGATTTTTTACTCCTTAACGTGTGCGTCTCCGACACCGCGCAGGGAACATTATGGCCCCCTTCGGTTCGCTGCGCGATAAATTCGCGTACCGCCTCAGAAGGAACGCGCATCAAGCGCCCAATGCGGCAAACCGGTAAGGAACCGCGCTCTATCAAGCGCCGCACGGTACGGACAGAGACTTCGCCAAGCTGGCG
>JAISWQ010000006.1 GCA_031271025.1 Zoogloeaceae bacterium | reverse complement strand
GTTCATCTTGCCCGTGAGACGGATCGAGGCGATCCCGGCGCGCGCCCGTTCGAGACGATAGGCCACATTCGCCAGCTCCTTGCCCATCGTGGAAGGCGTCGCGGGCTGGCCGTGGGTGCGGCACATCATCGGCGTATCGGCCAGCGCGTGCGCCAGTTCCCTCAGGCGCGCGACGATTTCCTCCAGCGCGGGCAGCAGGCAATCCCTTCGCGCCGCCGCGAGCATCAGGGCATGGGAAAGATTGTTGATGTCCTCGGAGGTGCAGGCAAAATGAATGAATTCGCGCGCCCGGAGCATTTCGGGATTCCCTTCGGTCTTGCCGCGAATCCAGTATTCCAGCGCCTTCACGTCGTGGTTGGTTTCCTCGGTTTCGATACGCTTGATTTCGGCTGCTTCCGCAGGCAAAAACCGGCGCACGAGATCATCCAGTCCGCTGATCGCGGCAGCGGAAAAGGCGGGAATCTCCGCAAAATGCGGTTCGGCGGCCAGCGCCTTCAGCCATTCGATTTCCACTTGCAATCGGCGGCGGATGAGGCCAAATTCAGAGAACTGGCCGCGCAGGGCATCGACCTTGTCGGCGTAACGACCGTCCAGCGGGGAAAGCGCGGTCAGGCGGGTTTCTTGCGTCATGGAAAATCCTTTGTGGTGACCAGAATGCGCGGCGGTAGCGCGCGGCGGCGGCAAAGAAACGCATTATACGTTGTGAAAAAACAGGCGTCGCGTACTGCGCGGGATAAAAACCAGCAAAACATGACTCAATCATGACGAAAGTATGACGCCAATACACAGCAACATGCTGCCATCACGCCACGATCACGCTGCCATCGTGCATTAAAATCCCTTTATCTCGCCCGCCAATCCAGTTAAAATGCGAGCTGGTGTGAACGCCGGGGCAAGCAGTCGAACCTCACCCGGCAATACGCCAATAACGCACAGTGCCGTCATGCCGGTTTTTCCTTCGGCGTGTTTCAGCGGCTTTTTTTCCTGGAGACAATGAATGACATCCAAAAAACTTGAAATTGATCAAGTCGCCTCTTTTCTGAGAGATGGCATGACCATCATGTATGGCGGCTTCATGGGCAACGGCACGCCGCCGCGCCTGATGCAGGCCATTCTCGATTCCGGCGTCAAGGATCTCACCGTGATCGGCGACGACGCTGCCTTTTCCGACACCAGCAAAGGCCCCGCGGGGATCGGCCTGCTGATTCAGCATCATCGTGTCAAGAAGATGATTACCGGTCACATCGGCCTCAACAAGGAAGCGCAGCGGCAAATGCTCGCCGGGGAAATGGAGATCGAACTCTGTCCCATCGGCACCATCGCCGAGCGCATCCGCGCGGGGGGTTCCGGTCTTGGCGGTGTGCTCACCCCCACGGGAGTTGGCACGAGCGTGGAAGATGTACCGCAGGATCTGACCATCAATGGCCAGAAATACACGAAGAAGCCGGTGTTTGTCATCAATGGCAAAGGCTTCCTCTACGAAACCCCGCTCAAGGCTGACCTCGCGGTGCTGGAAGCCGTGACCTCCGACAGAGTCGGCAACCTTGTCTATTACACCTCGATGCGCAACCACAATCCGCTCATGGCGCTCGCCGCCGACACGGTCATCGTGGAAGCCCACCAGATCGTTGAAGTCGGCTGCATCGACCCCGATCACGTGATGACTCCCGGTGTTCTGGTCGACCACATCGTTTACCCCGGCTAAGAGGAGAGAGCCATGGATAAAAAAGAATTTATCGCGCGTCGCATCGCGCTGGAACTGAACGACGGGGATGTGGTCAATCTGGGGATCGGCCTGCCGACTCTGGTTGCCAACTTCCTGCCTGCCGGTGTGCATCTGATGCTGCAATCGGAAAACGGTTTTGTCGGCATTGGCCCCGTGCCGGATGAAATCACGCCCATCGGCCAGCCCCGCACGGTGAATGCGGGGGGCGCGCCGTGCAGCATCATTCCCGGCGGCGCGACCTTCGATACCTCCATCTCTTTCGCGCTCATGCGCGGCGGCCACCTGGACGCCTGCGTGCTGGGCGGCTTGCAGGTGGATGAAAACGCCGACCTCGCCAACTGGATGGTGCCCGGCAAGAACGTCCCCGGCATGGGGGGCGCGATGGATCTCGCGGTTGGCGCGCGCCAGGTGATCGTGGCCATGGAACACACGGCCAAGGGCGAGAAGAAAATCCTCAAGAAATGCAATCTGCCGCTTACTGCCAAAGGGCGCGTTTCCACCCTCGTCACCGAGCTTGCCCTCTTCCGCTTCCACGACGGCAAGCTGACCCTGGAAGAAATCGCTTCCGGCGTCACGCTGGATGAGATAAAGGACGCCACCGAAGCCGCCTTCGTGGTCTCCCCGAATGTGAAGGAAATGGTCATCAGCCAGGTTGGGCTGTAAATACATTTTCCTGACGCGTGTCTTTCTCGCTTGCGGTAATGCCGCTCACTCAAGCAGAGTGAGCGGCATTTTTTGTGGAATGCACCGCAATGCGTGTCTCATGACAACGCAATCCAAGGGGGTCTTCAGAATTACTTATTAGTAATTAGTATATAGACAATCGATATTTGACCTTGAGGTTAACTTCAGGATTAGTCTGCGGGCGTACTCAAAGCGCCGATGTTCCTGTCCGACGAAACCAGTCTACGGATCAAGTGAACCGGCAGATTGAATTTCTCTACAGGAGGCTCCCTCATGGAAATCCATCCAATCTCCCGTTTGCCGTTTGAGCGCAGTGTCATTTACGCGCTTCTGGCCGCGACAGGATTCATCTCTTCCGCATGGGCGCAGGCGCAGGAACAGACGCCAGTCGTGCTCGAACCAATCGAAGTCACCGGCGATCGTTATCTCAGCGAGGTTTCCGTCGCCGGCAAGGATCCCGTCAAGCCGCGCGAGATTCCGCAATCGGTTTCCGTCATCACCAGGGAACGCATCGAGGATCAGGGGCTGGTGACAGTGGAGGACGCGCTTAAACAGGTGACGGGCGTCACCGTCCTGTCCAGCGACACGCTTACAAGCCAGTTCCGTTCGCGGGGCTATGGCCTGAACGCGAGCTTCGACGGGCTTCCCTCCTCCAATTCGCTTACCGCCTTTTCGCAACTGGATCTGGCGCTCTATGAGCGAGTCGAGGTGTTGCGCGGCCCTGCCGGTCTTTTTCAGGGAACGGGCAATCTCGGTGGAACGGTCAATCTGGTGCGCAAGCGCGGGCAAAAGGAATTCACCGCTTCCGGCAGCATCTCCGCCGGATCGTGGAACAACTACGGTGTCGAGGCGGACGTGGGCGGCCCGCTCAATGCCAGCGGTTCGCTGCGGGGCCGCCTAGTCGTTTCCGGCAACGATCGAGGATATTTCTACGACCACACGAAGACCGACAAGTATCTGGGCTATGCCGCGCTGGATTGGGACATCACGCCCGCCACCACCCTGTCGGTATCATTCGCTTCCCAGGATACGAAAACTAGGGCGCCCTCCTTTGGCCTGACTTCCTGGGCCTCGCCCAGGTTTGGATTGCTCGACGTTTCCCGCAGCACCAATCTGACGACGAAATGGAGCCGTATTCAATGGACGACCCAGGACACGA
>JAISWQ010000179.1 GCA_031271025.1 Zoogloeaceae bacterium | reverse complement strand
GCCGGGAATGATGGCGTTATTCACGCTGTCCATGCCCTCGGCGATCGCGCCGCTGCGCTTCACATTGGCCTTGTCGAGCAGCAGCACGCGCAAATCCGGCGCCTTGGCCCTGGCCTTGATCGCGGCAATCGGCCCGGCCGTGCCGCCGCCGATTACCAGAATGTCGGTCTCGATGTGTCGGGTTTCCATTGCGTTGTCCTACTCCTTCAAGGGTTCGACGCGAGTTTTGAGCAGCCCGTTCTCGAAGCTCGCCGCCAGCCAGTCGTTGAATGATTGTTGATGGGTGGCGTCGAACTCGATATGCACGTCGCTCGCCTGCCTTACTCCCCTGAACAGCGGATTTTGGGCGGACAGATCCTTGACGATGACCGGCGACAAACGCAGACGCTCGCCAAACCATTCGGCAGATTGATCCTCGTTGCGTGTGATGAAGACCACGGCCTCACGCAACGCGTCAAGCAAACGTTCCTTTGCCGCCGGTTGCCGCGTCAGAAATTCGCGGCTGGCGATGACCAGAAAATAATGCGGCCACGTCTGCACGTTGCGCAGCCCGAACTCCTTCTCAAGACGTTGCACTTGTGGCTGGCGGATTACCGCCGCATCGGCAAAACCCTGGTTGAGCGCAAGATTCAGTTCGTTTGGCGCCATATTGAGGAGTTTGAAATCGTTCCCCGGATCCAGGCCAAGTTTGCGAATGGAACGCAACAAATCGAGATGGGAATCGGAACCGAAAGACAAGGCGATGCGCTTTCCCTTCAGGTCGGCCAGCGCGTTTTCCGTCGCGTCTTTTGGCACCAGTAGCGAATAGCTGGCATGTCCCAGATTGGCAACCGGAACGGCTTTTCCTGGCTGCCTGGAAATGAATGTGGCAAATGGCTGGTAGCTGGATACGACGACGTCAACGCTGCCCGCGGCAAGCGCTTCCATCATCGGAGGGCCGTTCTGGAAAAAAGTGTACTGGGCGTCAAGCCCCTTCTTTTTGGCGATGCCGGACTTGTCCAGCACCAGTGGAATCTGACCGTTGAGGGCTTGCGGATAGGCAATGCGAATCGGGATGGCCTGATCGGACGCGTGTCCAGGTAAAGCCGACACGATGCCGATGACGAACAACAAACCGCGCAGCAAGTGATGTCGCTGGAAAATGGATAGGAACATGAGATGCCTCCAAAGTTATTGCCGCTGGTATTTCCAGGGCAGGATCAGTTTTTCGCACCATCCAAGACCTGTGGTCATGAGTGCGCCAAGTACACCGATAACGATCATTCCGGTTAACACGTGTTGGGTTTCCAGGTTGATGCGGTTGGCCTGGATCATGTAGCCAAGGCCAGACTGGGCTGCAATCAGCTCCGCAGTAACCACTGCCATCCAGCTTTGTCCGAGACCGATGCGCAATCCGGTCCAGACACTGGGCAAGGCCGACATCAGGTAGATATGCCGCACCATCAACCAGCGCCCGGCGCCGAGAAAGCGAGCAGCGTGTATATGTCGCGGCTGGACATCAATGCCGCCGGCAAAGGCATTGAGGAAAATCGGAAAGAAGGCGGCCAGCGCCGTGATGAAATAACTTGGTTTGTTTCCAAGACCAAACCAGAGAATTGCAAGCGGGATCCAGGCTATCGGCGGAATTGGCCGCAATACGGTCACCAGCGGCAAAAACAGGCGACGCAACGGCAAGAAATAGGCCATCAACAAGGCCGACGGAATCGCCACTGCCGAGGCAATGAAAAAACCAGTGAACACGCGCTGCAAACTGGCCAGAATGTCGTCCATCAGACTCCCGTCGCTGAACAGTTCCATCATGCTCGCGGCCACCAATTCCGGTTCAGGCAATAAAACCGGATTGGCGATCTTCCTGGCCGCAAACTCCCAAACGACGAGCGGAAGCAACAGACTGAGCAACAGCCACGATAACGAAACGATGAGCCTGAAATACGCCGGACGGTGCATCATCGTCCTCCATCCGGGCGATTGAAGACCTTGAGGGTTTCCTCGCGAATCTGGGCCAGAATGCGCTGCCGCAGTTCGTGATAGCTTTCATTGCGCATGGGGTCGTCACTGCGTCGCAGATCGGCGTCAACGGCGATTTCTTCCTTCAGCCCGCCAGGCGCGGCGCGCATGACGAAAATCCGGTCGGAGAGCAACAGGGCTTCGTCGACATCGTGCGTAACGAAGATCACGGTCGGCGCGACACTGTGACGCAATTTCAGCAATTCCTCCTGCATGATGCTGCGGGTTTGCGCATCGAGCGCGCCGAAAGGTTCATCCATCAGCAACACGCTGGGCGCGGTGGCAAGGGCGCGGGCAATAGCCACACGTTGCTGCATGCCACCCGACAGGGTAAATGGATAGACTTCGGCATAGTCCTCCAGCCCAACGAGGCGAAGGAAACGCATGGCCTCGCCGCGCGGATCGGGATGACCGAGCGCACGCGGACCAAAGGCAACGTTGTCAGCCACGCGCATCCATTCGAAAAGCGAATGCTGCTGGAACACGACATTGCACACCGGCGTGGGCGCCGTGACGGGAACGCCGTCGATGCTAACCTCACCGACCGTTGGCAGAAGCATTCCGCCGATGACATTGAGCAATGTCGTCTTGCCGCAACCGGAAGGGCCAAGAAAAGTCACGAATTCCCCTGGCCGAATCATCAAGCTGACATCCGAAACCACCGCCAGGGAATGATCCGAAACGAAAGACACACTCACGTTTCGGAGCAATACCGTTCCAACCGCGTTACCCGGTGACGGGCAGCCCGCGGCAATATCGCGCAAGCGCCGGCCAGCCTCGGATCGCGGATCAACCGCCATCCGCATTTTCCCGAAGCGCGTCAATGTAGCGGCATGCATGGCTAAAGTACCACCTTGTTCGACACGTAACGCCGCTTGATGCCGAAGTAATCCTTCCACCGGCGCAAGGCGCGTTGGCCTGTAATCAGCTCTTCGTCTGGATCCCCAAGCGGAAAACGTTTCGGCGCGCTTTCGTGATTCCACAGACCGGCCTGACGCCTTGCTTCGCGCTGGTCTGCCAACCAGTCGTTGTAACTTTCATAGACGATATGACCATCCGGCGCGTCGAGCGCGGCGGCGCGATAACGTCCGTCCAGTTCCAGATAGCGTTTGATCTCCTCTTCGCTCAGCGCCAGCGGCTCGACATCCACTGGATAGCCGGAATTTCGCAGTTCCTCACCGGCTACCCAGGCGAAGACGCGCTGATCGCGCAGACTCAGCAAATTTTTATGGATGCCAATATAGATCGGGCTGGCCGGACCGCCCAGCGGCGCGTGATCGCGCGTCTGTCCCCGGCGTCGAGCAATCTCGCCGCGGTGGAATTCGAGCATCTGCTCATCATAATCCTCGCCGAGAAAATCAGTGACGCGACGCAGAATCACCTCTGGTTGTCGCGCCAAATCCTCGTAGCGCACATCGAACCACTGGTCGGCGCGCAAATTTGAACGGAACGTCTCAACGGCATTCTGCGCCCGCTTCCACGCGCGGGCGGCAGTATAGATGTTGGTTGGCCCAAACGAGGATTCCAGATAGTCGGCACTGGCGTCACGGCCATCGCGTGTGATAAAGACAAACTGCGCGTTCGGGAAATCCTCCAGAATTTCTTTCACGAAATAGAGATTGTATGGGGTCTTTTCTCCCCAGCGCGGCTTGCCTTCGAGTTCGGCGTATTTTTGGAGCATCGCGGCGAAAATGCCGGCAAAACCATGTTCCGGCGCGCGCGCGACAATCTCGTCAACGATCGTTTTTGGATTGACCGGCATGCCCCAGAAGGGCGTCTTTAACCCGAAAACCATCTCTTCAGCGAGTGTCAGGAGATTTTCCGGACGTGACAGATCGCCATAGGTATGCAAATACGGACGAAAGCGCGGGTAATACCAGGCAACTTCCGGAACGGAAATACGTTTGTGGCGGCCAAGCATGACCATGAGCAATGTCGTTCCAGAACGCTCGGCTCCGAGGACGAAGACAGGACGTTCTTTACTTTCGATGGACAATTTTCAGGTTCTCCTTTTGTCGGGTCGCTATGGCTTTTCCGGCGTTTCCCCATTCAAGTTCCAGAATCGCGATTCATCCGCGGCTGGCGCGCAACTGGAAACGAAAGGCATTGTTGCGGTAG
>JAISWQ010000119.1 GCA_031271025.1 Zoogloeaceae bacterium | reverse complement strand
TTCCGCGTTTTTGCGGAAAGCTGCTTGCGTTTGCCGTCTTGCGAACTCAATGCGAATGATCTGGTAGAAAAAAAGACAAAAAAGAAACACCATGAACAACGGGTAAAAGGCTGGCGACTCAAAGAATCGCCAGCCCAGAGAACATCCGCTCCTACTTGAGTTCGACCTTCGCGCCCGCGTCTTCAAGCTGCTTCTTGAGCGCCTCGGCGTCGGCTTTGGAGATCGCGTCCTTGACAGGCTTGGGTGCGCCATCCACGAGATCCTTCGCTTCCTTGAGACCCAGACCGGTCGCGGCACGCACAGCCTTGATGACTTCTACCTTCTTCTCGCCGACAGCCGCCAGAATGACGGTGAATTCGCTCTGCTCTTCGACAGCGGCAGCAGCGCCGCCAGCGGCAGCGCCCGGCGCCGCCACGGCCAGCGCAGCGGCGGAAACGCCAAACTTCTCTTCAAACGCCTTGACGAGGTCGTTCAGTTCGAGGACGGTCATGCCGCCCACGGCTTCGAGGATGTCTTCCTTGGAAATAGCCATTTGTTGCTCCTAAAGTTCAAATCGGAAAAAAATCGGGAAACGCTGCGCCTTACGCGACGGCAGCCGCTTCCTCGCGTTGTTTGGCGAGTGCGGCCAGCGCGCCGGCAAAGCCGGAGACCGGGGCTTGCATGACGCCCAGCAACCGGGCGAGCAATTCCTCGCGTCCCGGGATGGAAGCGAGCGCCTTGACGCCAACCGCATCCAGCAGCTTGCCGTTGTAAGAACCCGCCTTGATGACGAGCTTGTCGTTGCTTTTGGCGAACGTATCCAGCACCTTCGCAGGCAGGATCGCGTCGCTGGAGATCGCGTAGATCAACGGCCCCACCATCTGATCGGCGAGTTCCGCGAACGGCGTATCCTGCACCGCGCGCCGCACCAGCGTGTTTTTCAACACACGCAGATAGACGCCTGCTTCACGTGCCTGCTTGCGCAACACGGTCAGGTGGCTCACCTCGATGCCGCGATATTCCGCGATCACGATGGTTTGCGCATCCCTGACCTGTGCCGACACTTCCGCCACAACGGCTTTTTTGTCTTCGAGATTGAGACCCACAGGTCTTTCCTCCTTTTCAAGTCAATACAGGACGGAAAAACTTTCCGCCCCCCTTTTACGGCGACCTGAACTTCGGCGTTGCCGCAGGGCCTTGACGGCCTCACGGCGAAAATCCTTGTTCCGGGCACACCGTCTACGCAGGTGTTCCTGCCATTAAGCGCATCCCCTTGCGGGAAAAAACGCGCCTGCGGTCTTTGACGATACGCGGCGGGACTTCTTCAAGACAGCCCGCCGTGTCCCAAAGTCCTTATTGCGCCGCGATCAGGCTTGCCTGATCCACGCGCACGCCGGGCCCCATGGTGCTGGCCACGGCAATTTTCTTCAGATACTGCCCTTTGGCGGATGCGGGTCTGGCCTTGTTGAGCGCATCGATCAGCGCCTTCAGGTTTTCTTCCAGCTTGTCGACACCAAAGGAAGCGCGGCCAAGAGTGGCATGCACGATACCCCCCTTGTCGGTACGGTACTGCACCTGACCGGCCTTGGCGTTTTTCACCGCAGTCGTCACGTCCATCGTCACCGTTCCCACCTTGGGGTTGGGCATCAGGCCGCGCGGCCCCAGAATCTGGCCCAGTTGTCCTACCACGCGCATGGCGTCGGGAGTGGCAATCACCATGTCGAAATCGAGCTTGCCGCCCTTCACCTCTGCCGCGAGATCATCAAAGCCGACGATCTCCGCGCCAGCGGCTTTGGCGGCTTCCGCCTTGTCGCCCTGGGCGAAGACAGCCACGCGCACGCTTTTGCCGGTACCGGCAGGCAGCACCACGGAGCCGCGCACCAGTTGATCGGATTTACGGGGATCGATTCCCAGATTGACGGCGACGTCGATGGATTCATCGAACTTCGCGGTTGCTGTTTCCTTGGCGAGCGCCAAGGCTTCAGCGACAGGATAAAGTTTTTGCGCGTCTATTTTGCCCGCCAGGGCTTTTTGCCGTTTGGAAAGTTTTGCCATGATTACAGTCCTTCCACAGTAATGCCCATGCTGTGCGCGGAACCGGCGATGGTGCGCACAGCAGCCTCCAGGTCGGCGGCGGTCAGGTCAGGCTGTTTGGTTCTGGCAATCTCCTCGGCTTGCGCGCGGGTGATCTTGCCCACCTTGTCGGTGTGCGGTCTGGGGGAACCGGATTGGATGCCTGCCGCCTTCTTGATGAGAATGGTTGCAGGCGGCGTCTTCATCACGAAGGTGAAGGATTTGTCCGCAAACGCGGTAATCACCACCGGAATGGGCAGGCCAGGCTCGACGCCTTGCGTCTGGGCGTTGAACGCCTTGCAGAATTCCATGATGTTGAGGCCGCGCTGACCCAGCGCGGGACCAATAGGGGGCGAGGGATTGGCCTTGCCCGCCGGGACTTGCAGCTTGATATAGCCGACGATTTTTTTCGCCATGTTGGCTCCTTGATGATTGAGTGGTAACGCGCTTTTGGAGAGAGACTCCCCGACTCACGCTCCTCTTGCCGGAAAAAGGCGTCCGGTCGCGCCTTCAAACTTCTGACTAGCCTTTTTCCACCTGGGCAAAATCCAGTTCCACAGGCGTTGCGCGGCCAAAAATGCTGACGGAAACCCTGAGACGGCTTTTTTCGTAATTGATATTTTCGACGGTGCCATGAAAATCGGTGAAAGGACCTTCCTTGACCCGCACGTTCTGGCCAACCTCGTAGAGCACCTTGGGACGCGGTTTTTCCACCCCCTCCTGCACCTGCTGCATGATGGTGTTGACTTCACGTTCGGAAAGCGGCGCAGGGTTCATGGCCGTGCCGCCGACAAAGTTCATGACCTTGGGCGTATCGTTCACCAGGTGCCAGGAATCGTCACACATCTCCATTTCCACCAGCACGTAGCCGGGATAGAGCTTGCGTTCCGTAATGGCTTTCTGGCCGTTCTTGATTTCCACGACTTCTTCCGTCGGCACCAGAATGCGGCCAAACATGCCCGCGATCCCCGAACGCCCAACCCGATCCTGCAAGCCACGCTGCACGGTTTTTTCAAACCCGGAATAGACGTGGATGATGTACCAGCGCATCGACATTATTGTTTCCATCCCAGAATCAGGTCGTACATCACCCATTCCAGCGTCTTGTCGCTCAGGAAAAGAAAGAGCGCCATGATGACGACGAAGAGAAAAACGACCCCCGTCATCTGCGTGGTTTCCTTGCGTGTCGGCCAGACCACTTTCGCGGTTTCCGCCCTGGCCTCACGGCAAAGCAGCACGAGACGCCCGCCCGGCTCCGTCTTCCAGAACAGAAGACCGCCCAGCAGCATACCGACAATCACGGGAAGCGCGCGCAACAGCGCCATCTGCCCTTCCAGTTGATAAAACGCGGCAATACCCGCCACAACCAGAAGCGCAGCCAGTACAGACTTGATTTTGTCGGCCATGTTGGAAAAGTCCTAAGCTGCGGCGAAACACCGCAAAGACAGGGCAGGGGCGGAGGGAATCGAACCCCCGACCTTCGGTTTTGGAAACCGGCGCTCTACCAATTGAGCTACACCCCTGCAAACGCGAAAACCGCAAGCTCCCGGAATCACACCGGGAGACTTGCAGCCATGAACGGAAAACCTTACTCGATGATCTTGGCGACGACGCCCGCGCCGACGGTACGCCCGCCTTCACGGATGGCAAAACGCAGACCTTCTTCCATG
>JAISWQ010000064.1 GCA_031271025.1 Zoogloeaceae bacterium | reverse complement strand
GATCATACGGAACTGTGGGCGTGGCTTGAATTCCTGAAGGCGCAAAGCAAGGAGGAACTGGAAATGCTGGCGAAGGAACATCCGACGGTACAACCCGCCGTCACAAAACTGCTCCGCCTCTCCGAGAGCGAAAGAGCGCGCGTCCTCTACGAAGACCGGGAAAAAGCCCGCCGCGACGCGCTGTCGTGGCGAGAAGAGGCCGAAATGCTGGGCGAGGCGCGGGCGCAACAGGACATCGCCCGCAAACTGCTGGAACTGGGCAGGCCGGTCGAGGAAGTCATGATCGCCACGGGTCTGTCGCGGGAAGCGGTGTTGGCGATGAAGGTTTGAGGCGGAGGGGCGGAGAATCTTCCGCCCCTTCCCAAACCGGCGCAGCCGCAAATATCCCCGCCGCCCCGTCATGGCAAGGCGCGCAGCGCCGTGGCAATCCAGAAGGCTTCGGGAGTCGTTCCAACATTCCGGCAACTGTGTTCAAAAGCAAGCTTTTTTTGCGCTCGCCGGGGTAGTGGATGGAGTCAGGTTCGAGAGAAATTCTCCTGCCAAGGTTGTCCAGATTTGCAGATGGCGTTCAGGATGGAAAGGAGCTTATACATGCAGGCAACCAGGACAACCTTCCTGGTCTTGCCCTTGTCGAGCAAGCGCAGATAGAAAGCCTTGGTCACGCGGTTGCAGCGCGCCGCCGACAGGGGTGCTGCCAAGTTCCGTCCGACTCTATTCCGATCCGTAGTTGGCCTTTATTCCGGGCAGGATCTTCGCCAGCCGGACAAAATCATCCAGCGTCAGGGCTTCGGCGCGAGCGGCGGGATCGATTTTCTGCGCTGCCAGATCGGCTTCGGTAAAGAGGGATTTCAGGGTATTGCGCAGCATCTTGCGGCGCTGGCTGAAGGCGATGGAGACCACCGTGCTCAGGGCTGCCGCAGACACATCGGGCAAGGCCGCGCACGGCTTCGGAATCAGGCGGACGATGGCGGAGCGCACCTTCGGCGGCGGATCGAAACTTTCCGGCGACACGTCGAAAAGCGCCTCCACGTAAAAACGGGATTGCAGCATCACCGAAAGCCGCCCGTAGGCCGTGCTCCCGGCTTCGGCGCAGATGCGTTCCACTACTTCCTTTTGCAGCATGAAATGCATGTCGCGCACCCGGTCGGCAAAGCGGGCAAGATGAAAAAGGAGCGGCGTGGAAATGTTGTAGGGCAGATTGCCCGCCACACGCAGGGGCGCATGAATGGCCAGTGCGGCAAAATCAAACGCCAGCGCGTCGCCCGCGTGGATCGTCACCTGTTCCGGTGTAAAACGCGCCCGCAAGCGCGCAATCAGGTCGCGGTCGATTTCCACCACATGCAACGCGCCCAGCCGCTCCAGCAGGGGCTGGGTCAGTGCCCCCAGACCGGGACCGATTTCCACCAGCGTTTCTCCCGGCCGGGGATCTATGGCGTGGACAATGGCTGCAATCACTGCGCCATCCACGAGAAAATTCTGCCCAAAGCGTTTGCGGGGCGCGTGTCCCGCCGTAGCGGAAGAAACACGGAAAAAAGAAGTCTTGCGCACCTCAAAAACCTTGCGGGCAGTTCACAGCAAGCTCAACCGCGCCACGGGAGAAAAGCTCCTGCGGTGTTCCGGGCAGGCGCCGTGGCGGCTCAGGGCGGCGAGATGGGCGGGCGTGGGGTAGCCCATGTGGCGGTCAAAACCATATACGGGATAGCGTTCGTGCAGGACACGCATGGCGGCGTCGCGCGTGGTTTTTGCCAGAATGGAGGCTGCGGCGATCGCGGCAATCTTGCCGTCGCCCTTCACCACGGTTTCCACCGGAATGGTCAGGGGCGGCGCGCGATTGCCATCCACCGCAGCGGAAACCGGGGCGATCGCCAAGCCCTCTACGGCGCGACGCATGGCGAGAAAAGTAGCTTGCAGGATATTCAGCCGGTCGATTTCCACTGCGCTCGCCTCGGCCACGCAAAAGGCAAGCGCCTCGGCGCGGATGATTTTCGCCAGCGCCTCCCGGCGTTTTTCCGAGAGCTTTTTGGAGTCGTTCAGACCCGGAATCGGACGTTCCGGGTTGAGCAACACCGCCGCCGCCACCACCGCGCCCGCCAGGGTACCGCATCCGGCTTCGTCGATGCCACAGACGTTCGCGGGCAGAAGACTCAATGTGACGGCAGACATTCGAGCACCGCAGCGGCGGCCTTTTCCGCTGTATTCTGGCGCAAGGCCACATGCAGGCGGGTATATTCGCCATCCAGCCAATCCCGGCGCGCGGAATCCGTTGCCGCCTGCCAGAGCGCATCGGACAAGGCTTCCGGCGTGGCCGCATCCTGCAGAAATTCCGGCGCCAGTTCCTGCCCCGCCAGGATATTGGGCAAACCCACCCAAGGTTGAAGGGCGCGATGCTTCATCCATTTGTAGGTCAGGGGCGCAAGTTTATAGGTGATGATCATGGGACGCTTGACCAACATCGCTTCCAGCGTCGCCGTGCCGGAGGCGACCAGCGCCGCGTCCGCCGCGCCCAGCGCATCCTGCGCGTGCCCAAAGAGGAGCCGGAAAGACGAGATGGCCTCCGGCTGCGCGGCAAGATGACGGTACAGCGCCGTCTCGAACAGTATCCGGGTTTCGCGGGTGGCAAGCGGCACCACAAACTGGCTGTTCGCATCGCGCTGCCAGAGCGCCTGCGCGGTCAGGACAAACAGGTCCGCCATCCGCTCCAGTTCCGTCTGGCGACTGCCTGGCAAAAGCGCGAAGGTCGGCGCTTCCAGCGGCAGATCCAGTCTTTTCCGAACCGCCACTCTGTCTGTCACCATCGGAATCTGATCGGCCAGCGGATGCCCGACATAGGTCACCGGCACGCCCGCCGCCTTGTAGAGTGGGGGTTCCATGGGGAAAAGCGCCAGAACCCGGTCGGCCGCGCGCGCAATTTTGCGCACACGTTTGGGACGCCAGGCCCAGATGGAAGGACTCACGTAATGAATCGTGGGAATCCCCTTCGCTTTCAGCGCGGTTTCCAGTTCCAGATTGAAATCCGGCGCGTCGATGCCGATGAAAAGATCGGGCGGATTTTTCAGCAGGCGGCGCTTCAACTGGCGGCGAATGCCGCTGAGTTCCCGGTAATGCTTCAGCACTTCCACGTAACCCATGACCGCGAGTTTTTCCATCGGCCACCAGGCTTCAAAGCCCTGCTCCGCCATACCCGCGCCGCCAATGCCGAAACATTCGGTTTCCGGCAGGCGGGTTTTCAGGGCGGCGAGCAGATGCCTGCCCAATTGGTCGCCGGACGCCTCGCCCGCAACCAGGGCAATACGGACAGGATGCGTCATCGGATAATGCCGCGTCTGGAATCCGCGAGAAAATCCACGAAACGGCGCACATCCGGCTGTTCCGCCGCCATTTCCACCAGTTTTTCCCGCGCTTCTGCCAGCGTCAGGCCGGATTTGTAAAGTACCCGATAGGCGCGTTTCAGCGCCGTGATCGCGTCCGCGTGAAAACCGCGCCGCTTCAAGCCTTCCACGTTGATGCCGTAAGGCGTCGCGGTATTGCCCGCCGCCATCAGATAGGGCGGAACATCCTGCAAAATCACCGTCCCAACCGCCGTCATCACATGCGCGCCGACGTGGCAAAACTGGTGCACGCCGGTATAGCCGCCCAGAATCGCCCAGTCCTCCACATGCACATGTCCGGCCAGTTGGGCGTTGTTGGCGAAGATGGTATGGTCACCCACCTGGCAATCGTGCGCGATGTGCACATAGGCCATGATCCAGTTGTCGTTGCCGATGCGGGTAACGCCCGCATCCTGCGCGGTGCCCACGTTGAAGGTGCAGAATTCGCGGATGGTATTGCCATCGCCGATTTCCAGCCGGGTCTCTTCCCCCGCGTATTTTTTGTCCTGCGGCGCTTCGCCCAGCGAGGAAAACTGGTAGATACGATTGCCGCGCCCGATGCGGGTACGTCCGCTGATGACCACATGTGGCCCAACGATACTGCCCTCGCCAATCTCAACCTGTTCGCCGATGAGGGAATAAGGGCCGATTTCCACGCCCGCCGCCAGCCGCGCGCCGGGAGCCACGATGGCCGTCGGATGTATCTTCGTACTCACGCCGCGAGTTCCTGGCGCGCGCACATCAGTTCGGCTTCGGCGGCAACCTCGCCCTCCACCCGCGCGACGGCCTGATACTTCCAGATATTCTTCATGCGCCGCGAGATTTCCACATGCAGATGCAGTTGATCCCCCGGCATCACCGGACGCCGGAAACGGCATTTGTCGATGCTGACAAAATAAAAAACAGAATCCTCGGTGGGTCTGGCTTCCATCGTCTTGAACGAGAGAATCCCCGCCGCCTGCGCCAGCGCCTCCATGATCAGCACCCCCGGCAATACTGGATGATGGGGAAAATGCCCCTGAAAAAACGGCTCGTTGATGGTGACGTTCTTGTAGGCGTGAATCGACTTGCCCACTTCCATTTCCACCACCCGATCAACCAGGAGGAAAGGATAACGGTGCGGCAGGTGTTCAAGAATCTGATGAATGTCCATTTCCATGGCGACTTCCTTGTGGTTTGTTGGTTTGTTGCTCTGAAAATTGCCGTTCCAGGGTTGCCACGCGACGGGCGAGATCGTCCAGCCGACGCAGATGCGCCGCGCTTTTCTGCCAGTCCCGATGCGGCAGGAGCGGATAAAGCGCGGTGAATTTTCCGCCACCCGGCCCGGTAATGCTGGTCATCACCATGGAGCCTGGCGAAATCTCGGTTTCCGGCGCGATGGAAAGATGTCCCAGAATCATCGCCGCGCCGCCGATGCGACAATGGTGACCAATCCTCGCGCTGCCCGCGATGCCGACACAACCGGCAATCACCGAATGCGCGCCAATCACGCAGTTGTGACCGATCTGGATCTGGTTGTCGAGCTTCACCCCCTCCTCAATCACCGTATCCGCCAGCGCGCCCCGGTCTATGCTGGTATTCGCGCCAATCTCCACGTCATCCCCAATGACGACGCTGCCGACCTGCGGAATTTTCACCCAGCGCCCGGAACCCTCCACGCCAAAATCCGGCGCAAAACCGAAACCATCCGCGCCGATCACCGCGCCGCTGTGCACAATGGCGCGCGCGCCAATCCGGCATCCCGGATAAATCACCGCCCTGGGGTGAATCACGCTGTCCGCGCCGATCACGACGCCCTCCCCTATGACCGCGCCCGCGCGGATCTCCACCCGTTCGCCCAGCGTCACATGCGCCGCAACCTGCGCGCCCGCGCCCACATGAACACTGGCGGGAATTTCACTGGCCACAAAGGCCGCGGGATGAATCCCGGCTGGCGCAAGCGCAGGTGGATAAAGCAGCGCCGCTACCCGCGCGTAATAGAGATAGGGTTGTGGGGTCAGGATACCCGCCACATGGGCGGGCAAAGCCCCGGCCAGTTCCGGGACGAGAATCACGGCTCCGGCGGCAGTCGTCGCCAGATGCTGGCGATAGCGGGGATCGGCGAAAAAGGCAATGCCATCCGCCACCGCCTCCTGCAAGGGACAAACCCGCGCGATGCGACAGGAAGCATCACCCGCCACCGTGCCGCCCAGACGCGCGACGATCTCCGCAAGCGTCAGGGCAACCGCAGCGGCAGGCATGGCGGCGGAAGAAAGGGCGAGGCCGCCCGGCATTATTGCCCGCCCAGCGCCTTCACCACCTTGTCGGTGATATCCAGCTTGGGACTGACCCATACCACATCCTGAAGAATGAGGTCGAATTTTTCGCTGTTGGCAATCTGCTTGATCGCCTTGTTGGCCTGTTCGATGATGGCAGCATTGACATCATTCTGGCGCAGGTTCAGGTCTTCGCGGAATTCGCGCTGCTTGCGCTGAAACTCGCGGGAAAGCTCTTCAAATTCGCGTTCCCTGCTGCGCCGCTGGGTTTCCGAAAGGGTGGGCGCATCGCGGGCGGCAGTTTCCTGCATGGTCTGGAGCCGCTTTGCCATACGCTGCAATTCCTGGTCACGCTTGCCGAATTCCGCTTCAATGTCCTTGGCGGCCTTCACGGCGGAAGGCGCGGTACGAAAGATACGCTGTGTATCGACATAGCCGATTTTCAGATCCGCCGACTGCGCCGCAACCGGCAAAGCGGTAAAGGCAAGCGCGAAACTGGCAGCCAGCAGGGATTGGTTCTTCAAGATATTTCTCCTCGACTAAAAAGTGGAACCCAGTTGGAACTGGAAAGTTTCGGTGTCGTCGCCCTTTTTCTTGTTGATCGGGGCGGCCACACTCAATTTCAGGGGACCTACCGGCGAGATCCACGATAGCGACAGGCCGGTGGACATGCGCAGGCTGTCGTCATACTCGTATTTTTTACCCTTGTTGTAGACCTGGCCGGCATCGAGGAACCAGCCCATGCGCATGGATTTGTCGTAACCCGGCAAGCCCCAGAGCAGTTCGACATTACCAACGACTTTGCGGTTCCCCCCCAGGTGCTCGTCGTCATAACGGTCGTCCGCCAAAGGCCCCAGACTTGCGGCTGCATAGCCGCGCACCGAATCAATCCCGCCCGCGTAGAAATTCTTGTAGAACGGCAGGTTTTCATCATTGCCGTAGCCATTGCCGATCCCCAGATCGGCGTTGAACATCAGGGTAAAGGATTTGGAAAGCGGAATGTAATGCTGGAACTTGTAGTTCAGTTTCCAGTATTGCAGGTCGCCGCCCGGCAACGCAATTTCCGCCGACACACGCTGGTAGGTCCCCTTGGTCGGGAAAATATAGCTGTCCTTGCCGTCGCTCGTCCAGCTTGCCGTGAACGGCAGGGTGATGTTCGATTTGCCATATTCATCGACGAAATCCTTGTAGCGTCTCGGACTTTCGTCGTAGGTCGTGATCTTGGTCTGGTCAATCGCCAGCCCGACGCTGATGGATTGCCGCTCGGACAGGGGAAAACCAAAACGGATGCCCGCCCCTGTGGATTCCGTCTTGTAATCGCCCACATCCAGCGTATCCGAGGCTTCCGGGTCAAAACGGCGGTGGTAGAGGTCAAAGCCCTGGCTCACGCCATTCATCGTGAAATAAGGATCGGTGTAAGAGAGGGAAATATTGCGATTGAGCTTGCTGGTATTGACCCCCAGCGTCAGATGCTTGCCGCTGCCGAAGATATTTTCCTGCGAGATGGAACCGGAAAGCATCACCTTGTCCGTCTGGGAGAACCCCACCCCCAGCATGATGTTGCCGGTTGGCTTTTCGGTCACGTTGAGATTGACATCCACCTGATCGGAAGTACTCGCAACCGGCGGCGTTTCCACGGTCACATCGGAGAAATAACCCAGTTTGTCCACACGCTCGCGCGAGAGATTGACCTGTTCGGAATTGAACCAGCCGCCCTCCATCTGCCGCATTTCGCGGCGAATCACCTCGTCGCGAGTGCGAGTATTGCCGGTGACATTCACGCGCCGCACGTAGACCCGTTTGCCAGGATCGACAAAAATCGTAAAGGCAACCTGTTTTTTCTCCTTGTCGATTTCCGGCGCGGCATTCACGTTGGCAAAGGCGTAACCCTGTTCGGCCAGCTTGTCGCTGATACGCTTGGTCGAATCGTTCAGAACCTCGCGCGAAAACACCTGACCCGGTTTCAGGGGCGCAAGCGCGCGCAGTTCGTCTTCCGGCAGAATCAGGTTGCCCGCCAGCTTGACGGCGGAAATCTGGTAACGCCCCCCCTCGTTGATGTTGATGGTGACGAAAATGCTTTCCTTGTCCGGCGAGATGGCCACCTGGGTGGAATCCACGGCAAATTCCAGATAGCCGCGATTCATGTAAAAGGAACGCAGTTTTTCGAGATCGGCGGAAAGTTTCTGGCGCGAGTATTGATCGCTTTTGGTGTACCAGCTTATCCAGCTCGGCGTTGTCTGCTCGAAAAGATCGAGCAGATCCTTTTCCCGAAAGCTTTCCGCCCCCACAATCCTGATGGATTTGATCGTCGCCGATTCGCCTTCCACCACATTGAAGTTGATGCCGACGCGGTTACGCTCCAGAGGCGTCACCGTCGTGGTGATCTGGGCGTTGTATTTGCCTTTGGTGAGATACTGTCGCTTCAATTCCTGTTCGGCGCGCTCCAGAAGGGCGCGGTCGAAAATCTGCGTTTCGGCAAGCCCCATCACCTTCATCGCGGTGAGAATCTGGTCTTTCTCAAAGGATTTCATGCCGGAGAAATCAATTTTCGCAATCGCCGGACGCTCCTGCAGAACGACAACCAGCACATCGCCTTCGGATTCCAGACGCACATCCCTGAAGAAGCCGGTGGCGAAAAGCGCCTTGATTGATTGCGCCGCCCTGGCGTCATCGAAGGTATCGCCCACCTTGACTGGCAAATAGGAAAAGACCGTACCCGCTTCCGTGCGCTGTATGCCTTCCACGCGAATGTCACGAATGACGAAGGCATCCACGGCAGCCGCCGGAAGGGAAATACCGGACAATACGCCCGCCGCCAGAATCGCGCCAAGTTTTCTGTTCATGCATCAGCCACTGAAAAAAGGAGCCAGCAAACGGCTCAAATCGTTGAAAAGCGCAAAAGCCATCAGAGTCACCAGAAACGCGATCCCCACGTTCTGCCCCCAGACCATGAAACGCTCGGAGGGCGCGCTTCCCTTGATGATTTCGAGCGCATAATACAGCAAATGCCCGCCATCCAGAACCGGGATGGGCAGGAGGTTGAGTATACCCAAACTGACGCTGACCAGCGCCATGAATTTCAGGTAAGGCGCAAGCCCCATGCGGGCGCTCTTGCCCGCGTATTCGGCAATGGCCACAGGGCCGGAAAGATTCTTGAGCGAAACCTGCCCCGTGAGCATCTTGCCGAACATCCTGAGGCTGAAAACCGAGGTATCCCGAATCTGCCGCACGGCACGCACGCTGGATTCCAGCAGGCCGTAGCGGACGGTCGTCCACAATTCCGGCATGGCTTCCAGCGCGGCCTTGGACGGTTCCGCCCATTGCAGCCCCACGCGCATCCGCTTCACCCCATTTTCCCAGACGCCTTGCGGCGTGAGGGTGAACTCCAGCATCGTTGCGCCGCGCCGCAGGGTCAGTTGCAGGGAGGCGCCTTCCGGCGTTGCCAGCACGGCATCCTGCACCTGATAGATATAAGCAACCGGTCTCCCCGCCACCGCCGTCACGACATCGTCCGGCGCAATGCCCGCTGCGGCCGCGGGCATTTCCGGTTGGAGCTTGCCCACCACGGCAGGAAAAAGCGAACGATAGGGACGCAATCCCAAAAGCGTAAACGGGTCCTGCTTCCAGCCTTCTCGATCCAGGCGATCTACGGCCAGATCCAGGGTGCGGCGCGTTCCGTGCGCGTCATCCGCGAGTTCCAGGCGCACATGGTCTGCGCCACTGGCATTTTCCATCACCTGCCAGTGAAAATCTTCCCAGGTCGCCACCGTGACCTCGCCCACCCTGGTTACTCGTTCGCCGTTGCGAATCCCCGCCGCCGCAGCGGGCGTATCGGGCTGCGGCGCACCCAAGATAGGCAGGAGCGTCTCCTCGCCCTGCCAGAAGACAAAGGCATAAATCAGGATCGCCAGCAGGAAATTGGCAAGCGGACCCGCCGCGACAATGGCAGTGCGCTTGCCGACTGGCTGCCGGTTGAAAGCGCGCGGCAATTCCCCGGCGGGAATGGGTTCCTCCGTCTCACGCTCATCCAGCATCTTGACGTAACCCCCCAGCGGCAGGACGGAGAGCGTCCATTCGGTCTGATCGCGCCCGACACGGCGGCTCCAGATGACCTTGCCAAAACCCAGGGAAAAACGCAGTACCTTGACGCCGCACAGGCGCGCGATGGTGTAATGCCCCAACTCGTGAATCACGATCAGGATCGAGATCAGGACGAGAAAGGCCAAAATGAAAAGTAACGCTTTGAAAAGTAACGCTTCAAGCATCATGCAGTGTACTCAGTGTTTGGAGATTCAAATCAGGCGCTCCGCCTCGCGGCGCGCTTCCGCGTCGGCCGCCCACACCGCTTCCAGGGTATCCGCCGGACGCTGCGGCAGCGCCGCCAGGGTCTCGGCATTCACCCGCGCAATGCCGGGAAAAGACAGGCGTCCTTCTAGAAAGGCCGCTACCGCGACTTCATTGGCGGCATTCAGGACTGCCGCCGCCGCCCCCCCCGCCGCGAGCGCATCAAACGCCAGTTGCAGACAGGGGAAACGGCGCGTATCCGGCCTTTCAAAATCCAGCCGCGCGACGTCGAAAAGACTCAGGGATTTTACCCCCGAAGGCTGGCGCTCCGGCCAGAAAAGCGCGTGCGCAATCGGCGCTCGCATATCCGCCGTTCCCAGTTGCGCCAACTGCGTGCCATCCACATACTCAACCAGTGAGTGGATCACGCTCTGCGGATGCACCACCACACCGATCATTTCCGGCGGCGCGTTGAACAGCCAGCGCGCCTCGATCACTTCCAGTCCCTTGTTCATGAGGCTGGCCGAATCCACGGAAATCTTCCGCCCCATCGACCAGTTCGGATGACTGACGGCCTGTTCGGGCGTGACCGTTTCCAGTTCGGCGGCAGAAAAACAGCGGAAAGCGCCGCCAGACGCGGTGAGCCACAGTTTTTTCACGCCATGCCGCGCCACCCCTGCCTGCGGCTGCGCGGCAAACGCGGCGGGCAGCGACTGGAAAATGGCATTGTGTTCGCTATCCACCGGCAACAGCGTCGCCCCATGCCTTGCCACCGTTTCCATGAAAAGCGCGCCCGCCATGACCAGCGCCTCCTTGTTGGCAAGCAACAGACGTTTGCCCGCCTCCGCCGCCGCGAGCGCGGGCGGCAAACCCGCCGCGCCGACAATGGCCGCCAGCACGGTATCGGCTTCCGGCGCAGCCGCCACCTGACAGAGCGCCGCCGCGCCATAAAACACTTCCGTCGCCAGACCTGCCGCGCGCAACCCCGCTTGCAGTTTTGCGGCGGCTTCGGCCTCACCCACCACTGCCACCTGCGGATGAAAGCGCGCGCATTGCGCCAGCAGTTTTTCCCACTGCCGATGCGCGGTCAGCGCAAAAACCCGGTAACGTTCCGGGTGCAAGGCTACAACCGCCAGCGTACTTTCGCCGACGGAACCCGTAGAACCCAAAAGGGTCAAGGTATGCAAATTCGCCATGTCAGTGACCATATCCAAAAACAGTCATCACGGGGTAAAGCACTAATAACGGCAACCAACTGTCGATGCGATCCAGTATTCCGCCATGACCCGGCAGAAGACCACTGCTGTCCTTGACTCCCGCCTGACGTTTGATCAGGGATTCAAAGAGATCCCCCAGAATGCACGCCGCCGTCGCCAGCACTGCGCCGATGACCATTGACAGCAACTGTCCTCCCCGAAAAGGGGAATGGCTCCAATACAACAACAGGATTCCTTTATAAAGCATAACGCCGATGACCGCGCCAATGACGCCTTCCCAGGTTTTGCCGGGACTGATACCGGGCGCGAGTTTGTGCCTGCCCCAGGCGCGTCCGGCAAAATAGGCCGAGATATCCGCAACCCACGCAATCAGCAGGATTGTCAGGAGCTGTACCCTGCCGCCGATATAAGGCATTTCGGAAACGACCACGAACGCACACCAAAACGGCAGCAGAATCACTACGCCCAACAGTAGTCCAGTCAGACCGCTGATTTTCCAGCGAAAACGCAAACACAAGGGAACTCCCACAATCCAGAACAGGTAGGGAATCCACAAAAGCGCACGCATCCCAAACACTATCGGTGCAAATGCATACGCCGCTATTCCCGCTCTATCAAGTGATCTGCGGAGAAACACGTGATCCGCATAAAGAAACAGCATGAGCGCCAGCATCCCCGCCCCGTAAATCACCCTGCCCTTTTTCTCATACCCCATCAGCCCCGCCCATTCCCACGCCGCCAGCGCCACGACAACCGCCGCCAGAATCGCCCAGCCTGCGTCAGGCAACCAGATTCCGGCAGGCACAAAAACCGCCAGCAGAGCCAGGGCGGTGAGAATGCGGGTTTTAAGCATGGGGAAAATCCTTTTCTTTTTTGCAGGATACGGCAGGGGAAAGGCCAGGCGGCTTTCAAATCAGCGTGACAAAACCACGAACCTTCTGGTTTTCCCTGGCGTGGTCTTCCACGCCTCGCTTGTGACGAAGATGGTTTGGAAAAGCGGCTTGCCGGAGACCATGAACAGGTTCTAAGGGCGCGCATCCGTGCCATCTTGCGCGCTTGCCACATCTCCCGTCAGTTGTTCGCTGGTTCGGCCAAAACGGCGCTCGCGTTTCTGGTAGGAGACGATCGCGGCCTTCAGCGCGTCGGCGTCGAATTCCGGCCACAGGGTTTCGGTGAAATGGAACTCGGTATAAGCCAGTTGCCAGAGCAGGAAATTGCTGATGCGTTCCTCGCCGCCGGTACGGATGAACAGATCCGGCTCCGGCGCATAGTTGAGCGCAAGACAGGGTTCCAGATCGGCTTCCGTCCAGTTTCCGGTTTTTTCCGGTTGCGTGACGGCAAGCTGATTCATGGCCTGGAGGATATCCCAGCGCCCGCCGTAATTGGCGGCAATACTGAGCGTCAGACGGGCATTTTCCGCCGTGGCCGTTTCCGCCGCGTGGATGAGTTCCTGCAAACGGGCATCAAAGCGGGAAAGATCGCCCACCACCTTGAGGCGTACGCCATTGCGGGTCAGCTTTGCCACCTCGTTTTCGAGGGCGCTGACAAAAAGCTGCATCAGACGGCCAACCTCTTCGGCGGGCCGCCGCCAGTTTTCGGAACTGAAGGCAAAGAGCGTCAGATATTCGACGCCCTCGTTGATGCAGGCGCGCACGATTTCGCGCACGGTTTCCACCCCCTTGACGTGCCCTGCCACACGCGGCAGAAACCGTTTTTTCGCCCAGCGTCCGTTGCCATCCATGATGATGGCGATATGCCGGGGCACAGGCCGGATTTCCGGCACCTCGCGGGTTGCGCTTTTGAAGAGAGCCATGTTTTCCCCAGAGAAACGGAAGATTCACGCGGCACAAGCCCGTGCCAGCCCAAAATCTCCCTGTCCTCAGTGCCACCTTCCAGTTGAAAAGAAAAAATCAAACGTTGAATCCGGGGATTCTAGCGCGGCGTAGACATCGAAGGCAAACACATCGTGATCAGGGTGCAATCCAAAGTGGAGGGAATTTCATCTGACTGTGTTTCAGTCATTTCATGAGCCCAGCCTTGTGCCCGGACATCACCGCGCACAGCACGATCATCACAATGCCCCGCAAGTCACACGCCGTTCACCCTTTGACACGCTTGTCCAGCAAGTCCGCAAACCGATCCACCAGATCCTTTATCTCCAACCCTTTTATTTTTCACTCCAAAAGGAGCAGAGCAAACATCAACTTCCAAGGCGTTTACAAACCCATCACATGACTTGATGATTGTTAACGAATTTTCACTCCGGCCCTGCCCAGCCCTTGCGTGGAATATCCGCTCACCCTCGCTTCTGGCATAATGCGCGCCTTTTGACGATGGCGATAACGCATTCACCAAGATGACCGAATTCCTGAATGTCTTCAGCGGCTTGAACCCATGGGTCGTCGCCAGTCTGGTGCTGGCGATTTTTTTTGTGCTTTCCTTTGAATTCATCAACGGTTTCCACGACACCGCCAACGCGGTCGCCACTGTGATCTACACCCGCGCCATGTCGCCCTACAAGGCGGTCATGCTTTCCGGCTTCTTCAATTTTCTTGGCGTCGCCCTGGGCGGCGTGGGCGTAGCCTATGCCATCGTGCACCTTTTGCCGGTGGAACTCCTCATCAACGTGGAAGGCGGGCACGGTCTGGCCATGGTTTTTTCGCTGCTTGCCGCCGCCATTGCCTGGAATCTCGGCACCTGGTATCTCGGCATTCCCGCCTCCAGCTCGCACACCCTGATCGGCTCCGTGCTGGGCGTCGGCATTGCCAACGCCCTCCTGCGTGAATTCCCGCTGGCGCAGAGCGTCAACTGGCAGAAGGCCATCGACATTGCCCTCTCGCTTCTGCTCTCGCCGCTGATGGGGTTTCTGGTGGCTGGCCTGATGCTGCTGGCGCTCAAACGCTGGCGGCCACGTTCCAGGATGCACCGTCCGCCCCGAATGGAAATCGAACTGAAACGCCGCCGCCGCCCGCCCTTCTGGAATCGTCTTGTGCTCGTCATTTCCGCCCTGGCGGTGAGTTTTGTGCATGGTTCCAACGACGGACAAAAAGGCGTGGGGCTGATCATGCTGGTGCTGATTTGTTTTGTTCCCGCGCACTTCGTGCTGAACCCGGACGCCAGCGCCTACCAGATCGACCGCAGCCGCGATGCCGCGCGCTATCTCGCCCGCGTCTTTACCCAGCATCAGCCCGCGCTCGACGCGCAATTCCCCGCCTCTGTCGCGGACGAAAAAACCGATGTCGCGCGTTACCAGTGTGAAGTCACGCAAACGGCAGCCACGGTGCGGCGTCTGCTGGGACACCTGGATCAACGCAACGATTACCGCCAGTTGAATGCCGAAGCGCGCGCCGAAGTACGGCGTGATCTCCTCTGTCTGGACGATGTGGCGAAAAAAATCGCCAGGCTGAAAGCGTTGTCCGCCCAGACGCAATCCGATCTCAAGCGCGTCCGCAAGGATCTCACCGTCACGACGGAATACGCGCCGCTCTGGGTGGTTGCCGCCGTCGCGCTCGCGCTGGGTCTGGGCACCGTGGTCGGCTGGAAGCGGGTGGTGCAGACCGTAGGCGAACGCATCGGCAAGGCGGGCATGACCTACGCGCAAGGCATGGGCGCCCAGATTACCGCCGTATTTGCCATTGGCGCGGCCAATTACTACAGTCTGCCGGTTTCCACTACCCATGTTCTCTCCTCCGGCATTGCCGGGACGATGGTGGCCAATCGCAGCGGCTTGCAGACCGATACCATCCGCAATATCCTGCTCACCTGGGTCTTGACCCTGCCGGTCGCCATGTTGCTGGGCGGCGGCCTGTTCTGGCTCTCCAGCCGCTTTATCTGAGATCCTGCCATGCTGAGTTATCGCCACGGTTTTCACGCGGGCAATCACGCCGATGTGCTCAAACACCTGACGCTTGTCCAGATCCTCGCCCATCTCACGCAGAAGCCGACGCCGCTGCGTGTGATCGACACCCATGCGGGCGCGGGACGCTATCGGCTGGATACGGAAACCGCGCAAAAACTCAACGAACACCAGAACGGCATCGTCCGGCTGTGGAAGGAGCGCAAAACGTCCGGTCTTCCGTCAGCCGTCCGCGCTTACCTGACCCTCGTCGCGGCACTGAACGGAAACGGCGAAACGCTCGCCCACTATCCCGGCTCTCCCTGGTTCGCGCGCCACCTGCTGCGCCCCCAGGATCGGCTGCACCTCTTTGAACTGCACGGCAATGAATTCAGGAATCTTGCCCGGAACTTTCAGGGCGCGGGACGCACGGTCGCGCTTTCGCCGGAAGATGGTCTCAGCCACCTGAAAGCCCTTCTGCCGCCGCCCAGCCGCCGGGGACTGATTCTGCTCGATCCTTCCTACGAAACCGCCAGCGACTATGCCCGTCTGCCGGAAAGCGTGCGCGACGCCCTCAAGCGTTTCCCCACCGGCATCTGCATGGTCTGGCTGCCCCTCCTCGCCCGCCGCGAAGCCCGGCAACTGCCGGAACGCCTGAAACGTCTCGCGCCCGACTGGCTTTACGCCAGCCTGCAAGTCCGCGCCGCGCCCAGTGACGGCATCGGCCTGTACGGCAGCGCCCTCTGGATTGCCAATCCCCCCTGGACTCTGGCCGGGACACTCGCCGAAACCCTGCCCTGGCTTGCTCATCATCTGGCACAGGACGCGACGGCAACCGGCAGGGTCGAGACCTCCACTTTCAGTTGCGCCCATCCCGCTTCTTCTTGTTGATAAATAATCTGTTTTCGTTTACTATCGAGAACGATTTTTGTTCACAACCCAGCGCCATTGCTGGCGCACTTTTCTCTGGAGTCAAACGATGTCCTTGCAAACCTTTTTTTCCAGATGTGCCCTGACCGCAGTCCTGTCTGCCCTTCCGGCGATTTCCGCATTCGCCCTTGAGTATCCGATTGGCGAACCGCAGAAAAAATCGGGGATGGAAATTGCCGCCGTCTACCTGCAACCCATTGAAATGGCGCCCGAAGGCTTGATGCGCAAGGCTTCCGAGTCCGATATCCACATCGAGGCCGACATTCACGCCGAGTCGGACAACAAGAATGGTTTCGAGGAAGGCGCCTGGGTTCCCTATCTGACAATCAAATACGAGATCAGCAAGGTGGGAAGCGCGTTCAAGATTTCTGGCGATTTCATGCCCATGGTGGCAAACGACGGCCCGCACTACGGCGACAACGTGAAACTCGATGGTCCCGGCAAATACAAGGTGCGTTACAACATTGCCCCGCCTTCCGACCATTCCCATTTTGGCCGCCACACCGACCGTGAAACCGGTGTGGGCGCATGGTTCAAGCCCTTCAGCGTGGATTATGAATTCACCTACGCCGGGATTGGCAAGAAGGGCGGCTACTAAACCATGTGGCGCGTGGTTGCCTGTCTGGTTGGGCTTGTCGCAAGTCTGGGTGCTTTTCCGGCTTGGGCGGACGACATGCCGACCATCAAGCTCATCATGAATTCCGGACAATTGATTCCGCAAACGCTGGAAGTTCCCGCCAACACCCGTTTCCGGCTGGAAATCACCAATAGCGGAAAAGATGCGGCGGAATTTGAAAGTCTCGAATTGAGAAAGGAAAGCGTGCTTGCGCCCGGGGTCACCCGCAAGCTGATTTTTGCGCCCTTGAAGCCGGGACGCTATGCCTTTTTTGACGACTTTCATCCCGAAACAGGAAAAGGCGCGATTGTTTCCAGGTGATTTTTCCCGAAAATGAGAGGCTTCTATGCTGAATGCGTTCTTCGTGGTCTGGCGTGAAAGCCTGGAAGCCTTGCTCATCATCGGCATCCTTTACGCCTGGATCAATGCAAATGATCCAGGCGGAAAAGGAAAACGCGCTCTTTTTGTCGGCGTTGGCGTGGGAATCGTGCTGGCGCTCGTTCTCGGTTGGGCGCTCATGAGCGCCCAGTCGGGCCTTGTTGGCGATGCGCAAGAGTTTTTTCAGATCGCCATCCTGAGCGTGGCCGCGCTCCTGATTACCCAGATGGTGCTCTGGATGAGTGTGCATGGCCGGGCGATGAAGGCCGAGCTGGAAAATCGGATCGAAACAGCGCGGCGCAAAAGCGGGCATTGGGGGATCATGATCGTCACCGCCCTTGCGATTGCCCGTGAGGGATCGGAAACGGTGGTTTTTCTCTCTTCTTCCAGCGACACCTTTCAGGATGTGGCGACAGGCGCTCTGGGCGGTTTTGCCGGAAGCCTCCTGACTGCCTGGATTGCAGCCAGGAGTCTGGGACGACTCAGGATGGGGCTGTTGCTGAAAGTTTCCTCTCTCCTGCTCCTGGTGCTGGCTTCCTCGCTGCTGGTTGCCGCGAGTGACCATATCATCAATCTCGAATGGCTACTGGCGCGCGTCGACGACCAGACCCTTGCCCAAATCATGGACACGATCTGGGACAGTTCCGGGTTCATGGACGACAGCAAAGGCGTCGGCAGTGTGCTGGCCGATTTCGCAGGATACCGGGCGCGCCCGATTCTGCCCAATCTTCTCGTCTGGGGCGGCTATTGGTTGCTGGTTGGTCTGGCTTATTTTTTCTGGATTCGACGCAGTAAATAGCCTCATGGACAAGGAATCCTCTTCCCCGGAGTGCCGGGAATCCGTGCTGGAGCAGGTGGGCGTGTTCTTGCGTCGGCATCGGGGTTCCATCGTTGTCATGCAATGGAGCGTCGTTCTTTTCTATGGCGCGCTCGTCGTTCTTCCTGCTTTTTTTCCCATGCCAGCGCGCTCCGGCGCACATATCTGGGACAACCTTCGGCTCTTTGCCCAATTCGTGTTCTGGGGGCTGTGGTGGCCGGGCGTCATGCTGACGACGGTATTCCTGGGGCGTATCTGGTGCGGTTTTTTCTGCCCGGAAGGGTATCTTTCCGAGCTTGCCAGCCGCCACGGGTACGGCAAGGCGACGCCTGGCTGGATCAAGTGGCAAGCCTGGCCGTTTGTCGCCTTCGTCATCACGACGGTTTATGGGCAGCTCATCAGTGTCTATGAGTATGCCGAGGCGGCCCTTCTGATCCTTGGCGGCTCCACCCTGGCTGCTGTGGTCATCGGGTTGATCTACGGACATGGACGGCGGGTCTGGTGCCGTTACCTGTGCCCTGCTTCCGGTGTTTTTGCCGTGCTTGCCAAAATTTCTCCCCTTTATTACAGGGTCGACCGCCCGATCTGGGATCAGGAGCAGAGCGCCAGGTCGGTGTCGTTTGAAAAAACGCCGCTTTGCTGCCCGCCTCTGGTTGATGTGCGCCGCATGGTCAGCGCCTCCGATTGCCATGCCTGCGCGCGCTGTGCCGGGGAGCGTGGCGCGGTGCGATTGGCGATGCGTTCCCCGTTTTCCGAAATTCTTGATCCGGCAGCGCCTGCCCGTACCCATGACGCGCTGACCCTTTTGTTTGGCGTGCTCGGCGTTGCCACTGCCGCGTTTCAATGGACGGTCAGCCCGTGGTTCGTGAAGCTCAAGATGGCGCTTGCCGCCTGGCTCGTCGAACATGATTATTTCGCGCTTCTGAAAGACAACGCGCCCTGGTGGCTTCTGACCCATTATCCGGAAAGAAACGATGCCTTTACTTGGCTGGATGGTTTTCTGGTGCTGACCTATCTTCTGGGTGGTGGTCTCTTGCTGGGTCTGGCGCTCATGGTTGGCCCGATCGCCGCAGCATGGATCGCGCGGCGTTTCGCCCCTGTGCCAGCCCTGAACTGGCAACGTTTCGCGCTCACGCTGGTTCCTCTGGGCGCAACCAGCGTCATCCTTGGCCTGACCATGACCACTGTGACCCAGTTGCGCGGCGAATTGCTGCTTTTGCCCTGGGCGTCGCCAGCCCGCGCCGCCTTTCTTTCCCTTGGCTGTTTCGTCACACTGTGGCTGGTCTTCGCGCTGATCGGCCAATATTTCCCCCGAAATCCGGTGTACCGCCTTGCCGCTTTTCTCGCCATGTGCCTGCCGGTTGTGTTGATGGCGGTTTCGTGGAGCCTGGCCTTTTGGGTCTGGTGATTCCTTTTACTTGCCGCACGCCGAATCGGAATCATCCATTGCTGTTGGTGTGATTTTTTCCTGTCCGCGCGAAAGGGGTTGCAAAGACCTGGCGCTGAAATCCAGATTCAGCACGGCGCGCACGCGGCGGGCGAAGCCCTGGTGGCGGGTGTGGGCGAGCCAGAAGAGAAAAACGCCCAGCGCGATCATGGGGAAGGAAAGGCACTGGCCGATGTTGATGAAGGATTCCGTGCCAAAGAGACCGCCGCGTTCCGGGGCGCGGAAAAACTCCACCAGCAGGCGGAACACGCCATAGCCGAAAAAGAACATGCCGCAAATCACGCCGGTAGAGCTGCGTCGCCGACTTGCCCAAACGATGAGGGCGGTAGCGGCAACAATGAGCGGCAGGGAAAGCCATTGCCCCAGCGTCACGTTATAGGATTGGCCGAAGATACCGCGATCCGGCTCACGAAAAAATTCGGTGAAAAGACGAAAAATGCCATAGCCGATGAGAAAAAGACCAGAGGCCGCTCCGGTCGGGCGCGGTTTGCGGCAATACCACCAGAGCAGCAGAAAGAGCGCGAGACCTTCCAGCGCGGCGTGATAAAGCTGCACCGGATGGCGCGGCAAGGCGTCCGCGCCGGGAAAGACCATTGCCCAGGGCAGATTGGGATCTGCGGGGCGTCCCCACAGTTCGCCATTGATGAAATTGCCGATGCGTCCAAGCATGAGACCGAAGGGCACGATGGGCGCGAGAAAATCAGTCGCCTGCCACCAGTTGCGCTGGTGTTTTTTCACAAGCCAGAGGGTCATGAAAATGACCGCGAAAAAGCCGCCGTGAAAACTCATGCCGCCTTGTTTGGTCGCAAGAATTTCCAGCGGATGGGTGAGGTAGAAGACGGGGTTGTAAAAGAGCGCATAACCCAGTCGCCCGCCTGCAACCACCGCAAGAAAGATGTAGAAAGCGCAATCGTTGATTTGCGCGTGGCTGGCAAGATGGCTCAGACCCGCGTGGATGCGGTAATGCGCCAGCCCCCAGCAGACGAGAAAAGCGGAGAAATAGGCAAGGCCATACCAGGGCACGGCAATATCGCCCAAGTGAAAAGCGATGGGGTCGAACTGCGGATGGATCAGCATGGGCTGTCGTCCGGCATGGTTTCCACTGCCGCTTCCGACGCGGTTTCCAGCGCCTTCAGGGTTTGAAAGAGGGCGCGAAACTGCCGGGGGGGCTTGCCTTCCGCCTGTTCTTTCAGGGCGCTGCGGCGCAGTTGCCGAAGACGGGTAAGGTCGGCCTGTGGCCATTGTTCCACAATGCGCCTGATCCCGGCGGTTTCGTCCGCGAGAAAGGTCTCCCGCAGTGTTTCCAGTCGGTGCAGGCGGGCGATTTCTCCGGCGGAATCCCCTTGCGCGTCGGCCAGGGCACTGCGCAAGGGGGCTGCGTCCAGACCGCGCATCAGCCTGCCGATGTATTGCAATTGCCGCCGCCTGGCCTCGAATTTCGGGATGCGCTGATATTCCAGCACGGCTTCGCGCAGATCGGCGTAATCTTCCGGCAAGGCGAGTTTCTGGAGGCGTTCGCGGGAAAGCCGGGTCAGCGCCTCGCCCAGATCCTGCAATGCCTGCATGGCGGCTTTTTGCTGCGTTTTGGAAAGACGTTCGGCGTGGTCTTCTTCCACGCGGGCAGGGGAAAAGCGGGAGGCGGACATGATACGGTCTGACCGCCGTTGGGGCGGAAAAGGATAAAGGGCTGTTATGATAGCAACCTTTGTCTGTCTTTTCTTCTCATGACAACTTCCGCTGCCGCTCCCGCTTCCCGTTTCGCCCACGATTTTGCCACCCTTCAGCAACTCGCCGCCGATGCCCTTGCCCATGCCGCGAAGCTGGGCGCAACCGCTGCCGAGGTGGAGGTTTCCGAAGGCTTTGGCCTTGCCGTGACCGCGCGTTGCGGCGAGGTGGAAACCATAGAGCACAACCGCGACAAGGGCTTGAGTGTGGAAGTCTACGCAGGACAGCGGCGCGGACACGCCAGCACTTCCGATTTTTCCGCTGCGGCGCTGCGGGAAACAGTGGCGGCGGCCTTGTCCATCGCCCGCTTTACCGCCGAGGATGAATACGCCGGACTGCCGGAAGCCGATCTTCTGATGCGCGAGACGCTGGATTTGCATTTGCATCATCCCTGGATGATCGACACCGAGGAGGCCATCGCCCTCGCGCAGCGGGTGGAAGCGGCGGCCTTTGCGGCGGATGCGCGCATCTGCAATTCCGAAGGCGCGAGCGTTTCCACCCAGCAAAGCCAGTTCGTTTCCGCCAACTCGCTGGGATTCATGGGCGGCTATCCGATTTCCCGGCACACGCTTTCCTGTTCGGTGATTGCGGGAAAGGGCGACGGAATGCAGCGCGATGGCTGGTATACGACGGCGCGGGATGCGGCAACGCTGGAGGCGCCGGAAACCGTGGGCGCAACCGCCGCCCGACGGACGGCGGCACGGCTGGGTGCGAAGAAAATTGCCACCGGGCAGTTTCCAGTGATCTTTGAAGCGGAGCAGGCGGCAGGCTTGCTGGGGCACTTTGTCCATGCCACAAGCGGCAGCGCGCTCTATCGCAAGGCGAGTTTTCTGGAAGGGACGCTGGGGCAGACGATTTTCCCCGCTTTCTTCAATTTGCGCGAATGCCCGCATTTGCCGGGCGCGTTGGCCAGCGCCCCTTTCGACGACGATGGCGTGCGCACGCGCGCGCGGGACGTGGTGAAAAACGGCGTCCTGCAAGGCTATTTTCTTGGCGTTTATTCCGGGCGCAAACTCGGTCTGCCCAGCACCGGCAACGCGGGCGGCAGCCACAATCTGTTGCTGGAGCCGGGCGCGCACGATCTCCCTGCCCTGCTGCGCAGCATGGGGCGCGGTCTTCTGATAACGGAACTCCTGGGGCACGGAGTCAATGGCGTGACCGGAGATTATTCGCGCGGCGCGGCGGGTTTCTGGGTGGAGGATGGCGAGAAGGTTCATCCGGTGGAAGAAATCACCATTGCGGGCAATCTGCGCGCCATGTTCCAGAACATCCGCGCCATTGGCAAGGATGTGCACATTCGCGGTTCCAAACAAACCGGCTCCATCCTGGTCGATGGCCTCATGATTGCGGGCTGAAGGGGATGCGGGCGCTGTCGCGGGAGACGCTGGCGGATTGGCTTGCCAATGCCGAGGCGCTGGAACAGGATGAACGCGGGGTCAAGGTGGCGCGGCTGGCGAATGGGCAGTTTTTGAAACTTTTTCACCTGCGCCGTCACGTCTGGCGGGCGCGGCTTTTTCCGCCTGCCGAACGCTTCGCCCGCAACGCCGCTGCGCTTGCGGCGCGTGGTTTCGTGGTACCAGAGGAGATAGAAACCTTTTGGGTGGATCAAAAGCGTGGCCTTTCCGGCTGCTGCTATCGTCCCCTGCCAGGTGTGACACTGGAGACGCTACTGGCTCGAACACCGGAAACCATTCCGCCGCTTCTCCCCGATCTTGCGGGCTTTATCCGCGAACTGCATGAAAAAGGCGTCTATTTTCGCGCTTTGCATCTGGGCAACATTCTGGCGCTGCCGCGTACCGGAAGCGATCTGCCACAATCCTTTGGTTTGATCGATGTGCTGGATCTGCGCCTCTATGCCCGCCCCTTGAGCGCCTGGCGCATCACCCGTAATTTCCGCCATCTGCGGGCTTCGCTCCTGAGACGGCGACAGGATTTTCCGCTGGAATCCCTTTTTTCCCTGTATGCCCAAAAATAAACAGCGGCTACTTCATCACGATCCATCCAGGGTGCACAGCGGTGCGAAGATGTACGCAAGCCTTGCGAAAAACCCTTTCCCACGCAAAAGTTTTTGGGTTAGCATTGCCGCCGTGATTTCACCCGCGTTGCCGCGCGGGTTCTTTCTTACTGCAAGAGGCAATACATGAGCGAACACATCCAACATGTTACCGAGGATACTTTCGACACCGAAGTGCTGCACGCAGCGCAACCTGTGCTGGTGGATTACTGGGCGGAATGGTGCGGTCCCTGCAAGGCCATCGCCCCGATTCTGGATGATGTCGCCGGCGAGTATGCCGACCGTCTGAAAGTAGCCAAGGTCGATATCGACAAGAATGAGACCATCCCCGCCCGTTATGGTATTCGCGGCATCCCTACCCTGATGATTTTCAAGGATGGCGATGTGATCGCCACCAAGGTAGGCGCACTGACCAAACCGCAACTCACCGCATTTATTGACAGCAACCTGTAAATCCCCTATCCTCCCGCGCCAAACCCGCCCGGTCGGGTTTGGCGCACATTGCACACCAGAAGGCGATTGCGCCGGAGCGTTACCGAAACGAGTTGTTTTCCCCATCTTTTGTTTTTCCCCGAATATCTCTTTTGCCGAGAATTTCCTTTTCCTCGGTCTTTCCCTTGTTGTGTCTCTGATCCCGCGTCCTCATGCATCTTTCCGAACTCAAGCTCCTGCACGTCAGCCAACTGGTCGAAATGGCGACCAGCCTCAATATCGATGCCGCCAACCGGCTTCGCAAACATGAACTGGTGTTTTCCATCCTGCGTTCGCAAGCCCGCAAGGGCGAGCCGATTTATGGCGACGGCACACTGGAGATTCTTTCCGACGGCTTTGGTTTCCTCCGCTCGCCGGATACCAACTACCAGTCCAATACCGACGACATCTACGTTTCCCCTTCGCAAATCCGCCGCTTCAACCTGCGTACCGGCGACACCATCGAAGGCGAGATCCGTACCCCAAAAGATGGCGAACGCTATTTCGCGCTCACCAAGCTTGACACGATCAATGGCGCTCTGCCAGAGGTCACGAAGAGCAAGCTGATGTTCGAAAATCTGACGCCGCTGCATCCGACGCGCCATTTGACGCTGGAGCGTCCGATCAAGGCCGAGGAAAACATCACGGGACGGGTGGTCGACATGATCGCCCCCATAGGCGCAGGGCAGCGCGCGCTTCTGGTGGCGCCGCCCAAGTCAGGCAAGACCGTGATGTTGCAACATATCGCGCATGCCCTCACCAGCAATCACCCGGAAGCAGTGTTGATCGTCCTGCTCATCGACGAACGCCCGGAAGAAGTGACCGAAATGACTCGCACCGTGCGCGGTGAGGTGCTGGCTTCCACCTTCGACGAACCCGCCGTCCGCCATGTGCAGGTTGCCGAAATGGTGATCGAAAAGGCCAAGCGTCTGGTGGAAATGAAAAAGGATGTCATCATCCTGCTCGATTCCATCACCCGTCTGGCGCGCGCCTACAATACCGTGCAGCCGGCTTCCGGCAAGGTGCTGACCGGGGGCGTGGACGCCAATGCGCTGCAAAAGCCCAAACGTTTTTTCGGCGCGGCGCGCAACATCGAGGAAGGCGGCTCGCTCACCATCGTTGCCACGGCCCTGATCGAAACCGGCAGCAAGATGGATGACGTGATCTACGAGGAATTCAAGGGCACCGGCAACATGGAAATCCACCTTGACCGGCGCATGGCGGAAAAGCGCATGTATCCGGCGATCAATGTCAATCGTTCCGGCACCCGCCGCGAGGAACTCCTGTTGAAGCCCGACGTCCTGCAAAAAATGTGGGTGCTGCGCAAACTGCTCTACCCGATGGACGATCTGGAAGCGATGGATTTTCTTCTGGGAAAAATCAAGGCGACGAAAACCAACAACGAGTTTTTCGATTCCATGCGGCGCGGGTAAAACCCGCTTCCCGCCCCGCGCGTCTGGTTTGGCATAAGCCTAGAACCGTTCATTCTTATCGTGCGCTTTGGAAAGGGTTAGACTCGCTGCTTTCTTTTTTCCCCCGGAGCATTGCAAAATGGCCATTGCCAACAACGTCACGGAATTGATCGGCGGCACGCCCTTGGTGCGTCTCAACCGCCTGAGCAAAAATGCCTTTGCCACGATCGCGGTCAAGCTGGAATTCCTGAATCCCGCGCACAGCGTCAAGGATCGCATTGCGGCGGCGATGATCGACGCGGCGGAAGCAGAGGGCAAAATCAAGCCGGATACCATTGTGCTGGAACCGACTTCCGGCAACACCGGCATTGGTCTGGCGATGGTCTGCGCCGCGCGCGGCCTGCGCGCGGCCTTCGTGATGCCGGAAACCATGAGCCGTGAGCGTCGTCTTCTGCTGCGCGCTTACGGCGCGGAACTGATTCTCACCCCTGGTCATGAAGGCATGAGCGGGGCGATCAACAAAACCCGCGAACTGGCCGAGGCCGATTCCCGTTATCTGGTGCTCCAGCAGTTTGAAAACCCGGCCAACCCGGAAATTCACCGTAAAACGACAGCCGAGGAAATCTGGCGCGATACCGAAGGCAAGGTGGATATTTTTGTGGCGGGCGTGGGCACGGGCGGCACCCTGACTGGCGTGGGCGAGGTGCTGAAGGCAAAAAAACCTTCCGTGCGGGTGGTGGCGGTGGAGCCGGATACCTCGCCGGTACTTTCCGGCGGCGCCAAGGGGCCGCACGCCATTCAGGGCATAGGCGCGGGCTTTGTGCCGCCCATCCTGAATACGCAAATCTACGACGAAATCATCACGATCAAGAACGAGGATGCCTTTGCCACCGCGCGTCACCTTGCCGCCGAGGAAGGCTTGCTGGCGGGCATTTCCTCCGGCGCGAACGTGCGCGCGGCGCTGATTCTTGCCGCCCGCCCGGAAAACAAGGGCAAGCTCATTGTTACACCCCTGCCTTCTTTCGGTGAGCGTTACCTTTCAACCGCGCTTTATGGCACGCTGGAAATTTGAGTTTCCTCAGGTTGCGGGAGGGGAACGTGGCGTGGATGCGGGTTTCTGAGGTTTTCTGAGGCTTCTGCTTTTTCAGGCGCGGGGGTACCGGGGGGTTCCCTGCGCTTCTTTTTCTCCGAGAATACGATGTTTGTTTTTGCCAACACGCCTGACCGGCGCAATACAGATTCACAGAAATGGCGGCGTTATCCACCTGATGTACTGCCGCTGTGGGTCGCGGACATGGATTTCCCCGCGCCTCCCGCCGTGCTGGAAGCGGTGTCGGCACGCCTTGCGCACGGTGTGCTGGGCTATGGCGAGCCGCTGCCCGAACAGAACGGCGCGGTGGTCGAACACCTTGCGACGGAATACGGCTGGCAGATTGATCCGGAATGGATCGTCTGGCTGCCGGGACTGGTGGTGGGATTGAATGTGGCCTGCCGCGCGGTCGAAGGCGGGGTGTTGACCTGCACGCCGATCTATCCCCCTTTTCTCTCCGCGCCACGCCTTTCCGGACGCGCGCTCAGTCGCGTGCCGCTGACGCTGGCCGATCGCCGCTGGCAGGTCGATTGGGCGGCGCTGGAAGCCGCCGTTCTGCGAGAAAATCCGGGACTGCTGCTGCTTTGCCATCCACACAACCCGGTAGGGCGCTGCTGGAGCATCGCCGAGTTGCGGGATTTTGCCGGGTTTGCCGCACGACACGACTTGATCGTCTGTTCCGACGAAATTCATTGTGATCTCCTGCTGGATGCTGGTTTGCGCCACCAGCCCTTTGCCGCCCTGCCTGGCATGGCGGAGCGCACGATCACCCTGATGGCGCCTTCCAAAACCTACAACGTGCCGGGCTTGAGTTGCGCCTTTGCCATCGTGCCGGATGCCCGCCTGCGCCGCCGCGTGACCCAGGTCATGGCGGGCATCGTGCCGCATGTGAATGTGCTGGGACTGGTGGCCTGTGCGGCGGCTTTCCGGGAAGGAAAACCCTGGCGTCAAGCATTGCTGAGGGTGCTTGCCCGCAACCGCGACCGGCTGGAGGCGACGGTGGCTGCCTTGCCTCGACTTTCCATGACCCATGTGGAAGCGACCTATCTGGCCTGGCTGGATGTACGGGAATTGGGACTGAAAGATCCTGTGGCGCATTTTCTGGAACATGGTCTGGGGCTTTCCGACGGCGCGGATTTCGGCACGCCGGGCTGGGTGCGCCTCAACTTCGGCTGCACCGAAGCGACACTCACAGAAGCCTTGCGCCGGCTCGAACACGCGGTTGAGGCCGCGCAAGGATGGCCTGGAAAAGCGGTTTGTCGAAAATCATGAACAACAGATTCCTGGACGTGAGGCACGCACCACGGCGGGGCATTTCGGGGCGATGGCGCACCCGGTTGCACCTGTCTTTCCCGAAGGAAAATACCTGAAGGGCATATCATGTCAGACCGGTCAAGTCTCTTCGGCATCGACCTGAAACGCCTGCGCGAAGCGTTCCGGCGTCCGCAGGCGGATTACCTGACGCTCTGGTTGGGACGTCTGGTGTTCTGGGGTGGCGCGGTGGGCGTCGGCGTGCTGGCGGTGCTGTTTGCCGAACTTTCTTCCGCGCTGGGGCAGTGGTTCGTCACGGCGGCGGCGCGGCATGTCTGGTTGCCCTTTGTATTGACGCCCCTGGGCGGCGCGTTCTGCGTCTGGCTGACCCGCCGTTTTTTCGCGGGCGCGGAAGGCAGCGGCATTCCGCAGGTACAGGCGGAATTGCGGCGTCCCCCGGAATGGCGGAACTGGAAACCACTGCTTTCCGTTCGCATCATCTTCGGCAAGATTCTGGTGGGCGCAAGCGCCCTGGGTTGTGGTTTTTCGCTGGGACGGGAAGGCCCCTGCGTGCAGGTGGGCGCTTCGCTGATGAATGCCATTCACGGTTTTTTGCCAACGTCGCTGGGCATACAGCGCCAGCATCTTCTCGTGGCGGGCGGCGCTGCGGGCATTGCGGCCGCGTTCAACGCGCCGCTTGCCGGGATTCTCTTCGCCATCGAGGAACTGACGCGCGGCGTGGAAACCCGCATGTCCGGCCTGGTCATTACCGCCATTGTGCTGGCCGGGGTGACAGCGCAGGCGCTGATGGGCAACAGCGGCAATTTTTTTGGCGGCGGCATCCTCATCATTGGCGGCGACAGCGACCAGTTGAAAGCGGTGGCGCTGGCGGCGCTCGTTTGCGGCGTGGCGGGCGGCTTGTTTTCCCGCATCATGGTGTTGGGCGCATCCCGTTGGCAGGGGTGGCTGGCGCGCTTTCGGGAAAAACGCCCGATTCGCTTTGCCGCCTGCTGTGGTTTTCTGGTGGCGGCGCTGGGCTATGTTTCCGGCGGAATTTCCTTCGGCAGCGGGCTGGAACAGACCCGCGCCCTGCTGGAAGCGGAAGAGGGCAATCTGCCCTGGCATTTTGCGCCCGTCAAGTTTGTGGCGACGCTCATCGCCTATCTTTCCGGCCTGCCGGGCGGCATTTTTGCGCCTTCGCTTGCCATCGGCGCGGGTCTGGGGCACAACCTCGCACCCCTGTTGCAGCAAGTGGACGCGCCCGCCATGCTGCTCACCCTCTGCATGGCGGGGTTTCTCGCCGCAACGACACAAGCGCCGATTACCTCCTTTGTCATCGTCATGGAAATGGCGGACGGCTACTCCATCGTGCTGGGGCTGATGATGGTTTCCCTCATTTCTTCCGGCATTTCCCGCTTTTTCAGCCCGCCGCTCTATAGCTCCCTGTCCGCCGGAATGATCGAGCGGCAAAGGCCGGAGAACAAGGGGAAAGGCTGACTTCGAGCGTTCTTTTTATCTGATTTGGCGTTTCCCTGTTTTTCGTGGAAAATAGCGGCCTCGAACGGCGGGCAAGGTTCCGCGTAGGGTGCAGGGTTTTCCGGTTGTTGCAACCGTTGTGCTGATTGTGCTCGCCCCGGTGGCGTTCGTATTTTCTGTGTCTTTTGTGTATAGACGCCGCAAAGGCGTCGATTGGGAGTAAGTCATGTCTGAATTCATCCAAGAAACCGGCGCGGCAGCGCCAGAGGAAGTTGCGCCCGAAGCCCTGAGCGAGGCCGAGGTCAGTCCCGGATTTTCCGATCTGGGCGTTTCCGAATCCATCGTGCGCGCGCTGACGGAGGTCGGCTACGAAACGCCGTCGCCCATCCAGGCGCAAAGCATTCCCATTCTGCTTTCCGGGCGTGATCTGCTCGGTATGGCGCAAACGGGTACAGGCAAAACGGCTGCTTTTGCCATCCCCATTCTCGACCGTCTGGATCTGAAGGAAACCGCGCCGCAGGCGCTGATTCTCACCCCAACCCGTGAACTCGCCCTGCAGGTGGCGGAAGCCTTTGCGAGCTACGCCAAATATCTGCCTGGGTTTCACGTGCTGCCGATCTACGGTGGTCAGAGCTATGGCATTCAGTTGAAGCAACTGGCGCGCGGGGCGCATGTCGTGGTGGGAACGCCGGGGCGGATCATGGATCACCTCGAACGCAAGAGCCTGACGCTGGCCAACCTGAAAACGCTGGTGCTGGACGAAGCCGATGAAATGCTGCGCATGGGCTTCATCGAAAATGTGGAGTGGATTCTGGAGCACATCCCGGCGGAACGGCAGACGGCGCTTTTTTCGGCCACCTTGCCGAATGACATCCGCCGGGTGGCGCAGAATTACCTGCTCAACCCGGAAGACGTCAAAATCAAGGCGGCGACCCAGACGGTTTCCGCCATCCGCCAATGCTTCTGGCAGGTTTCCGGCCTGCACAAGCTGGATGCCCTGACCCGCATCCTGGAAGTGGAAGAAGATCTGGATGCCGCCATTGTCTTTGTGCGCACCAAGCTTGCGACCGAAGACCTTGCGCAGAAGCTGGAAGCGCGCGGTTACGCAGCGGCGGCCCTGAACGGCGACATGAACCAGCAGGCGCGGGAACGGGTGATCGAGCAACTGAAATCCGGCCAGCTCGACATCATCGTCGCTACCGACGTAGCCGCGCGCGGGATCGATGTGCCACGCATTTCCCATGTCATCAACTACGACATTCCCTACGATGCCGAAGCCTATGTGCACCGCATTGGGCGCACCGGACGCGCCGGACGCGCCGGAACCGCCATCCTCTTCGTCGCGCCGCGTGAAATTCGGATGCTGCGCGCGATCGAGCGGGTGACGCGCCAGCCAATCGAGCATCTGGCGCTGCCTTCGCAACAGGCCGTGACCAATCGGCGCATTGCGATTTTCAAGGAAAAAATCGGAAAAATCCTCACCTCGGAAGACCTGGATTTCTTTGAGACGCTGGTCAATGATCTGGCCACGGAGCAGGAAGCCATGCCGGAAAAAATCGCGGCGGCTCTGGCGTTCATCGCGCAGAAGGATCGTCCCTTGCGTCTGGAAGAAAAACCGCAGCGCCAGGGAGGGGAGTTCCAGAAGCGCGAACCTCGCTTCGAGCGCGAGCGGAGTGAGCATGATCGTCCGCCGCGTCCGCCGCGCGAACCGCGTCCGCCACGCGCCTTCGCCCAGGACGTCAGCGAAGATGATCGCGGCAACGCCGTGGTGATGATGCGCTATCGCATTGAAGTAGGCCGCAACCACGGGGTCATGCCCAAGGACATCGTGGGCGCGATCGCCAACGAGGGCAATCTGCCGAGCCGCCTCATTGGCCGCATCGAACTGCATGGGGATTACAGCACGGTCGATCTGCCCAACGATCTGCCGCGCGACACCCTGCAAACCCTGAGAAGCGCCTGGGTGCGCCGTCGCCAGCTCAACATCGCCCCGGATACCGGCGGAGCGCCTCCTCCTGCGGCAGACGCGCGTCCGCCGCGCCGTCCGCGTCCCGGCGGCAACGGCGACTATCCCGGCAACCGCGATGGCAATCGGGAAGGCAACCGTGAGTGGAAACCCCATCCGTCCCCCCGTTCCTACCGGCGGCGGGACGAAGAATAAACGGCTGGCCCCACATTTCTACAGCCTGATCATGATCAGGCTGTAGATCTTGTTGACGAGGTGCGTGAGAAGGAGCCAGGGAAAATCAGAAATTGTGAACAGATTCTCAGTGCAGCAGGGCGGAAAGAGCGCGGCGATACTGACGTACCAGCGTATCGTGGTGCGTGTTGCCTGCGAGTGCCTGAAAATACTCCAGCAACAGATGCCGTCCGGCTTCCTCGCCAAACTGGCGGTCGCGGCGGATGACTTCCAGCGCCGCTTCCATCGCGGCGGCGTAATCGCCGTTGCCCGCATGGGCGCGAGAAAGGGCGAGACGGGCACTGTGGTCATCCGGGTTGGCAGCGACTTGCGCCAGCAGGGGCGCGACTTCTGTCGCATTCGCCTTGAGCTTGAGCCGCGCCCGCAGGGATTCGGCGCGTGCTGTTTCGGTCGTGTATTCCAGTTGCAGGAGACTTTGCGCTTCTTCTTCACGTTCCAGTTCCAGCAGGGCTTCCACCGCGTCCAGCCGCGCGCCTTCATCCTGAGGATTGTTCTGCGTTGCGCGCGTCAGAATGACCAGCGCGCCTGCCCAGTCGCCCGCTTCAGCCAGGGTTTTCGCTTCTGCGCGTAAATCAGCGGCGGGTGGCGGTACGTGGCGATCCAGGAACGCACGAATCTGGGTTTCCGGCAATGCGCCGGTAAAACCATCTCTGGGCTGACCGCCAACCAGAATGGCCACGGTGGGAATGCTGCGCACATTGAAATACTGGCAAAGTTCAGGATTGGCGTCCGCATCCACCTTGGCGAGCAGAAAACGCCCCTGATATTCCTGCGCCAGCTTTTCCAGCAAGGGTTTCAGGGTTTTGCAGGGGCCGCACCATTCCGCCCAGAAATCCACCAGAACTGGTACTTCCAGCGAAGGTTGGATGACGCGGGCCTCAAAATCGGCAAGTGAAACGTCGTAGTGAAATTCAGACATGGCGGATACAGGAAAAGGGAGAGGCCGTTATTCTAGCGCAGGAAAAAAAGGAAGCTCTCCAGGCGGGTGCAATTCATAACCAAGAATCTCTGTTGTGAGAAGACTGATTTGCCTACCGCATGCCTCTGCTGCATCTTGCCACTGCCGTGATTACCCTCAACAAAATCATGGCTATTGCACCAGAAAAGGCTGACGCAGCGGCCAGCCCCTCAGCTTTATGACAACACAGAGGGAAATGGTGAACTGGCGCGCCCGAGACGATTCGAACGTCCGACCCCTGCCTTCGGAGGGCAGTACTCTATCCATCTGAGCTACGGGCGCGTGGAAGGGGCGTTACTATAACGTGTCTTCTGCGTGGCGTCCAGACGACCTTGTGCCAGAAAAGGTGAAAGTGGAAAAAGGTCACGGACATGTGGAAATGCGCCAGGAGTGGGTCACGGAACCGGAATCGCACCCTTTTCGGCGTTGCGGAACCAAGGGAGGCAACATCGCGTGATTACCCGGCTCCTGCTGCGTTTGATGGTTGCAAATAAAATCGATTCTCATTAACATAGGCGGTTTCAGCAAATCGTGTTACCCAGAGGCGACATGAACGATCACGATCCGGAATACCCGGAAAACCCGCAACTCTCCATTGCCGCTGCCCTGCATCTGCTGTCTTCTGCCAATACACACGGCATAAGCGCCGCGCGTTGCCAGGCGTTATTACAGCATCTGGAACGTCTGGCAGTGGATGCCAGCCTCGCTGAGCCGCTGCGCCATACCTGTTACCGGCTGTACTGCACCTGGAACGAAATCATGTACACGATGCAGTACATGGAGAAAACCGATTCACCAGGATACCCGTGCTTCTTTCAGGATACGTTACGTCTGCATTGAAGCCGTCGTCTTCCGAACCGCCGGTTCGGAGACAAAAATCAACTTTATCAGGAGAAAACAGATGTCCCGTTTTACTGGTCCGCGCCTGAAGGCGATGCGTGCCCTTGGTCTTGATTTGCCTGGACTTTCCCGCAAGAGCATCAGTGCCCGTCCGCATTCGCCCGGACAGCATGGCGCTCAAATGCGCAGAAAATCCGATTTCGGTTTGCGGCTCATGGAAAAACAGAAATTACGCGTCAACTACGGTCTGACTGAAAAGCAGTTGCGTCGCCTGGTGCGCGAAGCGCGCGGCAGCCGGGGCGCGACAGGCGAAAAATTGGCGGAGCTTCTCGAACGGCGGCTTGACAATGTGGTTTTTCGCGCCGGTTTCGCGCCCACCATTCCGGCGGCGCGGCAGTTGGTCAATCATGGACATTTTTGTGTCAATGGCCGGCGCGTCGACATTCCTTCCTACCGGGTCAATATCGGCGATGTCATTGCATTGAGCGAGCGTAGCGCAAAACTGGATTGCGTCAAGGGAACGCTGGCGGAACCGGCGCTGATTCGCCCGGAATGGCTGCACTGGGATGAGCCGCAACGCGTGGCCAGCATTTCGCATTTGCCCGCAGCCAGTGATGTGCCCTTCCCGATTGAGCTGCAACTGGTTGTGGAATATTACGCGCAGCGCCTGTAGAACCTGTTCATGATTCTTGATTTCCCCTTGGCGCGGTTTTCCAGAAAGTTGGTGCATACCTCAAGGCCATCTGGATTGCCACGTCGCTTCGCTCCTCGCAATGACAAGGTGAACACAAGGTTTTTCCCTTGCCCGCTTGCGGGAGAGGGCTTGCATCCTGCAAAGGGTAGCCGAAGACCGGGAGAGGGACGGCGGTTGGTCAGGAATCAGGAAATCAGCAACCCCTTCGCCCCCGCGAAAGACGCAATTCCGCGCCAATCCTCCCACCTCGTCATTGCGGGACAGAATAAGGGTTTGAGCAAAAACCAGCAGTTGGCAAGGCGATGTGTTCGAAAAACAACAGGACATCCGGGGAAAGAGGGAGTTTTTCTATCTAAATCAATGGGTTGATTTTTGGCCTGGTTTCTGCGTGTTTCAATGCGCGCCCATGACCGGGCGACAACAACGCATGGGGGCGCTTACCCCTCTCCCATGCAGGGTTATCCCTGAGGGGACGCTGCCAACCGGAGTCAGTTTTTGCTGAAAGCGTTTCCCGATTTCGTTGAGGATACAGCATGAGTGCTCTGGAAACACTTTGGTATACCCGTTGTCCGGTATCCGCCGATTCCGGGATTGCGGTACAAAAGGGATGGCTGGAAGAAGGGTTGCGAGGACAATGCACCGCCATCCGGTCGTTGCGGGAAACCAGTGAGCTGTCTGTGCGCCACGGCGGCAGTATTCCGGCGCTCTGGGCACGTTCAGCAGGGCGGAAAACCAGCCTCATCGGGCTTTCCTGGGAAGATGAAACACAACGGATTCTTGCCTTGCCGGATTCCGGCATCGAGGTGACCAGGGATCTGAAAGGCCGGCGTTTTGGAGTGCCGAAGTGTGCCACAGCCCAGATTGATTTTCAGCGCGCCCAGGCGTTGCGGGCGCTGGAAAATGCCCTGAAGCTGGATGGCCTGACGCTCTCCGACATGGAGATCGTGGATTTTCCGATCAGCGGCGGCTCCTGCGATGATGTTCCGGCACAGAGCGTGGCAGGCGGCCATGTTTTTGGCATACCCCGGTCCGGGCAGGGCGCGGAACTGCTGGGGCTGATTCGCGGAAAAGTGGACGCCATTTTCCTCAAAGGCGTAGACGCGGCGCAAACGGCAGACAGGTTGGGTTTATATACGGTGATCGACGTAGGGCTGCATCCTGACCCGCTGATCCGCAGCAACAATGGGACGCCGCGCACGCTGACGGTAGACCAGCCTCTGCTGGAACGTCATTTTGACGTCGTGGTGCGGTTGCTGGAAGAAGTGTGGCGTGCCGAAGCCTGGGCGCATCGGCATCCTGGCGAAACCCGCCGTTTTTTGGCGCGTGAAACCAATAGCAGCGAATACTGGGTGAGCGTTGCCTATGGCGAAGACGCGCATCTGCGGCTCAGAACCGGGTTCGACAAACAGGCAGTAGGCGCCTTGCAGGATTTTTCCGATTTTCTTTATCGCCAGCATTTCATCCCGGAGCTGGTCGACGTGGCCTCGTGGGTAGACGCGCGTCCCTGGAAAACCGCGATACACCCGGATTCTGGGCGTGGCGTTTGAGCGTGGCGAGGACAGTCTGGCCGCGATGTGTCTTTATCCGCGGGTCGCGCGCGTGCCGACAACCTGCCCACCGCGCCCCGGCTGGCGCGGCAGGTGTTGTGTCTGCCGATCTATCTGATCTGGAACTGTCCACGGTGGACGCCATTTGCGATTTCATTGCCGGACAGGGGAAAAATTGAGCGGATTGCCACTGTGAGCGCGTTCGACGGCTTGACTTCCGTAACCGAATGATTACACTGCCCGGCATGTACGCGATTCGCCCGCTTCCCGAATTCCTGGACTGGCTTTTCGGCCTCAAGGACACCATGACGCGCCGCCGCCTGATGAAGCGACTCGACAAGGCTGCCTTTGGCAATCTTGGGGACGTGAAGCCGGTGGGTAAAGGCGTCTTTGAAATGCGCGAATTCTTCGGCCCCGGATGGCGCATGTACTATATCCAGCGCGGCAACACGTTGATCGTCATGCTGGGCGGCGGCGACAAATCCACACAGGACGCGGACATCGCCCGCGCCATTGAATTGGCCTTCACTCTGGAGGATTGAATCATGACCGACAAAAAAATCAAAATCTCCGAACTGCCGGTGTTTGACATCGCGGGACACCTCTCCGACGAGGAGGCTATCGCGCAATACCTGACCCTCGTCATGGAGGAGGACGACCCCGCGTATCTTGCGCACGCACTCGGCACAGTAGCCCGCGCGCGCGGCATGACGGAAATTGCCAGGCTTTCCGGCATTTCCCGCGAGGCGCTTTACCGGGCGCTTTCTCCTGCCAGTCAGCCGCGTTTCGAGACCATTTC
>JAISWQ010000054.1 GCA_031271025.1 Zoogloeaceae bacterium | reverse complement strand
GCCAGCCTGAAACTCTACGGCCAGTTTTTATGGAGCCGTCAGGGCGCGGACACGGTGCGCCTCACCACCGGCGAACCCGTGAAATTCCAGGCCGTCGATTCGCAACGCACCCGCCTGGGTACAAGATGGAACCAGCGCGTGAGCCAAAACGGAAACCTTTATCTGGGCGCGGCCTGGGAACGTGAATACGACGGCAAGGCGAAGGCGAGCATCCACGGCTACCGGCTCGATACGCCGAAGTTGAAAGGCAATACAGGGATGCTGGAAGCAGGCTTTACGTTGAATCCCACAGCGGAAAAACCCCTGACGCTGGATTTTGGCGTGCAGGGTTACACCGGCAGACGCGAGGGGGTGACGGGGAGTTTCAGGGTGAATTACCGGTTCTGAGCCATGCGTCCCGTTCGTCAAGCCATGCCTGCACTGCTCAAGGGGGTCTTCATGCGCTTCGCCATGCTCGAAACCCTTGAGCACTATTCCCCTGAGCAACTCAGAATCTTTGCCGATTCCGTCCTGCATGCGCAGCAATATTACGCAGGGGAACAAGGTGTGTAGATACCTATGCCTTCAGGCCGGGGGCCCGACCTTCGCACCTTTCTTACCGGAGCCAGTTTTACGATGAACCGCTCATGACGCCTGCTGGATGAGTTCCACGGCGTAGCCGTCCGGGTCTTCGATGAAGGCGATGACGATGTTTTTGTCGAACATCATGGGCGCTGCGTCGTAGAGGATTTTTCCACCCTTGGCGCGAATGCCGGCACAGGCGGCAACTGCGTCGGGAACGCCGATGGCAATGTGGCCGTAGGCGTTGCCCAGGTCGTATTTTTCCGTATCCCAGTTATGGGTCAGTTCCAGAACGGCGCTGCTTTCTTCCGGCGCGTAGCCCAGAAAGGCGAGGGTGAATTTCCCTTCCGGGTAATCCTGGCGGCGCAGGAGCCGCATCCCCAGTGTTTCGGTATAAAAACGGATGGAGCGGTCAAGGTCGCCGACTCTGAGCATGGTGTGCAGAATACGCATGGGATGATGTCCTCGGATCAATTGCTGTTTTTGCTGGAACCCGCGCCGTGCTGAGCGCAGGTTTGGCCGCGCCCGAACAGGCGCTCGAACGGCGCATTCAGCTTTTCCAGAAACGGCGGCGGCCAGTCCAGGGCGTCCAGCAGGTTCTTGATGCCCAGGCCCAGTTCGGTATCGCCTTCAATGGCAATCTGGCGGTTGAAAAAGAGGGTGTCCGGGTCTTCCTGACGGGTGAGCAGTTTGAGGTAGGCGTGCAGTTCGCCGCGAAAGGTCACATCGGCTTCGCCCGCGGCTTTCCAGTCCGGATGAAAGCAGCCGTTGCGGCAGACGATGCGCGCCTCGGAACCGCCGTCTTCCAGAACGAGGCGTATTGTTTTCCCTTCACAGAGCGCGCGGAGATCAGCAGGCAGCGCCTTCAGCCTGAGTCCCAGATTGAGCGCGCAGCAAAGCGGGATAGCGTGCGGCCACTGCGGCAGGCGCTGGTGGAGGCGTTGCAGCCACTGGGGAAGATGAAATTCCGGGATGGCGGGGAGCGGGGGCATGACGGTTCCTTCCAGAAAATGTTGCGATTATGCCGTATCCGGTTGATGCCAGACGATGCCGGGATCGCCGAACCAGTACCCGTTGCAGAATCCCGCCGTATCCGGGGCGGGCAGGGGGGGATCGGCGCTGGCGCTCTGAAAGGCGGCGATGACCTCGGCCATATTGCCTTGTTGCGGCGAGAGGCGGACGGCGTCTACGCCCATTGCGGCCAGTTCCGGCATTTGCGCGAGCAGCGAGCAGGTCTGCGCCGACAGGGTCTGGATGCCGTTGAGCGTGAGAAAGGGTTGCCCCTCGCGGGTATTGAGGGTGAGACCGTGTGGATGTTCCAGACAGCGAAACTGGCAATCGTCCTTGTTGAGGTCGTAATGGCGGGCAGTGAAGCAGCGGGCGGAAAAGGCGAGCGGCAGTTTGCCGAAAGCGAAGATTTCGGTGAAGAGGTTCGCGGGTTTGGCGGCGTGCAGGGGCGCGATCATGGCGCGTGTCGCTTCCAGCGGCGGCACCCAGCCGATCGCGCCTTTTTGCGCGAGCCAGGCGAGGGTGGCGCTGTTGTAGACATTGAGATGCGGGCCGCAGACAAAGGGCAGGCCACGTTCGGCGGCAATGCTCACCGCGCCCAGATCGTTGGCTTCCAGCGGCAACCCTTCGTCGGCAAGACGGCGCAGGGTTTTCAGATCGGATTCCGATTCCAGCAACCCCTGAGCGGAAAGAATGATTTCCTTCCCGGTTGCCGCCAGATCGCGCGCCAGCGCAATCCAGTCGGTGGCGCGCAGTTGCTGGCGGCGCGCGCAGACGGCCTCCCCCAGATAAATCCGGTCGAGCGCCGGAATCCGCGCCATTTCGGCGTAAAAGGCGAGCACCTCGTTTTTCGGCCAGAACCAGAGGAGCGGCCCCAGAGCCAGTTTCATGCGATATTTCCTTTCAGCGCCACGGACGATTGTAAGCACCCAGCGTTGCCTGATGGCCTTCGGAGACCTTGGCGAGGCTGGTTTGCCAGCCGCTGTCCACTGCGTAGCCGCTGCCGCCGTTGCTGGCGGCGATGGCCTTGTCCAGCGCCGCGCGCAGCACGCCTGTGACCTGCGCGACATAAGCCGGACTGCGCTGGCGGCCTTCGATCTTGATCGCGGCAACGCCCATCTCCAGCAATTCCGGCAGCACGGCGAGCACGTTGAGGCTGGTGGGTTCCTCGATGGCGTAATAGGTGTCGCCTTCGACCTCGAAACGTCCCTTGCAGAGCGTGGGATAACCGGCCAGTTCCCTGGGCGCGAAGGTGTCGATCAGGATGCCATTGAGGCGCGCGTCCATGTGTTCGCCGGGCGCTTCGCCGGTTCTGGCCGGACGTTTTTCCCAGCGCACGAATCTGGCGGGCGAGCAAGCGCCCACGGTGTTGGGCGATTCGCCGGTCGCGTAGGAAGAAAGCCAGCAGCGTCCCTCATTCATCACACAGAGACTGCCAAAGCCGAACACCTCGATTTCCACACGGGTGTGCTGAATCAGGTGTTTGACCTGGGCGAGCGTGAGCACGCGCGGCAGCACCACGCGGCGGATATCGAATTCGCGGCGGCAGAATTCGATGGCTTCGTAATTGGTGGCGGAACCCTGCACGGAAAGATGCAGGGCAAGGCCGGGATGATTCTTGCGCGCGTAGGCCAAAAGTCCCAGGTCGGCGAGGATCACGGCGTTCGCGCCCAGTTGGACAGCGGCATCGACGGCGCGCTGCCATTCGTGTTCGCGTCCGGGCTGGGGAAAGGTATTGATCGCGATCAGGAGCTTTTTGCCGCGCTGGTGAACGTAGGCCGCGCCTTTTTTCAGGGTCTCGTCGTCCAGATTCAGTCCGGCGAAATTGCGGGCGTTGGTGGCGTTTCTGAACCCGGCGTACACGGCATCCGCGCCGTTGTCCACGGCGGCTTTCAGGGCGGGAAGGCTCCCGGCGGGGCAGATGAGTTCCGGCACTTTTCGCAAGCTCATGGCGTCCTCTTTTGGAAAGGCGGATATTCTAGCCAACTATCGCGCTACAAAGGTGGACAGATTGGAAGCTCGCCATGCGGAACAACCCAGGCATTGCGTGGCGCGCGGCTTGTGGCTACCATCCCGCGTTTTTCCTTTCAGCCCTTCAAGCGCCCAAGGAGCCGCCATGTCTCAAGCTCGTGTTGTGTTTTTCGTCTCCGACGGCACCGGCATTACCGCCGAAGCCCTGGGACACAGCCTCCTCTCCCAGTTTGAGCACATTCCCTTCACCCATGTGCGCCTGCCCTTTGTTGATACCGAAGAAAAAGCGCAGGATGTGGTGGCGCGGATCAACGCGCGGCAGCAGGCGGATGGAATTCGGCCCATCGTTTTTGCCTCTCTCATCAACCAACATCTGGCGGACATCGTGCATCGCGCCGATGCTTTCTACATTTCCTACTTCCAGACCTTTTTGGCGCCGCTGGAAGCAGAACTGGGGATGCGTTCCAGTCATGTCGTCGGGCGCTCGCACGGTTCGCCGGACAGCAGCGACTACCGCCACCGCATCGACGCCATCAACTACACCTTGAACCACGACGATGGCGTGACCGACCACGGGCTGGGTGAGGCGGATGTGGTGCTGGTGGGGGTTTCCCGCTGCGGCAAGACGCCAACCTCGCTTTACCTCGCCATGCAATTTGGCCTCAAGATCGCAAATTTTCCGCTGATCCCCGAAGACTTTGAGCGCCATCACCTGCCGCGAAGTCTGGAAAAACATCGCGGCAAGCTCTTTGGCCTTACCATAGACCCCGTGCGGCTGGCAAAAATCCGCGAGGAACGCCGCGCCAACAGCCATTACGCCAGCCTCCTCAATTGTCGGCATGAGGTCTCAGCGGCTGAAAAAATGATGCGCCGCGAAGGCATCCACTGGCTGGATACTTCGGCGCAATCCATCGAGGAAATCGCCGCCAAGGTCTTGCAGGTACTGAAACTCAACAACGACCGGCGCCCGGCCTGAGCGGCAGGTTGCGCCATCGTGCCTGCACTCTGCCAAAACAAGCTTGAGCGGCTTGAAATCCACCCATACAGCGCCATATTCTCCAAGCCCTGTATACTGCAACGCCCGCCCGCGTGCCTTGCGGAGTTTGTCTTGTCTCGAAGGAGAATTTCCGATGCAACGTATTTTTTTGCTGCTGTTGACCAACATCGCGGTCATGGTGGTTTTGTCCATCGTGGCAAGCCTGTTGGGAGTCGACCGCTTCCTGACCCAGAACGGCCTGAATCTTGGGGCGCTCCTGGGATTTTCGGCGGTATTTGGCTTTGGCGGCGCGCTGATTTCGCTTGCCATGTCCAAAACAATGGCCAAACACGGCATGGGCGTGCAGGTCATCGACCCGCAGCATCCCCGTGGAGAGCGCGAGGCATGGCTCGTCCAGACCGTGGAGCGCCTCGCGCGCCGCGCCAATATCGGGTTGCCGGAAGTCGGCATCTACGAAGGCGCACCCAATGCCTTTGCCACCGGCGCGCGCAAGAATGCGGCGCTGGTCGCGGTTTCCACCGGTCTCTTGCAGGGCATGAGCAGAAGCGAGGTGGAGGCGGTGCTGGGGCATGAAATCGCGCACGTCGCCAATGGCGACATGGTGACGCTGACCCTGATCCAGGGCGTGGTGAATACCTTTGTCTTCTTCCTTGCGCGGGTGATTGGCTTTGTGGTCGACAGTGCGCTTTCCAAAGGACGGAATGAAAATTCGCACGCCCCTGGCCTTGCTTACCACATCACCGTGGTGGTGATGCAGCTCGTGCTGGGCATTCTCGCCAGCGCCGTGGTGGCGTGGTTTTCCCGCAAGCGCGAATACCGTGCCGACGCGGGCAGCGCCCAGTATCTGGGGCAGGCACAGCCAATGATCGCAGCCTTGAAGCGTCTGGGTGGAATGTCTACCGAACCCCTGCCGGAAAACATGGCGGCGGCGGGCATCGCGGGGGGACGCCTTTCCGCGCTTTTTGCCTCGCATCCTTCCCTGGAAGACCGCATCGCGGCGCTGGAACAGGGGCGGTAAATTTCAATGCAAAAACTGGTACTCGCTTCCAGCAACGCCAAAAAACTGAAGGAACTGGCGGCGCTGCTTGCGCCGCTGGGCATCGAAGTGCTGCCGCAGGACGCCTTTGGCGTACCGGAAGCGGAAGAGCCACACGTCACCTTTGTGGAAAACGCGCTTGCCAAGGCACGCCACGCCGCGCGGCATACCGGGCTGCCCGCGCTCGCGGATGATTCCGGCCTCTGCGTTGCGGCGCTGGGCGGAGCACCGGGCGTGTATTCCGCGCGCTATGCGGGCGAGCCGAAAAGCGATGCGCGCAACAACGAAACATTGCTGGCGGCGTTGGCCAATGTGACGGATCGACGCGCTCATTTCGTCAGTACCCTCGTCCTTGTCCGCCACGCCGACGATCCGCAGCCGCTGATTGCGGAAGGAGAATGGCACGGCGAAATCCTGCGCGAATACCGGGGCGAGGGCGGCTTCGGCTATGACCCCCTGTTTTTCGATCCCGAATCCGGCGTGGCTTCCGCCGAACTGCCGCCGGAGGTCAAGAACCAACGTTCGCACCGGGGCAAGGCGATGGCAGCACTGATCGCGCGTTTGCGCGCAGAGGCAGACAGGTCTTGAGCCGCGCTAGCGGGGACGACTTTCGATGCGGTAGCCGAAGGCATTCGGGGCGCTGCCGTCCAGTTCGCCTTCCGGGTTGACGAGGCGAGGAAGCGCGAGGAAGGGAAGCTCCGCGTCGCCTTCGGGCAGGCGGATGTCTTCGGAGGTGTTGAAGGCAACCCAGTTCATTTCCCAGAAGCCGAACAGCAGCTTCTGGAGTGCGAGGCGTTTGGCGTCGTCCGCCTTCAGGTTTTCTGTCACGCTCGCCTGACAAACGCTGGCCGGATCGACACCGATCCAGCTATAACCAGGCACATAGCATTCAGCCCGGCAGTGGAAGGCGCGCGTGGCGTCGGTGCCGGAAAGTCCCAGACTTTCCAGGGTTTGCGACGCGCCGACCCGTATCCCGAATACCCGTCGCGCCGGAATCCCCAGGGCGCGGCAAAGCGCGACGAAAAATCCGGTAATGTCAGCAGAAGCTCCCGCATAACGCCAGTCGGGCGGCACGGGTTCCGGCAGTGTGGCGATGAGGGCGTTCACATCGCCTTGACCATAACCCGGCAGATCGGGGTTGTAGTCGGCGTGGTTGCTCACCCATTGATAGAGGAGACGCGCCTGTGCCACTGGATCGACAACGCGCCCGACAATGGCGCGCGCGAGACTGTAGATGCGCCCCGTATTGGGGATTTGCCGGGAAGCGGCCAGAAATTTGCGCACCAAATCTTCGCGTTCCGGCGGCACGGAACGGCGGGAAACGTCGAAGCGCCGGTTGGCGGCTGCGACCCGCGCGGTGAGGACAAGGCGCGGAGCCAGACCTTCCGGCCATTCGCCATAAAAGGCTTCCAGCGCATCGTCCGGCAGGCGGACGAGCGCACCGGTTTCGCCGTTGTACTGCCAGCGCGCGCCCAGATTGCGCTGCCAGCGCGTATCCTGCCGCATGGGTAAAGGCAGCCACAAGCGTTGTTCGCCACGGGCAGCCGGACGTTGCAGGGTAAACACGATCTCCCAGAGATGCCATTCATCCGGTAATTCTGGCGCTTGTACGGGCGGCAGGCGGGTGGCGGAAGAGCCAGGGGGGGCATTATCCAGAACCGAATGGCATGCGGAGGTCTGCGGTTCGGCGACGGGAAGCGGCGCGCTCTTGCGCGCAGCAGGCTTTTTCGTACTGACCCGCGCGTTTTTTTTGCTTTTTTTGCTTGTGGCATTCCTGGTTTTTTTCGCCGGATCCGCTTTCTTTGCAGGTGCTGCAAGTGTGGCAGGCGAGAAGAGAGTGGCCAGGGTGGCTGCAAGAAAAAGGCGACGTTTCATAACGCTTTTTTGGGGAAAGAGGAAAAGAGAGCCAGAAACGTACCAAGGAAGTCCCGCGAAACCAACGGGTTTTTCGACTTCTGGACGGTGTACCCCTGTACTGGCGCATCAGGGTGCAATGAAACGTGGCGGAAACAAGAGCGAAACTTCGTCATCACGAGGCGCGCAGCAACGTGGCTGGATTGCCGCGTCGCTGCGCGCCTCGCTTGTGACGAAGGGGGTATAAGCCGCCGCATCTTGCGTGATGATTTTCAAGACAACAGCTTCTTACGCCGCGATGACTTCCGCCTTTTCGATGACCACATCTTCCAGCGGCACATCATCGTGAAACCCGTTGCGACCGGTTTTCACCTTCCTGATCTTGTCCACTACTTCCATGCCTTCGCGCACTTCGCCAAAAACGCAGTAACCCCAGGCATTGCCCTGCGGCGCCTGGAAATCGAGAAAATCATTGTCGACGACGTTGATGAAAAATTGCGCGGAGGCCGAGTGCGGGTCATTGGTGCGCGCCATCGCAAGGCTGCCGCGCCGGTTTTTCAAACCGCCCGCCGCGCTCTTTTCGCCTTCGTGGGCAATGGCGTCGCGGGTAGGCTTTTGCTTCATGCCCGGTTCAAAGCCGCCGCCCTGAATCATGAAATTGCCAATCACGCGGTGGAAAATGGTGCCGTCGTAATGGCCGTCTTCCACGTACTGGACGAAGTTTTTCACGGTTTCCGGCGCGTTTTCGGCGTCGAGTTCGAGGATGAGATCCCCTTGACTGGTGCTGAGTTTGATGGTGGTCATGGTTTATTTTTCCACAGACAGGAGTTGAACAGACTGGATGCGCACAGGTTCGATCGGCACGTCGGCATGGCCGTTTTTCCGTCCGGTGGCCACCTGGGCGATTTTGTCGATGACGGACATGCCTTCGATCACTTCGCCGAACACAGCATAGCCCCAGCCATCCGGCGAGGGATAGTCGAGGCTCGCGTTGTCGACGAGGTTGATGAAGAATTGAGACGTGGCGGAATGAGGATTGGAAGTACGTGCCATCGCAATGGCGCCGCGTCGATTCCTGAGACCGTTTTTTGCTTCGTTTTCAATGGGATCACGGGGGGCTTTTTGCGCCATTTCCGGGGTGAAACCGCCGCCCTGGATCATGAAACCGGAAATCACACGGTGGAAAATGGTGCCGTCGTAAAAACCGGCCTTCGCGTAGGCAAGGAAATTTTCCACGGTTTTGGGCGCTTTTTCAGCATCCAGCGCGATGACGATGCGTCCCTTGCTGGTCACGATCTCCACGGAGGGCGCCGCAGCGACAAAACCGCAGCAACAGAGTGTCGCCAGCAGCAAAAGGGGTCTTGCAATGGTTTTCAGCATGGGGGTTCTCCAGTCACAATAAAAATCAGGCTTTGCCTTCGTAGATGATTTTCCAGACACCTTTTTCCTGCTGCCAGTATTGGCGCTTGATCATGGTGTTGGAAAGATTGTTGCTTTCGTAGATTTGCTCGAAGGTTACAACCACGAGCGGTTCCGTTCCGGGTGCGCGAAAGACGGAAAGCTGGTTGAGCCGTACCCTGATCCAGCTTTTGCCCTTGTTGACGGCGCGTTTCTGCGCGGCGAAGGCGGCGTAGTTCTGGCTGTTGCTCTCAAAGCTGGAAGCGTAGTGGGAAAGATAGCGTTCGCTGTCCCGGCTTTCCCAATCCGCGCGCCAGGTTTCAATGGCGCGTTGAACCTCTCCGCTTTCCTTGCGCAGGTCGGCGGGCGATACCCATTCCACGTTGCCGCTGATGATCACCGGGGTGAGACCTACCTGCACCTTTTGCCGGACCTGTTCAAAATCCGGGTTGGAGAGCACCACGCACCCATCGGAAGCCTTGGGCGGGCGGGAATAGGTGGCGGCAGGCGTGCCGTGCAGCCAGATGCCGGAACCACCACGTCCCCGGCGTTTATCCCATTCATTCGGATAATTGAGAGGAAAGGCGCCGTCGCCGTAGAGGTCAGGGAGTTTTTCCGGCGGCAGCCAGGAAGTAATGTAATAAGCGCCGATGGGGGTGCGTTTGTCGCCTTCCGCGAATTTTTCCGCCCCCAGCTTGCCCTGGGTCAAATAGTAATCCCCTTCCAGACGCGCCTGGCCGGCGTCGTTGCGGAAGAGGTAGAGGCGCGACTTCGTGGTGTCGATCACGATGGCGTAATGCTGATCGTCGCGCATCTTCAGGAGATAGCGCGGCACGCTATCCTGTGCCGGCTTGTTCCGGTGTCCGGAAAGACGCGCCAGGGCTTCCGCGCGCAGATCTTCCAGTTTTTCCGCCGGAACGCCTTCCGCCGCGCCCAGCGCCGCAATGGGTCTGACCCGCGCCAGCAGCAAATCACCCCGAATGAGATGGGCAAGGCGGAACTTGGGATAGCGGGCGATCAGCGCCTCGACATGTTGCTGCGCGCGGTCGAGTCTGCCAGCTTCGATGTCGGCGTAGATGTCGTCCAATGCCGGTTCGGGATCGGCGGGCGCGGCTTGCGAATGCAGATCATCGATTGCTTCCTCCACCGTGGCGGATTCCGCCGTGGCGGGCGCTTCCTTTTTACCGTCGCCAAAGGCCAGATAGAGGCAGCCGCCCAGAAGCGCGCCGGCCACGATGAGCAAAAACGCAAGACGCCAGCGGGTAAAGCCGGAAGAAACAGCGGACAGAATCATCAACGCACGTCTTCATCGAGAATCAACCAGCGGTTGCCCACGCGAACGAACGCCAGCGTCTTGCGGGAATCGCCCTTGAAGCTGGAGGCGCGATAGGATTGCCGGAAGGAAACCCGCGCCTCATCCCCTTCGGTCTTGACCCGCACATCGGAGAGTTCCACCTTGATCCATTTGGGACGGCTGATGCGATCGCGCCGTTCCGCTTCCCACTGCTTGCGGCTGATGCCGCGCGGCGTCCTGAAGTTGGGCGCATAGGCGGCCAGATAGCCGTTGATGTCCTGCCGTGACCAGGCCGCTGCCCAGTCGCGCACGGTTTTTTCAAGTTCCTGGGAACTGTTCGCGCGGATTGCCGGTGCGGGCGGTTCGGGGGGCGGGAGCCTGACCGGCGCGGTGGCGGTTGCCGTACCCGCCACAGCCGGAAGCTGGGGCGTGGTTTTGCCTGTCGCCGGAGGCGTTGCCGCGCCTGTTCCCGTTTTGCCGGGCGCGGGCGGTGTGTCGGCCTGCTGCGCGGCAGGCGCTGCCGGCAGGGGAGTGACCTTGGGCGGCGTTACCGTCACCGGCGGCGGGACGGCCTGAACCTGGCCGGGAATACCGGTCAGATCGCCGATCAGGGCGAGCTTGTTTTGCGCGTTGGCATTGGCGGCATCCAGTTGCAACGCCTTGCCGTAGGCTTCGCTGGCCATGCGGGCATAGATGTCGCCCAGGTTTTCATAGGCGACGGCGTAGGCGGGATGGGTGCGAATGGCCTTTTCCAGCGCCGTGCGGGCGCGATCGTATTGCTGTTGCCGCGCGTAGAGCACGGCAAGGTTGTTATAGGGTTCGGGCAGCGCCGGGAATTCTTCGGTGAGGCGGGTGAAAACAGCGACCGCTTCGGAATCCCGCTGGAGCTGGGTGAGAATCAGCCCTTTGTAGAAACGTCCCTGGGCATCCCGCGTGTGCGCGGCGAGGTAGGCGTCGACCTGGGTCAACGCCTCAATGTATTGTCCAGCCTTGATGAGGCGCTGGACTTCCGGCAGGGTACGGGTGGCGGCAGGAAGGCTTGCGACCAGAAGCAGCCCCATCAACACAGCGGGAATGCGGGTGCGAACGGAAAAGCGCATGGCGAATGCTATACTTCGCGTGAAAATCAAACTTCGCATTCTAGCAAACTTTTCCCCTGTGCCCCAAAGGCCAGGTTTTTTTCGGAATTTCGCGCCATGCTGGCCATCTACAACACGCTCAAGCGAAAAAAACAACCTTTCGTTCCGCTTGAACCCGGCAAGATTCGAATGTATGTCTGCGGCATGACGGTTTACGATTACTGTCACATCGGGCACGCGCGGGTGATGGTTTCCTTTGACGCGGTCTATCGCTGGCTGAAAGCGAGTGGCTTTGCGGTGACTTACGTCCGCAACATTACCGACATCGACGACAAAATCATCAAGCGGGCGGCGGAAAACGGCGAATCCATCGACGCCCTGACGGCGCGTTTCATCGCCGCGATGCACGAGGATTCCGCCGCGCTCAATGTACTGGCTCCCGATCACGAGCCACGCGCCACCGCCTATGTGCCGCAGATGCTGGAACTCATCAGGGCGCTGGAAAAAAACGGTCTGGCCTATCAAGCCACCAATGGCGACGTGCTCTATCCGGTGCGCAGTTTTCCGGGTTACGGGCGGCTTTCCGGCAAATCGCTGGATGATCTGAACGCGGGCGAGCGGGTGGAAGTCGACACCGCCAAGCGCGATCCTCTGGATTTTGTGCTCTGGAAAAGCGCGCGCCCCGGCGAGCCGTCCTGGCCTTCGCCTTGGGGAGCGGGGCGTCCCGGCTGGCATCTGGAATGCTCGGCGATGAGCGGCGCGCTTCTGGGAAATCACTTTGACATTCATGGCGGCGGGCAGGACTTGCAGTTTCCGCATCACGAAAATGAAATCGCGCAGTCGGAAGGCGCGCACGGCGGCATCTTCGTCAATTACTGGATGCACAATGGCTTTATCCGCATCAATGATGAAAAGATGTCGAAGTCGCTCAAGAATTTTTCAACCATCCGCGATGTCTTGCAGACCTGTGATCCGGAGGTGCTGCGCTTTTTCATCCTGCGCGCGCACTACCGCAGTCCGCTCAATTATTCGGAAGCCAATCTGAGGGATGCGCGCGAGGCGCTGAATACCCTCTATTTCACCCTGCGTGACGTGCCGCCCGTGCCGGTTTCTCTGGATTGGGCGCATCCTGCCGCCGCAAGATTCAAGGCGGCGATGGAGGATGATTTCGGCACACATGGCGCAATTGCGCTCCTCTTTGAGCTTGCGCAGGAAGCAAACCGCACCCGCGCGCCGGAAACCTCCGGCCTTTTACACGCGCTGGCCAATCTTCTGGGGCTGCTGGAACGCGATCCCGAAGCCTATTTGCACGCTCCAGTGGGCGGCACGGCGCTTTCCGACGCTGCGATCGAAGGGTTGATTGCCGAGCGTGGCGCCGCGAAAAAAGCGCGGGACTTCCAGAAGGCCGACCACCTGCGCGCGCAATTGAAAGCCGCGGGCATCCTGCTGGAAGACAGTCCGCAGGGAACGAGCTGGCGACGGGGGTAGGAAATGAGACGGACGGAAGTTGCCCTCCATTACCTTCCCAATACCCGCTTATCCTATTGTTGTTCTGGATGAAAAACACTTCCCCTTCCCTGCCGCCGGAGATTCGTCCCGGACAATCCGTGGCATTGCTGAAAACCCTGCACATTCTCACCCGCGATGGCAAACTGAATCAGGATGCGCGGCGCAAGTTGAAGCAGGTTTATCACCTTTGCAATTTTCTGGCGCCCCTGTTGGCCGAGCTTGCTGGCCGGGATTTTTATCTGGTCGACCACGGCGCGGGCAAATCCTACCTGAGCTTCATTCTCTATGATCTCTTTCTGAAAGAACGCCCGGAGGGGCAGGTGATCGGCATTGAGACGCGGGCGGAACTGGTTGCCAACGCGCAAAAACTCGCGGCCACGCTCGCCTTTGAGCGCATGGCCTTTTTTTGCCGCACCGTGGAAGCCGCCACGACCATGCCGGAAATTCCCGATCATGTGGATATGGTGACGGCACTGCACGCCTGCGACACCGCCACCGACGATGCCATCCGCTTTGCGCTGGCCAAATCCGCGCGTTTCATCGCGCTCATTCCCTGCTGTCAGGCGGAAGTTGCCGCCGAGCTGCGCCGCCGGAAAAACGAGAGTTTTACGATTACGCCGTTCTCCGAACTCTGGCGACACCCGATTCACACCCGCGAATTCGGCAGCCATGTGACCAACGTCCTGCGCTGCCTGCTGCTGACAGCGCATGGCTATCAGGTGCGCGTGACGGAACTCGTGGGCTGGGAACATTCCATGAAAAATGAATTGATCATCGCCCAAAAAATCGTGCCGGAAACCACCAACCCCAGCGCCCGCAACCGCGCCGAAGCCCTCCTCGCCAGCCTCAATCTGGAAAATCTGCGGGAACGCTTCGTTTACTGAGATTTTGTCTCATGTCTCCTGCCTCCCCCCTCCTTTTTCCCGATCCTGAATCTGTTGCGGCCAACGTACAGGCGGCGCTGGCCGAAGACATCGGTTGCGGCGACCTGAGCGCCAGCCTCATCCCGGAAAACACGCCTGCCCGTGCCGCCGTCATCACCCGTGAAGCCGGTGTGCTCTGCGGCCTTGCCTGGTTCGAGCAAAGTTTTCATGCACTGGATGCCAGCATCCGCATCGAATGGCAAGCGGAAGAAGGCGAAGTCATCGCGCCCAACCAGACCCTGTGCACCCTTGCCGGTTCCGCCCGCGCCCTGCTTTCCGGCGAGCGCACCGCGCTCAACTTCCTGCAACTCCTCTCCGGCGTCGCCAGCAAAACCCGGCGCTATGTCGACCTTGTCGCGGGCACCCGGGCGCAGATCGTCGATACCCGCAAAACCCTGCCCGGTCTGCGTGCCGCGCAAAAATACGCAGTCAGGATCGGCGGCGGCGGCAATCACCGCATGGCGCTGTGGGACGCCATCCTCATCAAGGAAAACCACATCCTGGCTGCCGGGGGTATCCACCCTGCCGTGAAAGCCGCGCGCGTGGTGGCGGAAAATTCCGGCGGACGCTGCCGCTTCGTGCAGGTGGAAGTGGAAACCCTGGCCGAACTGGAAGAAGCTCTGGAGGCTGGCGCCACCATGATTCTGCTCGACAATTTCAGCCTGCCCAATTTGCGGGAAGCCGTCGCCCGCAATCAGGGGCGTGCCATACTGGAAGCCTCCGGCGGGCTGGAAGCCGCACAACTGCGCGCCATTGCCGAAACCGGCATAGACCGCATTTCCATCGGCGCCCTCACCAAACATGTGCAGGCGCTGGATTTGTCCATGCGCTTTACGGTAGAACGGGCGTAGCACGGGAAAAACGCGCCTGCCCGGGTACAACTACAAGCACCTCGCCGCAACCGCGCATGGGGATTGGGCGCTGGCGGCGGTGGATTTGACATTTTCCACGTTTGGGGCGGGGTTCGGGGGGATTGCGTGGGCGCTGCGGCGCAAATGGACAAGCATCATGCCAGCAAGTATTCCTCCAATTCCCGATAGCATGGAAAACGGCGTCCAGACTGGCCAGACGCGCCCGATGGATCAGGCTCGTGGCAATCCATGCGTTTTCCTGGATGGCTTCGTCGCCTTGCGCCTTGCAATGATGAAATTTCTGAATCGAAACAGACATCAATACAGGGTCTTGTCCGCTTTTTCGCGCCAGCGTGCAAATGGCAGGTTGGCATCGGGCAGGGCGAGGTGTTCAACCGGAAGCTGGCGCTGTTCCAGGGGCAGGGCGAGTTCGGCGTAGAAAGCGTCATCGTCAAACCCGGCTTTGGCGGCTTCAAGGCGGGGATTGGCATAGACGATGCGCGCCACCCGCGCCCAGAAGGCCGCTGCGAGACACATCGGGCAGGGTTCGGAAGAAGCGTAAAGCGTCGTGCCCGCAAGGCGAAAACTGGCAAGCGCCGCGCCGGCTTTGCGCAAGGCTTCTATTTCCGCGTGGGCGGTGGGGTCACAGGCGGCAATGACGCGGTTCCAGCCTTCGGCGATGATGCGTCCTTCCCTGACCACGACGGCGCCAAAGGGACCGCCGTCACCACGTTCGACATTTTCCCGCGCCAGTTCCAGGGCTCGGCGGAGGAAGGCGGCATCGTCAGCGGAAAAGGACATGGCAGGTTTCAGTCGCGGGTGTTGGAATCGCGGTCAAAGCTGTTGAGGAGATCTACCCGTGGCAGGGGTTGCCAGGCGGGGGCGCGATGTTCGGCGACGATATTGGTAAAAATGCCGCCCCGCACGTAAAAACGGGCGGTCAGGCGCATGAAACGGGGCTGCGTCGCGGCGACGAGATCGTCGAGAATGCGGTTCGTCACCGCTTCGTGAAAAGCGCCTTCGTCGCGGAAAGACCAGATGTAGAGCTTCAGGCTTTTCAGTTCCACGCAGAGCTGGTCGGGGATGTAATCCAGGGTCAGGGTGGCAAAATCGGGCTGTCCGGTCTTGGGGCAAAGGCAGGTGAATTCCGGAATTTGCATGTGTATCTGGAAATCCCGTTCCGGGCGCGGATTGGGGAAGGTTTCCAGTGCTTTTGAAGGCTGTGTGCGCATCGTGCGTGAAGGCTCGGAAAAAACGAAGCGGATGGTATCATAGCGCCCCCGCGCGCCGCGCGGCTGAATGGTCTTCTCTTCTCCCTGCTGATTTCCCGTGCGTTTAACCAAACTCAAACTGGCCGGTTTCAAATCCTTTGTCGATCCCACCACGGTGGAATTGCCGGGACAGTTGGTGGGCGTGGTGGGGCCGAATGGCTGTGGCAAATCCAACGTCATGGACGCCGTGCGCTGGGTGCTGGGCGAATCGAAAGCCTCGGAATTGCGCGGCGAATCCATGCAGGACGTGATTTTCAATGGCTCCACGCACCGCAATCCCGTTTCCCGCGCCTCGGTCGAACTGGTGTTCGACAACGCCCTGGGGCGGGCGCTGGGACAGTGGAGTCAGTATGCGGAACTGGCGGTCAAGCGGGTGTTGACCCGCAGCGGGCAATCCGATTACTTCATCAACAACCTGAAAGTCCGGCGCAAGGACATTACCGATCTCTTCCTGGGGACGGGGCTGGGACCGCGCGCTTACGCCATCATCGGACAGGGGATGATTTCCCGCATCATCGAGGCGCGTCCCGACGAGTTGCGGGTCTTTCTGGAAGAAGCCGCCGGGGTCACGCGCTACAAGGAACGGCGCAAGGAAACCCAGGGACGGCTGGAAGACAGCCGGGAAAATCTCCTGCGTGTAGAAGACATCCGCGCCGAACTCGCCGTGCAGATGGAACATCTGGAAAGTCAGGCGGAAGTGGCGCGGCAACATCGCCAGCACAACGACGCGCTGCTTCAGAAGCAGCAGATTCTGTGGCTCATGCGCCGCAACGAGGCGCGTATGGAACAGGCGCGTCTGGAGGCGGAAGTGGCGCGCGCCGCCAGCAAACTGGAAGCGGCCACTGCCGCCCTGCGCGAGACGGAAAGCCGTCTGGAAATCGCGCGGGAAAGTCATTTTGCGGCGGGCGAAACCCTGCATCGGACACAGAGCGCCTTCTATACCGCCAACGCCGAGGTGGCGCGGCTGGAGACGGAAATTCGCCATCGCAAGGAGGCAAGGCGGCAACTGGAAGCGCGTCTCCTGCAACTGGACGCGGAAGAACGGCAATGGCGCGAACAGACGGAGAAGCTCGCGCGCGATTCCGAACGCTGGCGGGAACTGGCCGAACACGCGGAACGGCGCGTGGAAGAAGCCGAAGCCAAACAGGAATTTCAGGACGCGCGCTTGCTGGAAGCGGAGACGGGGCGCGATGCGGCGCAAGGCGCGGTCGATGCGGCGCGACGTGAAGTCGCGGGCGTCGAGCAGCGCTTGCAGGTGGAATTGACGCATCAGGCACATGCCCGCCGGACGCTGGATGCCCTCATGCAGCGGCGTGGGCGTATGCAGGCGGAAGTGATGGCGCAGGCGGAAGGCGTGCCGGAAGCCGCCGAACTGGAAGCCAGACAGGAAGCTGAGGCAGCGGCGGCGGCGCGGCTGGAAGAAACCAGCGCGGCGCTGGAAGCGGCGGAAGCGCGTCTGCCGGACATCGAAGCGGCGCGGCGAGAAGCGGAAGTCGTCGTACAAAATACCGCGCGTGACATTGCCGCGTTGGAAGCGCGTCTTGCGACGCTGGAGCAATTGCAGGGCAAGGCGAATCAACAGGGAAATCTGCCGGATTGGCTGAAAAGGCATGGCCTGGATACCGCCACGCCGCTCTGGCGGAATCTGGAAGTGGAAGCCGGCTGGGAGCCTGCGCTGGAAGCCGTGCTGCGCGAGCGTTTACAGGCACGATTCGCGGAGGCCACCGTGCTGGCCGATGCCGAAGGCTGGGAAAATGACCGGCCAGGATCAAAGCTCTGTCTCACCTTTTCCGGGGCGGCGCAGGCGGGCGAAATCCCGGCGTCCACGCCGGATGCCCTGCTGGCCAGAATCACGACGACGGCGGATTTACACGCCCTGCTGGCGGGGTGGCTTGCCGGGGTGCGTGTCTGTGAAACCCTGGCGGAAGCCTTGCGGCGGCGGGCGGAACTCGCTGCCGGGGAAGCTTTTGTCACGCCCAAGGGTGATTGGGTTTGTCGCGCGTATGTAACCCTCTTTGCGCCGGAAGACGCCGGGGCGCAGGGGCTGCTGGAACGGCAGCGGGAAATCGACATGCTTTCCGCCGATCTTGTGGCGGTACGTGAAACGGCGGCAGCGGCGCGGGCGGCGCTCGCAAGCGCGGAAGAAACCCGGCATGTCGCGCAGATGCAAGCGCAGAATCTGCGTCAGGGTCAGCGCGCGGCAGAGGAAGCCTTGCGCCACGCGCAGGTGGAGGCGCTGAAATGCGCGCAGGCGCGGGAACGTCAGCGCGAGCAATCGGCAAGGACAGAAGCGCAGTTGCGCGATCTGGAAACCGAGGCGGGAGCCGAGCGCGAACGCGAACTGTTGGCGGAAGAAGCGATTGGTGCGTTGCGTGAAAAAATGGATCTTCTGCGGGAAAAGGAAGCGCAGGCGCGGGAGCGTCTGGAGTCTGCGGAACGGGGTCTGCGCGAGGAACGCGAGCGCGCCGCCGCGCTGGAGCGGGAATTGCGGGAAGCGCAGTTTTCGCAGCGTGAATGCCAGGGCAAGCTGGAAGAAAACGCGGCGGGGCTGACGCTGGCGCAGCGTCAGTTGGCGCGGGTGGAGGCGGATCTCGCCGACTGCCGCGGGCGGACGGAAGATACGCCGCCGGAAGTTTTCGAGGCGCAATTGCAGGGCGCGCTGGAATCCCGGCGCGAAGCGGAAATCGCGCTGGCCGCGTGCCGCGACGCGCTGGAAGCCGCCGCGCAGGCGCTGCGTGATCTGGAAGAAAACCGCCTGCGTCTGGAGCAGGAGCAGGAACCCTTGCGCGCGCGCATCGGCGATCTGAAGCTGAAAGCGCAGGCTGCCGAAATCAATGCCGGACAACTGGCGGCGCAACTGGAAGAAGCGGGCGCGGATGAAACCGCCTTGCAGGAAGGGCTGATCGGCGCGCGTCCCCAGGCGCTGGCGCAGGAAATCGGGCGTTTGCAAAAAGCCATTCTGGATTTGGGCGCGGTCAACCTCGCGGCGCTGGAAGAACTGGAAGCCGCGCGCGCGCGCAAGGGCTATCTCGACGAGCAGGCCGCCGATTTGACCGAAGCGATGGCAACGCTGGAAGCCGCCATCCGCCGTATCGACCGCGAAACCCGCGAACTTCTGCAAACGACGTTCGCTACGGTAAACGACCATTTCGGACGTCTGTTCCCGGAACTTTTCGGCGGCGGACGTTCGGAACTGGTCATGACCGGGGACGAAATTCTGGATGCGGGCGTACAGGTGATCGCGCAGCCGCCGGGCAAAAAAAATGCTTCTATCCATCTGCTTTCCGGTGGGGAAAAAGCGCTGACGGCGATTGCTCTGGTATTCTCCATATTTCAGTTGAATCCCGCGCCCTTCTGTCTGCTGGACGAGGTGGATGCGCCGCTGGACGACACGAATACCGAACGTTTTTGCCAGATGGTGAAAAAAATGTCCGTACAAACCCAATTTCTTTTCATCAGCCACAACAAGATTGCGATGGAAATGGCCGCGCAACTGGTCGGCGTGACCATGCAGGAATCCGGCGTGTCGCGCGTGGTGGAAGTCGATATGGAAACCGCATTGAGGATGGGGGAATGAAGTCATGAACGATCAATTGACGCTGGCAATCGTCGTCCTGGGGCTGCTCGTGGTGGCCGGGATTTTCATCTGGGGAAAATGGCAGGAACTGCGCCACAAAAAACGCATCGAAGCGCATAACCCGCGCCCCGAAGCGGATGTGTTGTTCACCCCCTGGCCGGCAGGCGGCGTGCCACAGGTACGCGGTCATGCGTCACGCGGCAAGGCAGCGCGGGACACCGGGGAACGGCGCGAGCCGGGATTCCTTGAGGAGGCGCGCGATGATTTCGCGTCAGAGGTGCTGGATGAAGAGGTGGAGGAGGATCTTTTCTCCATGCAGGAAGAAGACCCCTTCCCCGCGCCCGATGTGCCGTCGTGGGAACAGGGGGAGGGCGCCCTGCTGGAAATTCCCCTGCCGCACGACTTGCTCTTTTCCGGGATCGACGCCATTGCCGCGCTGGATCTGGTCGAGGAAGTGGAAGGGAGCGCCTTCATGACGGCGCAGGCGGAAATTCTGCAACAGATTGAAAAGCCCGTCCTCTGGGCTGGCCTGAACGAGGCGGGAGGCGTCTGGGAAAAAGCCAGGGCGAAATCCAGCTATCGCCGCTGGCGGGTTGGGCTGCAACTGGCTGATCGCGCGGGGCCTGTGGGCGGCAACGATTTCCGCCTTTTCGCGCGCGCGTTACAGCGGCTGGCGGGCGACTTCATGACGGTGGTCAAGAATCTGCCTTCCGAACAACAGGCGCTGGAGCAGGCGCAACAGCTTGACCGCTTCTGCGCTGACATGGACATCCAGATTGGCATCAACCTGGTCTCGACCGCGCAGGTTTTTCCCGGCACCAAGATTCGGATGCTGGCGGAATCGAACGGCATGACCCTGGGCGAGGACGGTTTTTACACCCGCCGGGACGAAGCCGGACATGTATTTTTTTCGCTTGCCAATGCCGAATCCGAACGCGGCTTTGTTGCGGAAACCCTGAAAAGCCTGGAAACCCGGACGCTCACTTTTCTGCTGGATGTGCCCCGCACGCCGCGCGGCGGACAAACCTACCGCCAGATGCTGGGCATTGCCAAAGGCTTTGCCAAAACCCTGGGCGGCAGGCTGGAAGACGACAACGGCGAGACGCTTTCCGAAGCGCAACTGAACCAGATTGGCGAGGAGTTCGTGGTGGCGACCCAAAACACGCTGGAAGTCGCCGGCCTCTCCGCAGGCGGCACACTGGCGCTGCGGTTGTTTGGCTGAGTGTTTGTTCAACGGAGTTGGGTGTGGTGATGTGTCAAGCCTCGCCTGACCATCACCCGGAATAAATCGTATGGCATATGATGCCAAGCCATTCCATGCCACGCACTGGAAATTTTCGATCTGCCTGTCTTCGCGGGGGACAATTGAAAATGGCGGATAATTCCCCCTCGCCAAAAGCGGGACACGAAACGCTGTGGCGATTTCCCCACTTCGTCATTGCGAGGCGCGCAGCGACGCGGTAATCCATGCGTTGAACACGGCGCAGCCGCAAACTTTTTCTGTCCTCTGTCCTCCGTCTTCTGCCCTCTGCCCCCGCTGTTATAATTCCGCCGTCATCCCTTCCCGCTTCCTGACCATGCCCCCCATCCTTCCCCCGAAATGCGACGAGGTTTTCAAGATGCTCTTTGGCGACGCGCACGACACGGAACCGCTCGTCGGCTTCCTGCGCGCCGTGCTGCCTCTGCCCGATGATGACTACGAAGAACTCACCCTGCTGAATCCTTTTCTGCCGGGCGAGATAGTGAGCGACAAAACCGGCATTCTGGATGTGCGGGTCAAAACGAAATCCGGCAAACAGCTCGACATCGAGATACAGGTCACCAATCACGCGGCCTTCAAGTCGCGCATTCTTTACTATCTGACGCGCCTCTTTTCGAGCCAGATTGGCGAAGGGGAGAGCTACAGCAAGCTGAAACCAGCCATCGGCATCGTGATTACGGATTTTGTCTGGATCGCGGACAGTGTGGCGTACCATAACGCCTATTGTCTCTACGACCCGCAGAATGCTTCGCGCTTTTCCGACGACCTGTCCCTGCACACGCTGGAACTGCCCAAGGTGGAGGAAGAGGATGATCATACGGAACTGTGGGCGTGGCTTGAATTCCTGAAGGCGCAAAGCAAGGAGGAACTGGAAAT
>JAISWQ010000178.1 GCA_031271025.1 Zoogloeaceae bacterium | reverse complement strand
CCACTTTCAGCGTCATGGCAAGCTGCACCACCCGTTTTTCCAGCAGGGCCAACTGGATGCGGGCAATGTCGTGGATGTGCGCCTCGCCCAGGCTGTGGAAAACCACGGTCTCATCGATGCGGTTGATGAATTCCGGGCGGAAGCAGGTTTTCACCTCGGCCATGACCGCTTCCTTGATGGCGGCGTAATCTTCGTCCGCCATCTGCTGGATCATCTGGCTGCCCAGGTTGGACGTCATCACGATTACCGTGTTCTTGAAATCCACGGTACGTCCCTGACCGTCGGTCATGCGGCCATCGTCCAGCACTTGCAGGAGTACATTGAATACGTCCGGGTGCGCCTTTTCCACTTCGTCGAGCAGAATGACGCTATAGGGTTTTCTGCGCACGGCTTCGGTGAGCACCCCGCCTTCGTCATAGCCAACGTAGCCCGGCGGCGCGCCGATGAGCCGCGCGACAGAATGCTTTTCCATGAACTCGCTCATGTCGATGCGGATCATGTGCGCTTCGGAATCGAAGAGAAATTCGGAGAGCGCCTTGCAAAGCTCGGTCTTGCCCACGCCGGTAGGGCCGAGAAAAAGGAAGGAGCCATAAGGCCGGTTGGGATCGGAAAGTCCGGCGCGCGAACGGCGGATGGCATCCGCAACCAGACGCACGGCCTCATCCTGACCCACCACGCGCTGGTGCAGACGCGCTTCCATGTGCAGGAGTTTTTCGCGCTCGCCCTGCATCATCCTGGCGACTGGAATCCCGGTGGCGCGGCTGACCACTTCGGCGATTTCTTCTGTCCCCACCTGTGTTCTCAGGAGCCTGTTGGCCTTGCCGCCCGCCGTATCGCCCTTTTCAGCCACTTTCAGTTGCGCTTCCAGTTGCGGCAGCCTACCATATTGCAGTTCGGCGAGCTTGTCGAATTGTCCCTTGCGCTGAAATTCCGCCATCTGCACTTTCAGTCTGTCGATTTCCTCCTTGATGTGCGCGGAACCCTGCACCTGTGCTTTTTCCGCCTTCCAGATTTCTTCGAGGTCGGAATATTCCTTTTCCAGCCGCGCGATTTCCTCCTCGATCAACTGAAGGCGCTTTTGCGAGGCTTCGTCCTTTTCCTTTTTCACCGCCTCGCGCTCGATCTTCAACTGGATGAGGCGACGATCGAGTTTATCCATCACTTCCGGCTTGGAGTCGATTTCCATTTTTATACGCGCGGCGGCCTCGTCGATCAGGTCGATGGCCTTGTCGGGCAGGAAGCGATCAGTGATATAACGGTTGGAAAGTTCGGCGGCGGCAACGATGGCAGGGTCGGTAATATCGACGCCGTGATGCAATTCGTATTTTTCCTGAAGGCCGCGCAGGATGGCGATGGTCGCCTCGACAGACGGTTCTTCCACCAGCACTTTCTGGAAACGCCGCTCCAGCGCTGCGTCTTTTTCGATGTACTTGCGGTATTCGTCCAGCGTGGTCGCGCCGATACAGTGCAGTTCACCACGCGAGAGCGCCGGTTTCAGCATGTTGCCCGCATCCATTGCGCCTTCCGCCTTGCCCGCGCCCACCATCGTGTGAATTTCGTCGATGAAGAGAATGATGCGCCCTTCTTCCTGCGCGATTTCCTTCAGAACGGCCTTAAGCCGCTCTTCAAATTCGCCGCGATACTTTGCGCCGGCAAGCAAACCTGCCATGTCAAGCGTCAGGACACGCTTGTTCTTCAGGCTTTCCGGCACTTCCTCGTTGACGATGCGCTGTGCCAGCCCCTCGACGATGGCGGTTTTGCCGACACCGGGTTCACCAATCAGGACAGGATTATTCTTGGAACGCCGTTGCAATATCTGGATGGCGCGGCGGATTTCGTCATCGCGTCCGATCACCGGATCGAGTTTTCCGGCGCGGGCGCGGTCGGTCAAATCCAGGCAGTATTTTTTCAGGGATTCGCGCTGCGCCTCGGCGTCCTGGCTTTCCACGCCCACGCCGCCGCGCACGGCGATAATGGCGGCTTCCAGCGGTTTCCTGGCAAGGCCGTGCCGCTTGCCAATCTTCCCCGCTTCCCCCTTGTCTCCAGTCAAGGCGAGCAGGAACATCTCGGAAGCAATGAAGGCATCGCCGCGCTGTTGCGCTTCCCGGTCGGTAAGGTTCAGAAGATTGGCGAGATCGCGCCCTATCGTGACTTCGCCGTTGGTTCCTTCCACCTGCGGCAGACGGGTCAGAGCCGTTTCCAGATCGTGTTTCAGGGCCGGTACATTGACGCCCGCGCGCGCCAGCAGGGAGGCCGTACCGCCTTCTTCCTGATTCAGCAGCGCAAGCAAAAGATGAACCGGTTCAATGAACTGCTGTCCACCGCCGACGGCGAGACTTTGCGCGTCGGCGAGCGCCGCCTGAAAAATCGTGGTGAGTTTGTCGAGTCGCATGAGAAAACTCCTGATGAAGGGATGCGAGGAAGATAGGGACAGGAGCGGCGCATTTCAAGGCGCCTGCCGTTTTCCCCCAGGGCGCGGTCATGCTGATTCGGGGGTACGGCAATGCCCTCTCATGGATGCCGGAACACGCGGCTCCAGAAAAGCGCCAACACGGTCAAAGCGGCAAAACAAACCGCTGACCAGTTTGCCATCGACAAGCCCAGAAAAACCCATTCCTGACTGCTGCACAACCCTGTCGCCAAAAAGAGCGCCGCCAGCGTGCTGTTGGAAAGCGTGTACATGCCGATCCAGTTTACAAATTGCTCGATCAGACCAGGATTGACATAGCTGCATTCCTGAACGAGGTCGGGACGCACCTGCATCATCGTCTGATAAATGGCAACAGAAAACCCGGATAACGCAACCAGCGCCAGCAGCACACCGAAGACCCTGCCTGTCCGCCTTGCCAGCAGACCTCCCGGCAAAAGCGCGCCGACAAAGGCAAGCAGCGCAAAGAGCATGTAGAGCAGACGCTGAAAAACACACAGGGGACAGGCATTCAGATTGAGCCAGTGTTGCAGCACCAGCGCCGCGCCCACCAGCGCGACTGCCGCGCAACCCAGCAGAAAGAAACCCGGACGGGGGGAAAGGCTCAACAAAACGTGCAAGGGGGCAAAACGGCGCATGATGAAAAACCAGATGGATGACGAGACGCATTAAGCGTGTTTTGCCGTTGCCTGTCAATATCCAGGA
>JAISWQ010000115.1 GCA_031271025.1 Zoogloeaceae bacterium | reverse complement strand
ACGCCGTGAGTTCCACGGTGTCAGCCTGTGGAGAGGAAGGCTCTGGGCGTTGTCGCAAGACGACGGCGAAACCGGCCTCGGCGAAGCAGGAATCCGACAGCACATCACCCGATCAGATTCGCTCTGATTTGGGAAAATTTGTATAGGTTCGGAAGAACGGTAAGTTTCCCTGCCTATGCGCGGCTGCGATGTTGCTGTTCATGGTTTGGCCTGTGTCAACGCCGTTTCGATTTCCGTAAAGGCGCGCAACAACCCCGCGCCGGGATGAACGAAGGCCGAGCCATCCAGGGGAATGACGCGGGCGGCGCTGTGGGGCGCTGCCATGCGGCAGTATTCGGCGGATTCCGTGGTGAGGGCGAAAACGAGATCGGGCCGGGTTTGCGCAAGCAGGGTGTCAAGGTCGGGAATCTCCGCCCCCGCGACAAGGTGGCGCAATTTGGGCGCGGTTTCCACCAAATCGAAACCGGATTGCACAAAGACATCGCCAATCACATGTCCGCGTCCAAAGGAAAAGGGCATCTCCATACAGGTGGAAACCACGAGCACGCGCTGCTTTTGCGCCAGTGGCGCGATGCGCGCAGCGGCGGCACGCCAGTCACGCCCGAAAGCGGCGATTTTTTCCGTTGCGCCCGCGCCCGCCGCGCTTTTTTCCGCCAGCGTGACCAGGAGCGCCTCGGCGTCGGCGAGGGAGCGGAAACCATCCACTTCCACGCGCGTCGCGCCCGCGGGGGTCGCCGCGTCCAAGGTAGCGGCTTCCGCCCAGTTGGAGACGATCCAGAGATCGGGACGCAGCCGGGCAATGGCTTCGGCATCCGGGTCCAGCACGCCGCCGGTACGCGGCAAATCAGGCCATTCGTGGTCGTAGCGGGAAACGCCGACCAAGCAGTCGCCCCGCCCAAGCCAGAGCAGTGCCTGGGTGAGATAGGGCGACTGGCTGACGATACGGGGACATTCGGCACGCGCCATGCCGGAAAAAGCGGCCAGAACGCAGCAGAGCGCGAAAAGGGAACGCAGAATTTTCATGAGGGACACTCCGGTAAAAAAGAAATTTGGGTCATAGTTTTGACCTTGGAACCTGTTCATGCTTTCTGGCCCTCCCCCCCTTCGTCATTGCGAGGAGCGCAGCGACGCGGCAATCCAAGCGGCCTTGGGGCATACTCCAATTTTCTGTAAGGTTGCACCGCTGCATATTTTGCCGCGTCGCTGCGCTCCTCGCAATGACGAGGTGGAAGAATTTTCAAGACAGCCTCTCAGAGAATTATGAACAGTCTCCAGCATTTTGCTTAAAAGACTCTAAACAGCTTTTCAGCCCGGCACAAAAGCAACCCGCCCCTCCGCTTCCGCGTATAAGAGGGGGTGGCCGTAAAGGCGGGAAAGGGTTTCGGCGCGGAGCAGTTCCGCCGCCGCGCCGGTTGCGCTGTTGCCGTCGTCGTAAAGCAGGAGGGCGCGACTGGCGTAGCGCAAGGCAAGGCCGGGATCATGCAGCACCATTACCACGGTCGCGCCCGCGCGGGCACGGCGGGCAAGGGTTTCCAGCGCGGCGATCTGGTGATTCAGGTCAAGGTGGGTGAGCGGTTCATCCAGCAGCATCAGCGGCGCTTCCTGTGCCAGCAGGGCGGCCAGCGCCAGACGCTGACGTTCGCCGCCGGAAAGGGCGCGGGCGTCCCGTTCGGCCAGCGCCTCCAGCCCTGTTTCCCGGAGGGCGGCGCGGGCGACGGCGTAATCGGCGGCGCTTTCCCATTGCCAGCGCGCCAGATGCGGATGGCGTCCTGAAAGCGCCACTTCCAGCGCCGTGGCGGGGAAGGGGTCTTCCTGGCGTTGCCCCAACCAGCCACGCAGACGAGCCGCCGCCTTTGTGCCCCAGTGGGCGTAATCCCGCCCGGAAAGCAGCACCCTTCCGGCGCTGGGCGGGCGCAAGCCCGCGAGGGCGGCCAGCAGGGTGGATTTGCCCGCGCCATTGCGTCCAAGAATCGCCAGGGTTTCGCCTGCCGCAAGCGTCAGCGAGAGATCACGGCAGAGCGTGCGTCCGCCCAGCGCGAGATACAGGGCTTCGACGGCAAGGCGGGGAGGCGAAGAGGCATTCATCCGCGTCTCCCGGTACGGGCGAGGAGAAAGAGAAAGAGCGGCACGCCGATCAGGGCGGTGAGCACGCCGACTGGCAGTTGCTCCGGCGCGATCAGGGTGCGGGCCAGGGTATCCGCCGCCGTCAGCAGCGCGCCGCCCGCCAGCGCGGCGGCGGGCAGGACGAGGCGCAAGTCGCTGCCCAGCGCGAGGCGGACGAGATGCGGCACGATGAGACCAATGAAGCCGATGGTTCCCGCCGCCACTACCGCGCAGGCGGTGGCAAGCGCGGCGATGAAATAGACGAGGCCGCGCAGTCTGCGCACATCCACGCCCTGGGTTTGCGCGACTTCCGGATTGCGCGCGAGCAGATTGAGTTCGCGGGCGAAGGGAAAGGCCAGCGTGAGCGCCGCCGCCAGCGCCGCAAGGCTGACCCAGGGCGCGTCGGCGCTGCCCAGGTCGCCCATCAGCCAGAACAGCATCCCGCGCAGGCGGGTTTCGGGCGCGAGCGCGAGCAAAAGGGCGATGACCGCGCCGCAGCCGGAAGCAACCACCACGCCGGTGAGCAGGAGCCGGGTTTGTGCGCCGCTTGCGTCTCCCTGCGCCAAGGCAAAGACAAGCAGGAGCGCCGCCAGCGCCCCGCCAAACGCCGCGCCGGAAAGCCAGAAGCCCGCAAGCCCCAGAAACAGCGCGGTGAGTGCCCCCACGCCCGCGCCGCCGGAAATGCCCAGCACATAAGGGTCGGCAAGCGGATTGCGCAACAGGGTCTGCATCAAAGCGCCGGCCAGCGCCAGCAGTCCGCCCACGGCAAAGCCGGAAAGCGCGCGCGGCAGGCGCAATTGCCAGAGCACCTGCGCCGTGAGACCGCCGTCCGGCGTGGCCTCGCCCATCAGCGCCGCCAGCAATTCGCGCGGCGGTACGGAAAGCGATCCGGCCATGAGCGCAGCGGCAAGACTCGCCAGGGCGAGGACAAACAGCAGCGGAAAAATCAGGAACGGACGGGGAGAACGCATGGGATCAATCCTTCCCCAACCGCGTCCGGCCATAGCTTTTGCTGACGAACACCGGTTCTTCCACGCCGCGCCGTTGGTTGATGACCACCGTCAGGGTGAAGCAAAGATTGCAGAGAAGATTCAGGAAACGCGGCAGAATCAGCGGAATTTCCCGCCCTTCGGCTTCCAGCCGCACCAGTGCCCGGATCGCCTTTTTCGCGCCGGAGCGCGCCAGATGCAACAGAGGCACCGGTTCCGTGCCACGCGGCAGGACAAAGGTTTTCAGGCGTCCGCTGACCTCGGCGCAGTAATGGGCGTAACGTTCGGCCAGCCAGGCGAGATCGGCTTCCGTCACCGCCATCTGTCCCCGGATAGAGCCGTTGGCGTGAAAAACGAGCGGTTGCAGGAGGGCGAGATCGGCGGCGAGGTCGGGGAATTCCGTCTCCGCCGCGGAAAAGGCCATGCCAAGCTGGGCGCAGAGTTCGTCGGTCAGCACCTCGTAATCGGTGAGCCAGGAGCCATCGTAGATATGGGAATAGCAGAGTTCGGCGCGGTTTTTTCCAGGTTTCATTTGGGCTGGGCAGGGTTTCAGACAGCTTGCACGCAGGGCGGCGTGCGGGAGAAATCGACGACAAAGGGCAGGCCAAAGACCGCTTCCAGCGCCGTGGCCGTGAGCACTTCGGCAGGCGTGCCGAAAGCGCGGATTCTACCGTGTTCCAGCAGACAGACCCGGTCGCAGAAACGCGCGGCCAGCGCAAGGTCGTGCAGGGTGAGGAGGATGCCATTCCCCGCTTCGGCACGGCGGCGCAGGGTTTCCAGCATCTGGCGCTGAAAGCGCAGGTCGAGACTGGCAAGCGGTTCGTCGGCCAGCAGCAGGCGCGGTTCGCCCGCCAGCGCGCGCGCCAGCCATACCCGCGCCCGTTCGCCGCCCGAAAGGGAATGACAGGCGCGCGGCGCGAACGTCACGGTTTGCGTCGCCTCCAGCGCCCGCAAAATGGCGGCACGGCCCTGGGGCGTTTCGGCGTCACGCCAGGGCAGCCGTCCCAGCGCCACCACGTCTTCCACCGTCAGACGCCAGGCGCTGTCGCAGAATTGTGGCAGATAGCCCACGCGGCGAGCGCGGGTTTCAGGGGGGAGTGCCCGGAGCGCGCCTGTCCCTTCCGGTGTGCTGAGACGGATTTCTCCCGTACAGGGCAAAATCCCCGCCAACGCCTGCATGAGGCTGGATTTGCCCGCGCCGTTGGGGCCGATCACGCCCACGCATTCGCCCGCGTCCACGGCAAAATCGAGTCCCATGAGGCGTCCGGGTACAGCCAGTGCCGTCACTTCCAGCAAACGCCCCGGAACCTGTTCATGATTTCTGATTTTTCCGGGCGCGGCTTCTCTCCTCTTCGTCATTGCGAGGGACGAAGAGGGTTTGAATTGCGAACCGTCGAAAATCGAAAACAGGTTTTCAGTCCCATTGTTTGCGCTCCCGGAAGACCAGGAAGAGAAAGAAAGGCGCACCCATCAACGCGGTCAACACTCCCGCCTGAAGTTCGCGTCCCGGCGGCAGGCGGCGGGAAAGGAGATCGGCGGCCACGACCAGCATCGATCCGATCAGCGCCGAGGGGAGCAACAGGCGATCGGGGCGATGACGGACGAGCGGGCGCGCCAGATGTGGCGCAACGAGTCCCACGAAGCCGATATTGCCGGCAGCCGCCACCGCCGCGCCTACCAGCAACGCCGCACCCAGCACGGTTTTCCGGTTTTCCCGTTGCAGGTGGAAACCAAGGCTTGCCGCCACTTCCTCGCCCAGCGCCAGCGCCGCGAGAAAGCGCCGCCGCCGCCAGAGGAGGAAAGCGCCCACGCCGAGCGCGGGCGCCAGCGGCAGGAGATGCGGCCAGCCGCGATCCGCCACCGATCCCAGCAGCCAGAACAGGAGTTCCTGCATGGCGTAGGGATTGGGCGCGAAGTTGAGCAGCGCCGCCAGCGCCGCGCCCGCGAGGGCGGATACCGCGAGTCCAGCGAGGATGACCCGTTCGGCGCGCGCCGAGGCGGAAAGCCAGAGCACCAGAACCAGCGCCAATGCCGCGCCCAATAGTCCCGCCAGCGCGGGCGCAAGGCCGCCCCAGAGTCCCGCGCCGCCGAAATAAAAAGCCGCTGCCGCGCCCAGTGCCGCGCCCTGGCTTGCGCCGGTAAGACCAGGGTCGGCCAGCGGGTTTCTCAGCAAGCCCTGCAAGGCCGCGCCGGAAGCGCCCAGCGCTGCGCCCACCAACAACGCCAGCGTCACGCGCGGCAGGCGAATGTCGCCCATGACAAGTGCCGCTGCCGTGGGTTGCCCCGCAAGCGCCTGCCAGAGTCCCGCGACGGGATCGAGCGCCGCGCCCCCAAGCGCCAGCGCCAGCGCGACGAGCGCAACGAGCAGGAGAAAAAGCTGGAGATTCGGGCTGCGCGTCATGGCGTGTCGTTTTTTTCCGGCAGGGGTTTACTACGCCAGTGGCGCAGGGCGGCGATCAAATCCCAGGTCGCCGCGCCCGGACATTGCCAAGGCCAGGTGTCGGTTTGCCAGATGCGGGCGGCAGGCAGAATCCGGCGCAACAGCGGATGCGCCAGCGGCGCGTTGGCCAGCGCCGCGCCGGCGGGCGCGCTCCAGACGAGGGCGTCGGGCGGGTCGAGGGCGAGTTGTTCCAGATCGACGCGGACATAGCCGGAAACCGCAAGATAATTGCGCCAGCCTGCCCGCCGCAGCATTTCATCTTCCAGCGTGTTGCGTCCGGTGCCGATCCCGTTCGCGCCAAAGAGCAGCAGGCGGGGGGCGTTGGACGCGGGGTCTGGCGTCGTGACTTCCGGGCGCGGCGGCGGCGCAAGTCCCAGAAGCGCGAAAAAATGGCGCTCGCTGGCGGCGACTTCCGCCAGCGTCCGGGGCAGAGGCAGAATTTCCACCCGCATCCCCAGCCGTTGCAGATGCGCGCTTAACAGACGGGCGTTGCCCGTACCGACAAGCACGAGATCGGGCGCAAAAGCGAGGACGCTTTCCGCTTCCTGCGCGTGGATCGGGAAATGTTTCGGGCGCAAATCAGGAGGAAAAAAGCGCCGAAATGCCGGGGAAAGCGCCGCGACACGCGCTTTCCCAAAGGTATCGGCGTGACGCGCCAGTTGCCAGTCGGTACAGAGATCCAGCGAGACGATGCGTTGCGGCGGCGCGGCGGCGGCTTCCGGCGGTTTCCAGAAGAGAATCAGGAGACCAAGCAGAATCGCCACCCGCCACAAGCCGCCCCCTCTGCCTTGGCGGGCAGAGGGTCGTCGGCGCTTGGGCAAGGTGGCATGGGCTTGCACACGCGCCTAGCGCAGCTCGTAGCGCAGACCGACGAAGGCGTTAAAACCGTCGTCGGTGCTGTAGTAGCGCGCGGTTTCGTACTGTTTGTCGAAGAGATTGTTGAGGCGCGCTTCCAGCTTCAGATCGCGGGTCAGGGCGTAGCGGGCGGTGAGGTTGACAAGCGTGTAGCCGCCCAGTTCCTCCTTGTTGCTCGCCGATTTGGCGTAAGTGCCGTCATAGCGCCGTCCAACCGCGAGAAGTTCGACGCCGGTACGGAATTTTTCGCTCCAGTCCCTGTCCACGGTCAGACGGGCGACATGGCGCGCGCGACGCCCCAACCAGACCCAGTTGCCGTCAGCATCACGCTTTTTCGCGTTCAGATAGTCGTAACTGGCGCCCAGCTTCCAGTCGCCGAACTGTCCGGCATAGGCCAGTGTCGCGCCGGAAAGGCGGGCGCGCCTGGCATTGGTGGCCTGCCAGGTGACGGGATCGGAATCGATCAGATCCTTGACCCGGTTGCGGTAGAGGGTGAGCGTAGCCTGCTGCCCGGCACGCTCCCAGACCAGCGCCACTTCCCGGTTGCTGGCCTTTTCCGGTTTCAGATCGGGATTGCCGTAGCCGTAGTATTTGGTATAGAGCTGGTAGAGCGAGGGCGCTTTGAAGGAAGTGCCGACGCTTGCGCGGGCGCGCCACTCCGGCGTGATCTGGTAGCCATAGGCCAGCCCCCAGGTGCTTTCGCGGCCATAGCGGGAATGGTCGTCGCTGCGGGCATTGAGCTGCCAACCGTGATCGCCCAGACGCGCCGTCCAGCCAAGGAGGAAGGCGGTATTGTCCATGTCCGCGTTTGCGTATTCATCGCGCGGGCGGATATTCTGCTTTTGCTTTTCTACTGCCGCGAGGAGCGTACCCAACGGCAGGCGCACGTCGTTCTGCCAGGAAAGGAGCCGGGTGCGCGTCCACAGACGGGAACGGGTCTCGGCAGGCAGCGGATACGCCCAATCGTCCCAGCCGTAGTTCTTCTGGTCATCCAGCGCCTCGCCGTAGCGCAGCGTGCTCTGCCAGCGTCCCTCGAAAAAACGGTTTTTGGCAAAGACCTGCCATTGCCGGGTCTTGAAGTGATCGCGGTAATCGTAAGTGCCGTCGTTGTTGCCCCAGGGCGGCACATTGCCGCTGTCGTAGTGTACCGTGCCGGAATTCTGGCGGTAGCTTGCGCCGAATTCATGGTCGGTCGTCGGCAGGAAGGAAAAGGAGAGCGCGCCGCCGGTATTGCGATAGGCGTCGTCGTCGGCATCCTTGTTCGTGGCGTGACGCTGCGCGGAAAAGCCGTCGGTGGCGTAGTGATTGGCTTCCACGCGGAAACGCCAGTGTTCATTGCCGCCGGAAATGCCCGCCGCCGCCTGCCGGGTGTTGTGCGAGCCGTAGCCGACGAAGGCATCCGCCTGAAGCCCCGGCTGACCGCGCCGGGTGACGATCTGGATGACGCCGCCAATGGCGTCCGCGCCATAGAGCGTCGCCGCCGCGCCGCGCAGGATTTCGATGCGCTCCACATCGGCAAGCGGCAGATAGCGCAACGGCGATCCGGAACCGTCGATGGAATTGATCGGAATGCCATCCACCAGCACCTTCAACTGGTCGGAATTGGCGCCGCGCACGAAAAAGGAAGCGGCCTTGCCCGGCCCGCCCTGCGCGTAGGTCTGAATGCCATGCTGGCGGGCGAGGAGGTCGACGATGGTGCTCTGCCCCGCGGCTTCGATTTCCTCGCGCCCGACGACGGTGACGTCCGCGAGCACTTCACTGGCGCGCATGGGCTGACGGCTGGCGATGAAAATGAGGGGATCGAGTTCGGCGCTGTCAATGGCGGCGCGGTCCGCGGCAAGCGCGCCGGGGGCGACGATGAGGGTCAGGGCAGCGGGCAGAATGCCCCGGAACCTGGATTGGACGTGTGACATGGTTTTGCTGCTCCTTCCGGCGGCGTCCCCGCGACCGGAAATACAAGGTCGAAAAGGGAAAGCGGGCGGGAGAAAAAGCAAACGGCGGCACGAAACCCCGAAAAGCCACATCGCCCCACGCGACGCTTTCCAGCGAATGCGCGCAAGGCCGGTATCCGGGCTTGCAAGTCTTGACCACCTCGCCTTCCCAGGTGATTGACCCAGTGGCATGTTTGAGGCGTCCGCACTTGCTTACCGTTGCGGGGGCAGCAGCGGAATAGGCGTTGAATCGCCGCACCGCTTTCCCGTTTGACCCGGTTCCAGAACGGAATCCAGGGCACCTTGACGCGAACAAAACTCCGCAACCGGAAGATTCCAGACAACGGAGCGGGGGCAAGTCTAACACAACCGCCATTGGCATCGCGCCCGGCGCTTTTTCAGGGGGCAATTGAAAGTGGCGGTTTTTGTTCCAGGCAAAATGCATTTCAGCAAAAACGAAAAATGCCGTTCCCCCGATTGGGGGGAACGGCATTTCCGCATCGCAGGTTTTTTTTGCTCTGGGGCGCGAAGGCTGTTCAGCGCAAGCCGGCGGCGTAGGCAGAGACAGCCTTGACGTCCTTGTCCAGCAGACGTTCGGCGATGACACGCATCATGCTTTCAGGGTCATTGCTGCGTTCACCATTGCGGAAAGCCAGGATCTGCTTTTCCAGATATTCTGGATATTGCGCGGACAGGCGCGGATATTGCGCTTCCAGTCCCGCGCCGGTTGTGCCATGACAGGCCGCACAGGCTGGAATGCCCTTGGCCGCATCGCCCGCGCGCCAGAGTCTTTTGCCACGTTCGATCAGTGCGTCATCCGCTGTGATGGGAGGCGTGCCCGCGGATTTTTGTTGCGAGAACCAGTCCGCCAGATATGGGAAAAGCACCGGCTCAACCGCCGCGATGGTGCCATCCATGCTGGGGTCGCTGCGCCTAGTCGCCTTGAAATCCGCCAGTTGCTTGATGATGTAGGCTTTTCCATGCCCAGAAATTCTCGGGAAACTGGATGCGGGGCTGTTGCCGTCCGGGCCGTGACAGGCCGCGCAGAGGGAGGCCGCCAGATCCCTGGCCTGTTCCGCGGGGGAAGCGGGCGGCGGCGCAGTTTCTTCCTGCGCGAAAGCGGGGAGGGAAACTACGGCGAAAAGGGTTGCCAGCGCCAGGGTGCGAATCATGTCCAAACTCCTTGTTGAATGCGATCGTTGCACGATCAAGACAAAACTGCCGGATGTCGGTTCTACAAATTTGCTATTCTAGCGCAAACCGGGTTTCCGAAACAGGAAGACACGCAATCAAAGCCCCTTCTTCCCTGTCACGCCCGGCCTTTTCCCCGAACCGGATTTGTCATGTCCTCCTCTCTTCTTCTTCAGAACGCCAGCTTTTTCACCACCATCGCCCAGCTTCGGGATTTACCGCCGGAAGCCACTGCCGAAGTTGCCTTCGTCGGACGTTCGAACGCGGGCAAGTCCTCGGCCATCAACACCCTGGCCGGACAGACCCGCCTCGCTTACGTCAGCAAGACACCGGGTCGCACCCAGCATCTCAATTATTTCACCGTCGCGCCCGGAAAATATCTGGTCGACCTACCCGGCTATGGTTTTGCCAAAACGCCAGACACCATCAAGAAGCAATGGGGCGGGCTGCTGGGGCCGTATCTGCAACAGCGCAATCCACTTACCGGCCTCATCATCATCATGGATTGCCGCCGTCCGCTCACCGAACGCGACTGGCGGATGCTGGAGTGGTTCCTGCCCACCGGACGTCCGGTACATATCCTGCTTTCCAAAGCCGACAAGCTCTCGCGTCAGGCGCAGACACAAACCCTGCGCGACGTGCGCAAGGCGCTGGTCTGCTACGGGGAAGCCGCATCTGCGCAGCTTTTTTCCAGCCTCAAAAAGACCGGCATCGAGGAATGCGAAGTGGTGCTGGCGCGCTGGCTGGATTTGCCCTCGAAGGAAGTGGTTTCTTCCACATAGTTTGTGTCACCTTGTATTTCCGGCTGCCGGGTACGCTTCTTGTTCGATCTTGTTGCTGTACAGCATCAATCTCGCGGCTTCGTGCAGGTTGCGCGCGAGGCGATCAGGCGCGGCGCGTGAATGATGCCGGAAACGTGCAGGCTTTCCAGATTGAGTTTGGAATACGCCCTGGATTTGAACGGCAAATATCGTTGAATGGTTTTATTTCGTCGAGAATGTGACACGGTTGCGATTTCAGGATGGTCTCCGCCATTCCGGCCACAGTCCTTCCGCTTCCGGCGCGCAGCACCAGTCCGCCGCCAGCGCGATGCCGGGGCACGCGATCAATGTGTCGTCACAATAAATCAGGGGCAGACGCGCGCGCAGCCAAGGCGGACAATCCGGCGCTTCCTGCAAGAGTTTTTTCAGCGGACGCGAGCCACTGCCTGGACCGGGGCGCAAGCGTTCCCCTCCTTGGCGGGGACGTACTTCCAGCATCTTGCCCGCGATTCTGGTGGGGTCCAATCCCGCTCCTTGGCGTTTGAGAAGAGACAAGCTGCCGCCCGCCCAGGGGAGCGCCTCTGCGCCCGACCAGCGACACGCCTCTGGCGGCGCGGTCTCCAGCGCATGAGGCTGCCAGTAAAAACGCGCGCGCCAGAGGCGCAGCCTGCCTTCCGGCAACCGGAGTTCAAACTGCGTATCGTGCGCGCCTTCCGTGAGTTGACGCAGGGCTTCGGCAAGACGATCCGCTTCCGGCGCTTGCCAGCCCAGACGGTGCAGGCGGTAGCGCAACCAGTTGCTCTGCCGCGCGGGAGAAAGGCAACGGAAAGGCGCAAGCTGATCCTGAATCCGCGCGTCGTCTTCCGCCGCCAGCTCGGCCAGCAATACTCCAGCTTCGGCAAAATGTCCCGCCGCCCGCGCGAGCGTGGTTTCCACCGCCGGGAAAATCTGCCTCAACGGCGGCAAAATCCGGTGGCGCAAAAAGTTGCGGCGGAAGCGGGTATCCGCATTGCTTTCGTCTTCTATCCAGCGCAACCGATGATCTGCCGCATAGGCTGTCATTTCGGCAAAACCGCAACCAAGCAGCGGACGCAGCAGAGTGAGGTTGTCCATGACCCGGCAGAGAGGCATGGCCGCCGCGCCCGCGACCCCCGCGCCACGACAGAGATTGAGCAGCAGGGTTTCCGCCTGATCGCGGCGATGGTGCGCCAGCGCGAGGTAAAGGAGACCGTTTTCCCGGCACAGTTCCCGCAAGGCGCGATAGCGCGCTATCCGCGCTGCGGCTTCCACGCCTTCGCCTTTGCTGTCCACCTCGACCGCTTGCTGCGCCAGGGGAATCTTCCAGCGGGCACAGAGGCTGCGGCAAAAATCGCGCCAGGCGTCCGCCTGGGGTGAAAGACCATGATGGATGTGCAGGGCGTGCACGTGCCCCGCTGGCAGCAGGGTTTGGGCAAGATGCAGAAGGACGACGGAATCGCGTCCGCCGGAAAGCGCCACTCCCAGCCGCGCCTCCGCAGGCAGGTGTTGGCGCAAGCACATGTCCGCCTGCGCGAGGAGGCGAGCAGGATCAGTCCTGTTCCCGGAAGCGCCCATAGGCCATCAGGCGCTCGAAGCGGTTCTCCAGAAGCGTCTGTGTGGAAAGCGTGGCGAAAGATTTGGCGGCGTCCTGCAAGGTTTTTTTCAGGGAATACGCCATTGCGGCTGGATTGCGATGCGCGCCGCCGCAGGGTTCGGAGATCACCTTGTCGATCAGCCCCAGCGTTTTCAGGCGATGCGCGGTGATCCCCATGATTTCCGCAGCCTCCGGCGCTTTTTCCGCGCGCTTCCAGAGGATGGAGGCACAGCCTTCGGGCGAGATCACGGAATAGGTCGAATACTGCAACATCTGCACGGTGTCGCCGACGGCAATTGCCAGCGCGCCGCCGGAGCCGCCTTCGCCGATCACGGTCACAACGATGGGCGTTTCCAGTTCCGCCATTTCATAGAGGTTACGGCCAATGGCCTCGGATTGCCCACGCTCTTCGGCGCCAATGCCGGGATAGGCGCCGGGCGTGTCGACGAAGGTGAATACTGGAATCCTGAATTTTTCCGCCAGTTTCATGAGACGCAGCGCCTTGCGATAGCCTTCCGGGCGCGGCATGCCAAAATTGCGGTAGATTTTTTCCTTGGTGTCGCGGCCTTTCTGGTGACCAATGACGACGCAGGGTTGCCCATTCAGGCGCGCGAGTCCGCCGACGATGGCCTTGTCATCCGCATAGGCGCGGTCGCCATGCAGTTCCTCGAAGTCGGTAAAAATCTGCTGGACATAATCCAGAGTGTAGGGACGCTGCGGATGCCGCGCGATCTGCGCGATCTGCCAAGGGGTGAGTCTGGCGTAGATTTCCTTGGTCAGCTTCTGGCTTTTTTCCACCAGATGTTCGATTTCTTCGGAGATGTCGACAGCGGAATCTTCCTGTCCAAAGCGCAGGGCTTCGATCTTGTTTTCCAGTTCGGCGATTGGCTGCTCAAAGTCGAGAAAAATGTTCTTCATCACGGACCGTGGGACATGGAGGGAAGGTGATTTTACGCTGCTTACCCTTTTCTGTCCTTGTGCGGATGTATCCGGGATGCAATGGCTCAGAACCTGTTCATGTTTTCAGCTTTCCGCCAGTGCCGCCAGTTGCGCCATTTGTTCTTCTGCCGCCAGCGTATGGATGATTTCTTCCAGATCTCCGTCCATGATGGCGGAAAGCTTGTAGAGGGTGAGATTGACGCGATGGTCAGTGACGCGGCCTTGCGGAAAATTGTAGGTACGGATGCGTTCCGAGCGGTCGCCGCTGCCAACCAGGCTTTTGCGTGTGGCGGCTTCCTTCGCCTGCTTTTCCCGCGTCTGGGTGTCCCTGATGCGCGTCGCCAGCACCTTGAGGGCGGATGCCTTGTTCTGGTGTTGCGAGCGGCCATCCTGGCATTCGGCGACGATGCCCGTGGGCAGGTGGGTGACGCGCACCGCCGAATCGGTCTTGTTGATATGCTGCCCGCCCGCGCCGGAAGCACGGAAGGTGTCGATCCGCAATTCTGCCGGATTGAGCTGCACCTCGGCAATTTCGTCGGCTTCCGGCATTACCGCGACGGTGCAGGCGGAGGTGTGGATGCGGCCCTGCGTTTCGGTTTCCGGCACGCGCTGGACACGGTGCGCGCCCGATTCAAATTTCAGGCGCCCATAAACGTCCGCACCCACGACGCGGCAGATGATTTCCTTGTACCCGCCCAGTTCGGATGCATTGGCGGAAAGAATTTCCACCTGCCAGCGGGCGCGTTCGGCAAAGCGGTTGTACATGCGAAAAAGGTCGGCGGCAAAGAGTGCCGATTCGTCGCCGCCGGTGCCTGCGCGAATCTCCAGCAGGACATTGCGGGCGTCGTCCGGATCGCGCGGCAGCAGCGCCCTTTGCAGTTCGCGTTCAAGGACAGCGATTTTTTCTTCGGCAGCGGTAATTTCCGCTTCTGCCAGCTCGCGCATGTCCGGGTCTTCGCGCAGACTTTCCGCTTCTTTCAGCCCGGCTTCGATTTTCCGGTAGGCGGCAAAGGTCGTTACGGTGGGTTCAATTTCCGCGCGCTCGCGGGAAATACGGCGAAAGGCATCGCGGTCACGGACGATTTCCGCGCTGGATAGAAGGGCATCCACTTCCTCCAAACGGAAGGCAAGGCGCTCAAGTTTTTGACGGAAGGTTGCTTTCATGGCGGCGGATTATCGTAACCGCGCCGGATTTCGTCAAACCGCCTAGATTCGCACCATTACACCTTTGACCGCGCCGTGAGTGGAGGTAAAGGTGCGCAACACGCCGCCGCCGGTTGTAATGAGCAGGCGCATCAGGTCACGCTCGCTGTAGAGGCAAATTTTTTTTCGGATGCCGTAGCACTTTGCCACTGCGGGCGAAAGTCCGCAAAAACGGGATTCGATCGGAACATCGTGATCGTGGTAATCCTCACCCAGAGCGGAGTGCAGCCCATGCAGGGCGACGAAGAGTTTGCCGCCAATTCGCAGGGATTTGAGCAGCGTCAGCAGGATTTTGTATGTCTCGGCATAGGGTATGAAACTCAGTCCATAGTGGCAGAAGACCAGATCCAGCGGCTGATTGGCCTTTACTGGCAAGGGGTCAAGCCCCAGACGGCAGGGTACGAAATCGACCTGTTTCCGCACATCGCCCGCAAGCGCGTTTCCAGCAACCTGATCCGCATGATTTTCCGCATCGGAAGCCAGCACCTTCGCGCCCGCCCTTGCTATTTCCGCCGCGCGCAGACCGTCGCCACAGGGTAAATCCAAAACCAGCGACGACATGTTTGCCCGCCGCCGTGTTGAAATTTCCCGCAAAATCAATTGCTCAAGCCCATCCGTAACCGGGGATGTCTGACCATAATGGATGACATCTGAATCCATGCACAACCTCCTTTCGACCTACCTATTCTGCCCCATGCGTCACTGAACGGCAAGGCGTGAAAGCGGTATTGCCAAGGGCTTTGGTGGGGCGGGCGCAGGGGATACATTTGCATTGGGCGAAAAAGCGTTGCGTGCGGATGTATTCCATCTTTTGCTGCCTGTTTCCCTTTCTGTTGCTGGAATCAGCCCTGAAGTCCGTGCAGACGCAGCGTTTGTGTTGCCACGCGCACGCCCAGATGACGCGCGGTTTCGAGATCGGATGTGCGCATCGCCGCCGCGCCTTCATCCGCATTGGCCTGCGCCATGACGCCCAGGGACGCGCCCAGGCGATTGAGGTCATCCGGCGAGCCATGACTGGAATTGTTGCCCGCCAAAAGATCCAGCCCAACCCAGATCATGCCGTGCTGGCAAGCGAATGTGACCAGTTGCGCCAGGGTATTCTGTTTGTCGCCGGCCTGTGAGGCCGAACAGGTGAAGCCCGCCGCCAGCTTGTCCCGCCAGAGGCGGGCAAACCAGCGTTTGCTGCTCTCTTCCATGAATGCCTTGTACTTCGCGGCGGCGCTGCCCATATAGGTGGGCGTGCCGAACACGATGGCAGCGGCGGCATCCAGTTCTGTCCAGTCCTCCTCGCCCAATACCGTCACGTCATAGAGCCGCGCTTCCACGCCTTCTTGCGCGTTCGCCCCCGACCACACCGCTTCCGCCAGCCGCGCCGTGTGTCCGTAACCACTGTAATAAACAATGGCAACGATGCGATTTTCGCTCATGCGGACACCGCTGACGCCGTACAGGCGGCAAGGGCGGCGGCCACTGCCTCCCCGCCCTGCACAAGATTGACCACGCCCGCAGGCAAGCCCGCCCGCGCGGACAGTTCGCAAAGCGCATAGATCGCGCCGGGCGCGGCGGCATCCGGGTTGATCACGATCGGCACGCCCGCGCGCAGCCCCGCCGCCAACGCCCGTGCGGCATTGGCCAGCCCTTCCGGCGCGCGAATCCGGACGATGGCAAGTTTTGTCCCGGCACTCACTGCGAAATGCGGGACGACAGGTGTGTCTCCGGCGGTATCGAGCGCACGGACCGCAGCGGAGATTTCCTCTTCTGCCATCGCTTCCATGCCGCTCGTTTCCTGTTGCAGCAAACGGGTGAAATGATCGCGATAAGACTGGAGCGCCTCTCCCCAGGCCGCCAGCATACGTTCCCGTTCGGCTTCGTTCAGTTCGCGCCACGCCGGGGCTGCGGCACGCGCCGCCGCCAATGCTGCTTCCACTTCCACCTTGCCGCACAGAGGGGTGCGCCGCACGGTTTTACCACTGTTCCGGTCGATGACGTCGACAAAGGCATCCGTCAGGGAAAGAAAGGCGCGCCCGTTGATCCAGCACGGCAGGGCAGGCGGCACATCATCAGGCGTCAGGAGGTGCATAAAGGAGCTTTCAAAGGGGCCACAGGCGGCGCGGTACACGTACCTACATGCCAGCGGGGATAAGCCGCGATGTTAGCAGGGTTCGGGGAAGCAGGCGTGAAAAATGCGCTGATTGGGTGCAATCCAAAGTGTCGGTTGAGGGGGGAGAGGCTCGCGGCAATCCATGCGTTTTTCGGATGGCTTCGTCGCTGAAGCGCCTCGCTTGTGACGAAATTCTCGCCACTTTGGATTGCCCCCGCACTGATTCCCCGGTCTGAAGGGCTGCCGCCAATTTCTTGCCGCAATTGTGTTCTACCGGTTTTTCCAGTACCTTCGCGTCTCGCTGCCGTTGGGGGTGCGCCAGATTCTGTTTTGCACGGAGCTGGCGCTGAGAGCATACCCTTTGAACCTGTCCGGGTCATTCCGGCGTAGGAAAACGAAACCATGACCACACAACCCGCCTCTGTCGCGCCCGCCGCGCGCCGTTCGTCGCCCCCCAATGTGCTTTCCATCGCCGGAGTCGATCCCTCCGGCGGGGCAGGCGTGCTCGCCGATCTCAAGACCTTTTCCGCACTGGGCGCTTATGGCTGCGGCGTCGTCGCGGCGCTGACGGCGCAAAACACGCAGGGCGTGACCGGCATTTACGTGCCGCCGCCGGAATTTCTGCGTCTGCAACTCGATACCCTCTTTGCCGACATCCCCATCGCCGCAAGCAAAATCGGAATGCTGGGTGGCGTGGAAGCGATTGCCGCCGTTGCTGACCGGCTCTCCCATTGGGATGCGCAACAGGTCGTGCTGGACCCGGTGATGGTCGCCAAAAGCGGTGATCCCCTGTTGCCGCCCGACGCAATGGCGCTGCTGCGCGAAATGTTGTTGCCCCGCGCCTTTCTCATCACCCCCAACCTGCCGGAGGCCGGAGCATTGCTGGGTTGTCGCGCGGCGGAATCGAAAACGGAAATGATGCGGATGGCAGAAAAACTGCGCGCGCTGTTGCCCCTGGATTCCGAACGCTGGGTACTCCTGAAAGGCGGCCACCTGCCCGGCGACACCCTCGTCGACTTGTTTTTCGACGGCGAACAGATGATCGAATTCCCCGCCCGCCGCGTCATGACCCGCAACACGCACGGCACCGGCTGCGCCCTTTCTTCCGCCCTTGCCGCCCTGCTGCCGCAGCGGACGCAGGAAGCGCAGCCGGTTGTCGCCGCCGTTCGCCGCGCGCACGCCTGGCTGAATGGCGCCATTGCCCGGGCCGATACCCTCGCAGTCGGGCGCGGGCACGGCCCCGTGCATCATTTTTACGACCTCTGGACGTAAACCAGCTCCCTCCCCTTTTTTCCCTTTTCCCTCAAAAATTTGTGCCATGAAGACTGTCCCTGTTTTTGTCGCGGACGATGCCCGTGTCGATGCCGCCGCCATCGCGCCCCTGCCCAACTCGCGGAAAATCCACGTTATCGGTTCGCGCCCGGATTTGCGTGTGCCCATGCGGGAAATCGCGCAGGCGGATACGCCCGCTTCCTTCGGCGGCGAAAAAAATCCGCCCATTTATGTGTATGACTGTTCCGGCCCCTACACGGACCCACAGGCGCGTATCGACCTCCGCTTTGGTCTGCCCGCGTTGCGGCAGGTCTGGATCGAGGAACGGGGCGACACGGAAACCCTGAGCCGTCTCACTTCCGACTATGGCCGCCGTCGCGCCGCCGATCCGGAACTGGCCGCCCTGCGTTTTCCCGGTCTTGCGCGCGCGCCACGTCGCGCCAGGGACGGCGCAAACGTCACCCAGATGCATTACGCGCGGCGGGGCATCATCACGCCGGAAATGGAATTTGCCGCAATCCGGGAAAACCTGAATCGCCATGCGTATCTGGAAAATCTGCGCGCCAGTGGCAAAACCGGGGAAAAACTCGCGGCGCTGCTCGCGCGCCAGCATCCGGGCGTTGCGTTTGGCGCAGCCATTCCGGCGGAGATCACACCTGAATTCGTGCGCGATGAAATTGCGCGCGGACGCGCCATTTTGCCTTGCAACATCAATCACCCGGAAGTCGAACCCATGCTGATCGGGCGCAATTTTCTGGTCAAGATCAACGCCAATATCGGCAATTCCGCCCTGAGTTCCTCCATTGCCGAAGAAGTCGACAAAATGACCTGGGCGATTCGTTGGGGCGGCGATACGGTCATGGATCTTTCCACCGGCCAGCACATCCACGAAACCCGCGAATGGATCGTGCGCAATGCGCCCGTACCCATTGGTGCCGTACCGATTTATCAGGCGCTGGAAAAGGTAGACGGCAAGGCCGAGGAATTGAACTGGGAAATTTTCCGCGACACCCTGATCGAGCAGGCCGAGCAAGGGGTCGATTATTTCACGCTCCACGCCGGACTGCGCCTTGCCCATGTGCCGCTGGCCGCCAGTCGTTTGACCGGCATTGTCAGCCGTGGCGGTTCCATTCTGGCGAAATGGTGTTTGGCGCACCACAGGGAAAATTTCCTCTACACGCATTTCGAGGAAATTTGCGCCATCATGAAAGCCTATGACGTCGCCTTTTCCCTGGGCGACGGCTTGCGCCCCGGCTCGCTTTTCGACGCCAACGACGCGGCGCAACTGGCGGAATTGAAAACCCTGGGAGAATTGACCGAAATGGCCTGGAAACACGAAGTGCAGACCATGATTGAAGGCCCTGGTCATGTTCCCATGCAGAAAATCCGCGAAAACATGACGCTGGAACTGGATTGGTGCAAGGAAGCGCCTTTCTATACGCTGGGGCCTCTGGTCACGGATATTTCTCCTGGCTACGACCACATCGCCAGCGCCATTGGCGCGGCGCAGATTGGCTGGTACGGCACGGCGATGCTCTGTTGCGTAACGCCCAAGGAACATCTGGGGTTGCCGGACAGAAATGACGTCAAGGAAGGCATCATCGCCTACAAACTCGCCGCCCACGCCGCCGACCTTGCCAAGGGACACCCCGGCGCGCAAATCCGCGACAATGCCCTTTCCAGGGCGCGCTACGAATTCCGCTGGGAAGACCAGTTCAATCTGGGACTGGACCCCGACAGGGCGCGCGCATTCCACGACGCAACCCTTCCTGTGGCGGCGGCGAAAGTCGCGCATTTCTGCTCCATGTGCGGCCCGCGTTTCTGTTCCATGAACATCACCCGGGAAGTGCGGGAGTTCGCGGCAGCGCAAGGGCTTGCGGAATCAGAGGCGCGCGCCTGAATACCCACGCAGTCGCAATCGGATGGCCGAGGTAATGAAAAACCGCCGTGAGGCGGTTTTTCAGTTCAATGGTGCAGGTTTGTCAATGCGGCGATTCCCTGTCTTGCAGGGGTCAGTTGCCCCGGCAGGGGGCCGGCACCCATTTGTCGGGCATGTTCATGCTGACAGCAGGGGCGATGGAGGGGAAGCGTTTTCCACATATCCAGGTAACACTCCCGGCATCTGGTGATGTAGAAGCATAGAGGTTTATTACACAATATCCAGGTACAAAGCATGGACTTCCAGGAGATGCGGTAGCACCACGGAACATTTCGTTCCTCAGATAGACGGCAATCGCAAAATGCTGATCATCCCCTATTGAGTTGCCCTGCAGGCCGCCATACGTTACCCCATCAACGGCATTTCCAGTGAGTCCGGGAAGTGACGCTATTTGGCTGACGCCATATACACTTATCAGCCACCGGGGAAACTTGCCGTTCGCCGAGTAATATTCCGTGACGTCGGCCTTGATGCCCGACAGCAGGATGAGCGCTTCGCTGACGTGGGCACGTTTGGCGTAGTCCTGATAGGCGGGCAAGGCGATGGCGGCAAGGATGCCGATGACGACGACAACGATCATCAATTCGATCAGGGTAAAGCCGCGGGGGGGGGGGGCATGGCCAGGCTCCGGTTTGTCTGATAATGAATACAGCATTAAAATCAAATTAAGTGCCATGATGGAAGTGAGGGAGGAGAAAGGACGGGGAAAGTAAAGTGA
>JAISWQ010000106.1 GCA_031271025.1 Zoogloeaceae bacterium | reverse complement strand
TCGCTTGTCCGGGAAACGGCGCGCGCCGGATTCCGGTCTGAATTCCACGCCGGGATCCGGCGCGCGCCCGACCGCCGACGGACTGGGCGGTCTGAAGGTCATGAGCGTGACCCTGGGCGCGATTCCCTTCGTCACCATGAGCGACCAGCAAAAATTCTTTCCCGGCGCGGTGTTGCCGGGCGGCGCGACACTCGTCAGCATCCACGCCGACCGCCTGATTCTCCAGGCGGGCGAGGAAACCATCACCTATCCCCTGAAGGAGGCATCATGAAGAACGAGACGTTCATTTCCGCTTTTGACGTGTTTGAAAACGGCAGGAATGCCGCCGATCCAGCGAAACTCCGCGCGCTCCGGGATGTGCTTTTCGCGCTCACGAAACAGATTCGCCAGAAGATCGACCGCGGTTTGCCCGCCACTGAAATCGCTGCCGCCAGAAGTCTCCTGACGGCGGCGCAAACCGCCGAGAACGTGGTGGAAAGTCTTTCCGCCTGAATTTTTTTCATTGAAAGGAATCATCATGTCCATGACCGTAGCCGTGCGCCAGTTGATGGAGGCGGTGCAATCCAAGAGCAGCGACCTGGAAAAGGAAATCAGCGACGCGACAACCCGAACCACCACCAATGCTGCGGGAGAAACCGTCAAGGCCGAATTGAAGCAGGAAGAAGTCCTGGAACTGCAATTCAACATCGGACAGTACAACGCGCTGCTCGAAGCGGCCTCCAGCATTTCCAAAGGCACGACGGACATGCTGAAGACCCTGGCGCAACGCACGAGTTGAAAAAGGAGCCATCATGAGCGACCCCATCATCAACAGCGCGCAACTGTCCCAACTGACCGACGTGGGACTGGCCGCCGCCCATCTGGGCAAGCCCGGCGAGGCGCGGGCGATTTTCGAGAATCTGCTCGCCTGCGCGCCGGAACACGCGCCCGCCCAAATCGGTCTGGCCTTCACCTACCTGGTCAGCAATGATTTTGAAAAGGCCGAAACCCTTCTCCGGGAGGCGCTCGCCAAAAACCCGGAGGACGGGGAAGCCCTGGCGCTTTTGGGGCTGACCCTGGGTTTTGGCGGCAAGCCGGAAGAAGCGGCGAAGGCGCTGGAGCGCGTGCCCGCCGGTTCGCCGGCCTCCCGCTTCGTGGAACTGCTTGCGGATTTTGAAGCCTGACATGGTGAACATCGGAACATTGTCCTTTTGGCGGAAAGCCTTGGCGCTGGCGGCGCTCCTTTGTCTGCTGACCGGCTGCCGGCAGGATTTGCACAGCGGTCTGCCGGAAGAAGAAGCCAACCGCATCCTGGCGACCCTGCTGGAAAACGGGGTGGACGCGGACAAGATTTCCCGCGGCAAGAACGGGTTTTCCATCTCGGTGGAAAAATCCGAACGGGTACGCGCGCTGAAAATCCTGGAAACCCACAGCCTGCCCAGGGAAAATTACAAGAATCTGGGCGAGGTGTTTTCCGGCCAGGGCATGATCGCCTCGCCGACCGAGGAACAGGCGCGACTGGCTTTCGCCATCGAGCAGGAACTGGCCGGAACCTTCGCCCGCATCGACGGCGTCCTGACCGCGCGGGCGCATGTGGTGCTGATTCGCCACGACGCCGCCTCAGGCAGCAGCACTCCGTCTTCCGCCGCCATTTTCCTGCGCCATACGCCGGATTCCCCGGTGGTCGATCTGCAAGGCAAGATCAAGGAACTCTGCGTCCAGGCGGTGCCGGGACTGGAATACGAAAAAGTGTCGGTGATGCTGGTGCCGGCGCGCACCGAAGTGCTCCTGCCCGCCGCGCGAAAAACAGAGGCCGCCGCAGGCGTCGTCCCGGCGGCTTCCTCCCGTCCGGGGCTTTGGGGCGCGCTGATCGCGGCGCTTCTGGTGCTCGCGGCGGGTGGTTTCCTGTACCTGAGGCGCTGGCGGAAAAAACCGGCGCGGCACGAACCTTCATGAACGCCCCGGACGCCCGCGCCCCGGATTCTGCCGGGATGACGCCAGCGGAGTGCGACAGCCTCCTCGCCAATCCCGCCCTGCTGCGCGCGGCGCTGGAATTCAACGGGCTGTGCGCGCCGCCGGATCTGGGTTCCGAGGGTTCCCTGTCCGGCGCGCTTGCCGGGGCGCTGCATACCCTGCTGGCGACCCATCCGCGTCTTTGGTCTTGCTTTTCCACGCCCGCGCAACAGAGAACGGCGTGGGACTTCGCGCCAAAACCGAACCGCCTGGCTCTGTTGCCGCCGCCGCTGCTGGAGCGTCTGAGCCTGTACTGGAGCGCCGCCGTGCGCGCGGAGGAGCTGGCGCGGATCATCGAAAAGACGCGCCTCGCCCCGATCATGGCGGAGATCGGGACGGAGGTTTACCGTTACGCGGTGCGGCGCGGACGCTTCCAGTTGGGCGGGCTGCGTCCCCTGCTCCGCCGGGAGGAATCCGCGGACGCGACGGCATGGCGCGGGGAAACTTTCCGTCAGCCCGGCGACGCGATGCTCTCGCGCTGCTTCGCCCGCTGGCCGGAATCCCTGCGCGCCGCCTGGACGGAACGCTGGCGGCGGCCTTTGCCGGAGGCTTCGGCGCGGCCATCCGCCGTTTCGTTTTCCGCCCTCTGGTTCTGGCTGGAAAAAATTCTTTTGCGTGAGGTCGCTCCCGAATGGCAGCCCTGTTTCAATTCGTAGGCAAACAGATTTCCCCCGCGCCCGGCCAGTTGATCGTCAAGGCGGACGAGGCGCTCGCCTTTTTCGAGGCCGAAAAACTCCTCGCCGTCGCGCGGGAGGAAGAGGCGCGCATCGCTGCCTCGGCGGAGGGAATCTACCAGGAGCGTCATGAGGCGGGCTATCGGGACGGCCTCATGGCGGGCAAGATGGAATATGCCGCCAAGATTCTGGAGACGGTGATGAGTTCGGTGGAATACCTCGAAAACCTGGAGACTTCCATCGTCAAAATTGTGGGCGAGGTAACGCGCAAGCTGATCGGCGAGATGGATCACGAGGAAGTCATCGTGCGTCTGGTGCGTCAGGCATTGAATGCCGTGCGCAGCGAGCGCCGGGTGCGCATCCGGGTATCCGCCCGCGACGAGGCCGCCGTGCGCCGGGATCTGGCGCTCCTCCTGCAACAGCGCGACGGCGGCGCGTCGGGTTTCCTGGACATCCTCCCCGACCCCGAACTACCGCCCGGCGCCTGCATCCTGGAAAGCGAAATGGGCGTCATCGAGGCCAGCCTGGAAACCCAACTGAAAAACATGGAAAAAACCTTTCTGAAGCATGTCGGGAATCAGTGATCAGGAGAGACAGGAATCAGGAAACAGAGGACAGAGGGAGCCCCGGCAGGGGTGGGTGAGGATGTCATCCCCTCCGGCGCAGCCGCAAACCGCGCATACCTCAAATCTCGTCATTACGAGGCGCGCGGCGCCGTGGCAATCCAAGCGGCGGTCTGGTTTTCCGGGGCGTTGGGGGCAAATCCCCAATGCCGCATGGATCGCCACGGGTCTTCGACCCTCGCAATGACGAGCTGGAAGAATTGCCGCGTCGCTTTACGCCCCGCTCTTGACGAACGGGGCGCATGGCTCAGAACCGGTAATTCACCCTGAAATTCCCTGTCACGCCCTCGCGTTTGCCGGTATAGCCCTGCACGCCAAAATCCAGCGTCAGCGGTTTTTCCGCTGTGGGATTCAACGTAAAACCCGCTTCCAGCATTTCCGTGTCGCCCTTGAGTTTCGGCGTATCGAGCCGGTAGCCGTGGAGGCTCGCCTTGGCCTT
>JAISWQ010000104.1 GCA_031271025.1 Zoogloeaceae bacterium | reverse complement strand
TCCATCCACGGTTATCTTGCCGACATCCCCTATCCGAGCCATTTTTTCCGGGAAACCATGCCGGTCTGGATGGTTTCCACCCTTACCGCGCTGGGCCGGAAAACACCCGATCTGACGCGACCCTACGTCTGGCTGGAACTGGGTTGCGGCGCCGGCCTGGGAGTCGCGGTGGCCGCGGCGACCAATCCGCCGGGCCGTTTCATCGGCGTCGATTTCAACCGCGAAGCCATCGCGCAGGCCCGCGGATTGGTTCAGGAGGCCGGCATCGGCAACGCGCATTTTCACGACATGGATTTCGATCAGGTGCTCCTGGCAGAGGACGACCAACTGCCGCCGTGCGATTTCATCGTGGCGCACGGCCTTTATTCGTGGATTACCTCCGATGCCCGTGCCGTCCTGCGGCGTGTCGTGGCGCGAAAACTGAAACCCGGCGGCGTGGTGTACGTCTCCTACCTCTGCCATCCGGGTTCGGCCTCGTTCGATTGCGCGTACCGGTTCCTGCGCCGGATCGTCCAGGGCTGGGCGGGCGGCAGTACCGGCAAGGCGCGGGCCGGGATGGCCTTCCTGCAACGCATGGCGCGCGCCGGCGCGGGTTATTTCCAGGATTATCCGGACGCGCTGCCCGGCGAGCCGATCCTGGATGACGCCCGCGCCGCCCTGCTTGCCCACGATTACCTGAACGAAACCCGGGACGTATTGCATGTGGCCGACGTGATGGCCGACTTCGCTGCGGCGGATTGCGAATACGCCGGCAGCGCCGCGCCCTGGGAAAACATCGATACGGCATCGCTGCCCGGCGGTACGCTGGAATTGCTGGAGGAATTGCGTTGCGGCGGCGCGGATGCCGCCACGCTCGAGACCTTCAAGGATCTGGCGCGTCACCAGATGCAGCGTTACGACCTGTATCAGCGCCTTCACCCGGACGGCAACGTCCTGAGCGATGACGACCGCCGTCGGGCGCTGCTCGCACAGCGCGTACGCCTGCTGCTCGGCGCCCCCGAACGCCTTGCCACCGCGCAGGGTGCGCTGACGCTGCAAAGCCGCATCGGCCCGATCCGCCTGCCGTCGGTGGATGCCGCGCCGCTGCTCGACGCCTTGCGGGACGGCCCGCGGACCTACGCCCAATTGGCTGCGCTGCCCGCCTATGCCGCTCGGCCCGGTTTCGTCAATACCTTGCTGCAACTCCTGGTCTGGCGGGGATGGCTGCATTTTCTACGCCCGCCGGATCCCTTGGACAGTTTGGATAGCGGGTCCGCGCAAGGTCTCAACGCGGCGCTCTCCCGGCGGCCCGCGCCTTTCAACGGCCCCATCCTCGCCGTTGCGGCCATCGGTTCCGCCATTCCGTCCGGAAACCTGAACCCATGATCTCCGCCATCTTTGCGTAGATGGTGTCGTCACAAGATTTTAGCCCATAAGGCGGCGATACACCGGATTTGCACGGCGGCCACGAAAGAAACTACATTTTTGGCATAACGGGTCACAATGCCCCGCCAGCGTTTCAAGTGCAGAAAAGCGTTCTCTCACAGCAGCTGCTCGCACATTATCCAGCGCCGCCCACGCCTTCGTCGCCCCGGCGCAAGATGTCTTGATTCCCGCGTCAATCTGGGCATGTCCGGCGGCAAGGCCGCACAAAATGCCATCACCGGGCTTTTGAGGCAGCGAAAAGAACATGACCCCGCCGCTCAAAACCACAAGGATGCGCCAAAACCCGCGAGCAGAAGAAGAAACAGGTTTTTGATGATTGTTCCCGTGACGCGCACCCCGACCTCGGCAAACAACAACGCCCGCACCGCTACGCGCTTGATGCCCCCTTCCGCTTCCCAGCGGGTTTCTGTAATCTGGTTCATGTGAAAGGCTCCTGAAATGGCCACTGTTTCCGCTTCTGTCGCGATGAAAATATACGCGGATATGAACCAGTGTCATGCCAATATCCATAAATTGTCAAGCGAAAACAAGATCGCTACACACGACAGGCTTTTGTTGGAGCGATTTCCAAGGCTTGCTATAATCGCGTCCCTCTTTTGCGCTGTTCCTCATGATCCTCCTCGCGCTCGGCCTTAATCACCACTCCGCACCTCTTGCGATTCGAGAGCAGGTGGCTTTCAATGCCGGGATACTGCCACAGGCACTGGCCGCGCTGATCGAAGTGCCTGGCGTGCTGGAAGCCGCAATCCTTTCCACCTGTAATCGCACTGAACTCTATTGTGCCGCCATGGATGCCGAAGCGGTATCCGCGTGGTTGGCGCACTTCAGCAGAGTGGAACGCGCGGTGCTCGCCCCCTTTCTCTACACTTTCTCCGGCGATGTAGCGGTGCGTCATGCCTTTCGGGTTGCTTGTGGGTTGGATTCAATGGTATTGGGGGAACCGCAAATCCTGGGGCAGATGAAGGATGCCATGCGCGCGGCGGAAAACGCCAATACCCTGGGGACACTTCTGGGCAAACTTTTTCAACGTGCCTTTGCGACCGCCAAGGAGGTACGCACCTGTACCGAAATCGGCGCCAATACCGTTTCGATGGCGGCTGCGGCCGTGCAATTGGCAGAGCGTATTTTTGGAAACCTCTCCGAACAGGGCGTGCTTTTCGTTGGTGCGGGCGAGATGATTGAACTTTGTGCCGCCCACTTCTGCGCCCACAACCCGAAGCGCATCACCGTCGCCAACCGTACTCTGGAACGTGGGCGAGCACTGGCAGAACGCTTCCACGGTGAAACCCTGCGTCTGGATGAACTGGCCGAAGCCCTGCCGTTGCACGATATCATCATTTCCTGTACGGCCTCGCCCTTGCCGCTCATCGGGCTGGGATTGGTGGAGCGCGCCCTGAAAGCGCGCCGCCATCGTCCGCTTTTCATGGTCGACCTCGCCGTGCCGCGCGACATTGAACCGGAAGCGGGTGACCTGGACGATGTCTTTCTCTATACCGTGGATGACCTCGCTTGTGTAGTGGAAAGTGGCGTGGAATCCCGTCAGGCCGCTGTCGAGGAAGCAGAGCGCATCATTACCGCACAGGTGGATGAATTTCTGCGCTGGCAGTCAGCACGTGAAATCGTGCCGCTGATTCGCAAACTGCGTGACAACGTAGAGCGTACCCGTCGCCATGAACTGGAACTTGCGCAAAAACGCCTTGCGGCAGGCGCTCCTCCCGATGTTGTGCTGGAAGCACTCTCGCAACGTTTGGCGAACAAATTCCTGCATGCGCCAACCGAAGCCCTGCAAACAGCAGATGCCCAGCATCGCCCGGCTTTGCAACAGGCAACCTTGCGGCTTTTTCACCTGCGTTCAGAAGAGAGTGCGCAATGAAGAATGCACAAGACCTTCCAAACTACTTCAACAAAGCACTCTATCCCTATAATTTTCATCATCAATTTTATTGATTGTTTGATGAAGCTTGCCTACACTGGAGGCTCCTGTGTTCGTTTTTCGAGGCGTGTCGTGAAAAAAATCCTGATAGCGGTATTGGTGGGCGTCATGACGGGATTGGCGCTACCCGATGCGGACGCGCGTATCCAGAAGACCAGCAAGCCAGGCGTCCAGAAAACAAAAGCCCAAAAAACTTCCCCGGTTGTCAGAAAGAATAAAGCTACGCGCAACAGCAAAACTACGCAACGCGCTCCGGTACGCAGAGTAGCGGAAGCGGCAGAAGACTGGAATGGAAACCCTGATACCCTTGGCTCCACTGCCGTGCTGGTCATGGATCAGGCCAGTGGCCAGGTGCTCCTTGAAAAGAACCCTGACATGGTTTCTCCCATCGCGTCCATTTCCAAGCTGATGACCGCCATGGTGATGCTGGATGCAAAACTGGATTTGAATGAGGTCATCACCATCAGTGAAGAAGATGTGGATTACCGCAAGGGCACTCACTCGCGTTTGCAAGTAGGCACCTCCATGACCCGCGATACGGCCCTTCTGCTGGCGCTGATGTCTTCAGAAAATCGCGCCGCCAATGCGCTGGGGCGTCATTACCCCGGTGGTCTTGTGGCCTTTGTTGCGGCAATGAACCGAAAGGCTCGCGCGTTGGGGTTGCGCTATACCTATTTTGAAGAACCGACCGGGCTTTCCTCCAACAACGTTTCCACTCCACGCGAACTCTCGCTCCTGACCGCCGCCGCACACCAATATTCCAAAATCCGCGAGTATTCCACGATGGCGCAAGCGCAACTGGATACCGGTCTCTCAGTGCTCACCTTCAACAATACCAATGCGCTCATCAAGAGCTCGGATTGGCGCATTGGCCTTTCCAAGACAGGCTACATTTCCGAAGCCGGGCGCTGTCTCGTGATGCAGGCATGGGTTTCCGGAAAGCCTGTGGTGATGGTGCTGCTGGATGCTACGGGCAAGCTGACTCGCGCCAGTGACGCGGCCCGCATCAAACGCTGGATGGAAGACAACCCCCCGCTGCGCAATACCGGGGCGTAATGGTTCGTCGTTTGCGAGCAAAAATGAAGAGGCCGTGTACGCATGTCAGACATCGCTTGGTCATAGGGTGCAATCAACGCAGGACAAATGACAGACAAAAAAAGCCCCGCTGGGGGTGCGGGGAGAAACACATCTCATTGCAGAGATGCGAGGGGGAGGATGCGGATAACTATAGCCACCTCTGTTACGTCTATCCAGTGTTGTTTCTTCCTCGTGTGTGACAGGGTGTATGCCACTTGCAAAGTCCGGAAGCCTCTACCGGGCGATCCACGCACATCAACGGTCTGGCCGAAAAACATGGCGCTCCTCAGAGGGCAACCGCAATGGTGTCCGCAGTTTTCGGCTGGGTCAATTGCCGCAGCATGGAGAAAATCCAGAAAAATCAGGTATTTCCGGGCAGAACAGGAAGCCCGGAATCCCTATCTGCCCGTGGCGCAGAGCGTCAGCCCCAGACGCAGAAAGCCGTTCCAGGCGTCGCCGGTTTCCAGCCCCTTGATGACACGATCCAGGCGGGCGGCTTCTTCCAGTGCGGATTTGAGGATTGCGGTGGAAAGGCGTTCCGCGGCGCGGCGGACGAGGCGTTGGCGCGTGCCCCAGACGCGCAGGGTGCGGAAGAGGCTCTCGGCGGGCGTGTTGCGCGCCTGTCCGGCCTTGAAATGGGCAAGCAGGCGGATATCCTCGCTCATCGCCCAAAGTACCAGTTGCGGCGCTTCGCCTTCCTGTTGCAGTCCTTCCAGCGTGCGGGCGAGGCGGGCAAGATCGCCTGCGAGCAAACTTTCGCGCAGGTCATCCACGTCGTAGCGGGCGACATTCAGCACCGCCTCGCGGATTTGGGCAAAGCTCAGGGATCCTTGTGGATAGAGCAGCGCGAGCTTCTGGATTTCCTGATGCGCGGCAAGCAGATTGCCTTCCACATGTTCGGCCATGAAGCGCAAGCCTTCGGCGTCGGCATGTTGCTGCTGGCGGGTGAGGCGTCCGGCGATCCAGCCCGGCAGTTCGGCAAGCGGCGGCGCATCCAGTTTGAGCAGCGTGCCCGACGCTTCCAGGGCGCTGAACCAGGCGGCTTTTTCCTCTTTCCAGTCAAGCTGCGGCAGGGTAAGGAGCAAGAGGCTATCCAGCGTCGCGCGCCGGGCGTAGTCCGCCAGTGCTTCCGCGCCCTCCTTGCCGGGTTTGCCGTTGGGGATGCGCAGGTCGATCAGGGGTTTGCCGCCGAAGAGGGAAAGATTGCCCGCTGCTGCTGCGAGTTGGCTCCAGTCGAAACCGGGCAGGACAGTAAGCACCGTGCGTTCGGAAAATCCCCGTGTCCGCGCGGCGGCGCGCAGGCTGTCGGCGGCTTCCAGCACGAGGAGGGGGGCATCGCCGTAGAGGACATAAAGGGGACGCAGGGGAGCGCCGTTCGCCAGATGCGCGGCGAGTTCGGCTTCGCTCTTCAGCCTCATTCGCGCCTGCCGGGTTCTTGCGCCTGTGGGCGCGTGAGGGTCAGGCGGCGCAGGATTTGCAACGCCAGATCGCGGTTCATGTCATCCCAGAGGAAGGCGATTTCCTGATCTTTGGCCAGACGCTGGTTGTCATCGTAAGTCAGGTCGCGGGTAAGAACGATGGTATTGACCGGGGTGAGGGCGTTGCCCTGGGGGTCGTCCACGCGGAAGGAATAGGTCAGGCGCAACTGATATTCGCGCGCGCGGCCTTCCGCGTTCAGGGCGGCGATGATCTGATCCTGGTGGTAACCCACCTCGCGGAAGACGGCATCCGCGGCCTTGATGTCCTCCACCAGAATTTCCGGGTGATGGGCGCGAATCTGACGCCGCAATTCCGCGCCACGCACCTGATCCGGCGCGACGGTGATGTAAAAACGCTGGTAGGGCAGATCGAACGCGCCACGGAGATGGAAACCGCAAGCGGAGAGCAGGAAGGTAAAAAGGCAAAAGGTGAGAAGGCGCATGGCAGTGTCAGACGTTGCGGGATGGGCGGGCGCGGATCTGTTCCACCCGGTGCCTGAGGGCTTCGAGATCGCGGGCGAGAGATTCCGTATCATGGGCGAACACGGCAAGCGCCGTGCGCGGCACGGCGAAGGGCGCGCGCTCGCTCATATGTTCAAGGGCGCTCTGGTGTGCCGCTGCCAGTTTGGCCGCCAGAGCGCGTCCCAGTTGCGCCAGACGGCGCGCGGCCACGTCGCCGACGAGGCGGGCAAGGTCGGCTTCCGCATCCCAGTCGAGATTGCGGAACACGAAATTGAGGGCGTCGGCAAATTCCACCTTGCCGCTCACGGTCGCCTCACGCCAGAGTTTGGGGGCTTCGCCCGCGATCCATTCTTCCAGCAGACGGCGCGGGGTTCCAGCGGGAAAGCCGATGCGCACAGCGGCCTCGGTCTCTGCGGCGGCGGCAAGGAAAGTGCCGTCCGCGGCCACGGTCAGCGCCAAAGAGGTTTCGCCCAAGGCGATGCCCACGCTTTGTCCGGCAAAGGGGAGAAGGCGCTTTCTCGCCCAGGCGGCGTCGGCGAGCAGATGATTCAGGATAGGCGTCAGCGCGGCAGTGAGGCGAGGAATGGAGGGGGAGGCGTCGTTCATTTTGCTCAGAACTTGAAACCCCGGTGCAGGGCAACCACGCCCAGACAGAGGTTGAAGTATTCGACTTTTTCCAGTCCGGCGTCTTCCATCAACGTTTTCAGGGTTTCCTGATCCGGGTGCATACGGATGGATTCAACCAGATATTGGTAACTTTCGGCATCCTGGGTCACCAGCTTGCCGATGCGGGGAATGACCTTGAAGGAATAGAAATCGTAGAGCGGCGCAAGCGGCTTCCAGACGTGGGAAAACTCCAGCACCAGCAGGCGTCCGCCAGGTTTCAGCACCCGCCGCATTTCCGCCAGCGCCTTGTCCTTGTGCGTCATGTTGCGCAGGCCGAAGGCGACGCTGACGCAATCGAAGGTATTGTCCGGGAAGGGGATGGTTTCGGCATTGCACTGGGTGGCGGGAACGGAATAGCCCTTGTCCAGCAGCCGGTCGCGCCCGCGTGTGAGCATGGCGTTGTTGAGGTCGGTCAATACCACCTGCCCGCTTTTTCCCGCTTTTCTGGCAAAGGCAAGCGCAAGATCGCCGGTGCCGCCCGCGATGTCCAGCACGCGCGCGCCTTCGCGCACGCCGCTCTGGGCGACGGCAAAGGCTTTCCACAGCCGGTGCATACCGCCAGACATGAGGTCGTTCATCAGGTCGTAGCGGCTGGCGACGGAATCGAACACATCCGCGACCTTTCTTTCCTTTTCGTGCTCCCGCACAGTCTGGAAGCCGAAATGGGTGGGGGAATCGTCGACGGGGACAGAGGCAGGCTGTTCGTGCATGGGGCATCGGCGGAAAAAACGAAGGACGCTAGTGTACCCCAGTTTTTTCAGTGGCTGCCGTCTCCACTCGCAACTCGGTTCCCGCGCCAGTTGGTGCAGCGAGGGAATCTGGTTGCGTTTCAGGAGGCGAGAAAGCGAGGAACGTAATGTGTCATCAGATTGCGAAAGGAGTTGCCCGTCGGGCAAAAATCATATCGGCGCGGCACATTGAGCAGCAGCAAACGCCACATTGACCGCCAAAAGGACGCCTACGGCGTCCGCGCTATTCTTCCCCGCCCTGAACGGCGGGGCTTGCCGCGCACCAGGTCAATCTTTTTCTCGTATTTCCGCGCGTTCCAACAGTCTTTTGAGTGCTTCCGCCAAGGGGGAGGCAGGCGGCAGGGCGCGGATGCGGCGGGTAAGGGCTTCGGCGCTTGCGTGGCTCAACGGCTTGAGGGTGCCGGGAAGGGGCAGGATGGCTTCCCGGCGGGTGGGTTGAACTTTGACCTCGATCTGGTTACACTCGAAGCCGTTTTGCACGAATTTTTCAGCAAGGCGCGGCGTCAATTGCCGCAACTTGGATGCAACGGCCCCATTGCTTGCATGCAGGATCACCACCCCCCGGCGATGGTTTGCTACCCTGGCCTGCGTTGCCAGCCCGACAGGAGCGGCTGCCGCGAAAATTTTGCCCAGTCGTGCGAGCGTTCTGGCGCGTGCCAGCAAACCCGCAAAGAGATCGGAGCGTTCAAGTAACGTTTCAGGAGAGAACACAGGAGGCGCAACCTTGCAAATCATTCTGATTTCCAATCGTTTGAGTCCAGCCCGGACACTGCATCTCAAACCCCGCCATATTGTCGCAGGATTTGGCCTGCTGGCGTTGTTGGCATTGTTATTGGCCCTGGCGATTTCCTGGGTGTCCCTGCGCTGGCAATGGTCGGTGGTGGAATGGCTGGGCGTGTCGTCTGTTGCGCCGGTGACGGAGGATTCGGGGCTTGACAGAAACCTGAAGGCGCTGGCTGCGCGAATCGGGGAATTGCAGGCGCGTATGACGCGGCTGGACAGCCAGAGCCAGCGCCTTGTCGCAAAGACAGGGGCGCGGATGGAAGTCGAAACGATGCCGCAAGGCGGCCCCTTCGTCCCTGCCGCCGTGGACGAGGCAAGTCTGGCGCGGGAAATCGAACGTCTGGCCAACCAGCTTGAGGAAAAATCCCTGCTGCAGGATACGTTGGAAAGGGAAGTGCATACCCGCCAGATCAGTTCGGCTTTCTTGCCGACGACCTTGCCGGTACGGGGCGGCGCACGGCTGGGTTCCCCCTTCGGTGTGCGTCTCGATCCTTTTGGACGGGGGCGCGCCATGCACGAGGGGCTGGATTTTGTTGCGCCCTTTGCCACGCCGATTCTGGCAGCTGCGGATGGCGTCGTGGTTTTTGCCGCCTTTCATCCCGAATTTGGCAATCTGGTGGAAATCAATCATGGAGGAGAGCGCATCACCCGCTACGCCCACATGTCCGCCCTTTCCGTCGCGGCAGGGGAGGCCGTGCGGCGCGGGCAGGAAGTCGGCAAGCTCGGCTCCTCCGGGCGTTCCACCGGCGCGCACATGCACTTCGAGGTGCGCCAGAATGGCGTGGCGGTAGACCCTGCGGTCTTTTTGGCGCGTTCCTTGGAAAAGAAGGCCGTAGCAAAGCCATAGTTGTCACAACGTTCCAGAAAGCTGAATCGCTTCGTGGATGGCTTCGTTCGTTACGCTTGCGTGTAAACGATGGATTTGATGCGATTCCTCTGGTCTTCCCCCAGAAAAGCTGACGTATAATGCCGTCCTTTCCGAGGGGCGCTGCGAGATTCATCTGAAATCCCAGGCTCGGAAACCGTCGCGCAAGGCGTGGCGTTCCTGTTTCAACGGCGCTCGCCCTGTAAACCCCCTGCTGGATGCCGGGTTGCGGGCGGAGCCAATCGTTTTTTCCTTCCCCTGCTTCCCTTTTCCCCTTTTTGGGGCGCCTCCGGCTTTCTGAACGCAAAGGAATAAAGGAATCGCCATGAGCAACAAGGATCACGTCATCGCCGACATCAGCCTCGCCGACTGGGGCAAGAAGGAAATCGCCATCGCCGAAACCGAAATGCCCGGTCTGATGGCGATCCGCGAAGAATATGCCAAAAGCCAACCCCTGAAAGGCGCGCGCATCACCGGCTCGCTGCACATGACCATCCAGACCGCCGTGCTGATCGAAACGCTCACGGCGCTGGG
>JAISWQ010000085.1 GCA_031271025.1 Zoogloeaceae bacterium | reverse complement strand
CGGCACGATCGGCGCAGACGCCGTGGCCAAGGCACGCGACGGGCATACCTTCCTGCTCGGTTACAACGGCCCGATCACCGTGGCGCCGTCTTTGTTTCCCAAGCTGCCATACGACCCGCAGCGCGATTTCGTGCCGGTCATCCTGGCCGTGACCCAGCCCAACGTGCTGGCCGTGCGTACCGATCTCAAGGTCGATTCGGTCAAGGAACTGGTGGCCTTGGCCAAGGCGCAGCCGGACAAGATCGACTATGCCTCGGTCGGCAACGGATCGTTGTCGCATCTGGCCATGGAATTGCTCAAGATGAAGAGCGGTGTTTCCCTGCTGCACATTCCGTACACCGGCGGGCCGGCGGCCTCCCTGGCCTTGGGGCGTGGTGACGTGCAGGCGCTATTTTCCGCCCTGTCCAACGTGCAACCCCTGTTGCGCGACGGCAAGGTCAAGTTGTTGGCGGTGTCGAACGCCAAACGTTCGGCTGCCTTGCCGGATTTGCCGACGGTCGCCGAAGAGGGCTATTCCGGCTTCGACGCGACGACATGGAACGGTTTTCTCGCGCCGGCCGGTACGCCGAAGGACGTGGTGACGCGACTGAACGAGGCCATCGGTCAGGTTCTGGAAATGCCCGAAGTCAGGCAAAAATTGCTGGCCGGCGGCGCGGAAGTCGCGGGAGGTTCGCCCGAGCAGTTCGGCGACCTGCTCAAGAATGAAACAGCGACGTGGACTGCGGTGATCGAGCGTTCCGGCATCAAGCCGGAGTGATCAGGAATCAGAAAAACCGATGCTCCGTCATTGCGGGCGAAGCGAAGCCATCCGGAATTGGAGCGCTTATCGTCTCGCCCGTTTCATCGGGCGGCGGACGGGACGATAACGTGCTCGGAATGACTGAAATCCCTTACTAATCAAGTTTATTTTTAATCTGCTCTAATCCCAAGCGCCTCAGCGGTTGATGATTCGATGGAACGCGCCGATTCGTTTGACGAGGCCGTGAACCAGGCAACTCACCAATAAAGGCGCATCGAGCAGATAGTCCCACAGGTTTGGGGAATCCAGCCAATGCAGCCGCCATCCGGCCATACCGAGCAATAGGGCGACGGTCAGTGTGCGCCAACCGAAAAACCAGGCGAACAGGGCGAGTCCTCCCGCAAGCAGCGGCAGGGCCGCAGCCTGATATCCCCAGGCATAGACGTCAACCGGCGAATAGCCGAAGCTGAAAAGGAAAAACAGCGAACCCAGAAAAATCGACACCTGTTGAAATCGGCGCGATCTGGACGTCATCCTGTTTTCTTCCCTCCCGTGCAGGAGTGAGGCCAGGAAAACGAGCGTCGCGAGCGAAAGATCGCCCAACGCGCCACGCAGCACGGACAACAAGGTGATGCCCGAAACGGGGAGATGCAGACAGACAAGAATGGGCAATGCCAACAACACCCCGCGCCGGGAGTCCGCGCGAAAACCGGGGAAAACACAGGCCAGGGCCAGACCATAGCTCAATGTGGCCAAAAACGTGGGCATCACAGTTTTTCTTCCAGCCAGACACGATTGAAGCGCAGATGCCGGATGAAGGAGCGGTTCCAGGTATAGACCAGATGAAAATCGCCATCGGCGGAACGGATCAAATAGGGGTAATCGTATTGCCAACCGCAGGTCGGTCGGCACAGATTTCGTTCGGCATTTTGCGCCACCGTCGCCAGCGGCGGCGTATTGCCCAGGCGCTTCAAATCGTCCGCCAGGAGCGCGCGGAAAACGGTCTTGTCCGGCAAATGGTCCAAAAACCTTTGTTTGTCCTCGAAGCGGTGAATGACGCGCCAGGACCAGCCATCGTCGACGCTCGACAAGAGCGAAAGGCGTAAGCGTTCGTCCTCCGTGTCGTTGGCCACCGCCAGCAGTCGCCCGTCCTCCAGCCGCAAGGCAGTCAGCGCCGAATTGGGGTTGGGCAGATCGGTGGAAACCAGGGGCGACCAGCTTCGTCCGGCATCTTCGGTTTCGGTGCGCCAGACGCGATGCGGCGGGCGACCGTCACCATCGCGCATCAGGGCGATGGCGCGCGTGGGCGATTCCACCAGCACGACCGGCTGCAACGAACGTGCGCCATGATCCATGCGCGTGATGTTGCGTACTTCGCCTTCCGGCGTCAGGGTGAGCAATTCGCCCAGCTTGCCTGCCATTTCGTAATAGACCGGCAGGCCGATGTCGCCATTCTCGAAGAAAACCGGATACGCCTTGACCAAGGTGGAAAGATTGAGAAAGGGTGAGGTAATCAAGCGTTTGGCGGGCAGCCAGCTTGCGCCCAAATCCTGGGAACGCAACAAATTGAGTTGACTGGTTGCCCATCCACCCAACGCGACGCCGACATAAATTACCCATAATTCCCCCTTTGGCGTAACGAAAACAACCGGGTTTCCCAGTTTTCGCGTGAATCGCCCGGTGTCCGCCGTGGTTTGCTCGGGCGTTGCCAATAGACGCTGCGGCGACCAGAGGTTTTGTTCCGGTTGATAATCCGCGGCGTAGATTTTGACGTCCGTGCCGCCTTCGCGTTGCCCGCCGAACCATACCGAGAGGAGACGGCCATCGGGTAGGGCCGCGATGGAAGCCGCGTGTACGCGCGCGGGTTCCGCTTGATTGATGAGCGCGCTGGTCAGCCGGGGCGCGACGTTTGTTGAGAGGAGGGGGAGGGGAATGGCAAAGCGCGTCGGTACGGATTGTGTCCTGAACAATGCAGGCCACGCCGTCCACAGGGTCAGCGCCGCAATCAGCACGGTCATCCCCGCATGGTGCAATAGACGTTTCCCGCTCATGATCCGATCTTGTTGCTGTAGAGCATCAGGCGCGCGCTTTCGTGCAATTCACGCGCCAGCGCGGACAGGCGGGAGAATTCCACCGGGTCTTGCGCGGCGAGGTTTTCCACTTTGTTGGCATCCACAGCGAACAGCCCGGCGTCCGTGCCGTCGGCGTTCATGTGCAGCAAGTGGGTTTTCGTGACCACGCCGATCAAGGGAAACGCGCCTTCGCGCAGTACCACCGGCACGGCGCGCTCGCCTTCTGGCGCTGGAATCCGAATGTCGCGTCCCAGCGTGGTATTGCGGTAGGGCACGCCCAACAAGCCCGCCACGGTCGGCAGCAAGTCGATGAGACTCGTGGCTTCCTCCGTGACCTTCGGGGAAATCAGCGCGGGAAAATGGATCAGGCCGGGAACGTGCAGGCTCTCCAGATTGAGTTCGGCATAAGCGCGCGATTTGAAGGGAATTTCGGCAATGCGCCCATTGTGGTCGCCGTAGAAGACGAACACGGTGTCGCCGTAGTAGCCGCTTTGTTTCGCCATTTCGATGAAACGCCCGATGCTGTGGTCGAGCAGACGCACGGCGTTGTATTGCGCATTGCTGCGAAAACCCGCTTGGCGCAAGGCTTCTTCCGGTAGGTTCTTTACCATGAAGCCGTCGTTGTCGGAGGGGATGGTGAAGGGCGGATGATTGTCGGCAGTCTGGATGATGGCAAAGAAAGGCCGCTCTCGGGATCGATTGCGCAATAGGACGTCGACTTCACGAAAAAGCGCGAGATCGGAAATTCCCCATACATTGATATTGGGCGATTTCCATTCGCCTTCTTCATGCAAGCTCATTTCCGCGACGCTGCTCTTGATCAGCGCGCTCATGTTTGCCCAACCGGCGCTGCCGCCAATCGCATAGAGCTTGTCATGCTCCCGGAAGGCGTTGAGGATCGTGTGCTGCGGCAAGAGGAGGGGATTGCGGGTGGCGCTTTCCGAGCGCGTAACGTCGGGGATGCCGGTGATGCTCGCCCATACCGTCTTTGCCGTGCCGGTCACCGGCACGTAGAAGTTGCGCAAGAACCAGCTCCGGCGCGCCAGCGCATCCAGATTCGGCGTCGGGTCGAGCGGGTTGCCGTGCATTCCCGTCACGCTGCCGCCCAGCGATTCGAGCATGATGAACACCACGTTGGGCGGTTTTTGCAGGGACAGGCGATGCGGTTGTACGGGAATTTCCCGCGCGAAGACCGGCAGTTCCTCGCCCGTAGTGGGTACGGGCGTCGGCGCGCCCAGATAGGCGGCGATTCCTTCGGCATGTTCCCGCACATAGGCGAGATCGTAACGATCGGACGAGGTGCGCCAAGTATCCCATATGAACAATACGGGATTCAGCCCCAGCGCGCCGACACGGGTATTGCCGGACAAAAAGGCGTCGTTCCAGCGCAAGGGCACCGGATTGGCCGGATTGATGTGGCTCACGCGTCCCAGCAATCCCAACGACCCACCCACTGTGCACAGTAGGATCGTGAACACGGCTTGCCAGCGCGGTTGCGCCCTGGGCGGACGATCGAGCGTAGCTTTTTCCACCCGGAGGAACAGGAACGAGAAGAGCACCACGTTCACGAGCAGCGCTGCGGCGATGGGCACGACCGGATAGTTTTCCCAAACGAGCCGAGCCGAAATCCACGGATCGCCCAAGAACCGCAAGGCACTGGCGTTGAGCCGCAAGCCCAGCCATGCGTAATACCCGAAATCGACGATATAAATCAGGCCGACCGTGAGCAGGGCGGCGAGAAGCCAGGCTCGCAGACACCCGCGCAGCCAGGGCGTTTTCTGTGCGTTCCAACGGGGAAGGATCAACAGGAACGCGGATGGCAGCATCAAGAGCAGCGCCAGCCTCAAATCGAAACGCAAACCGACGCCCAGGGTCTCTAGAATGCTATGCGCATCATCCTCGCGCAGGGAAACTTCGGACGCCCCAAAATAAAACCCCGCGCGCAACAGGGCGAACAAGGTAAAAAGTATCGTCGTGCCAGCAAGCAGATAACGCAGGCGCGGATAAGACGATAAGGACATGACCGAATATCCAGGAAAAACACGAATTTTACCAAACCTGGACATAGGGCCATCGCACGAACGCCCCGTTATTGCCCCATCCCGAACAGACGAAACGGCAAGTCTTTGTCGCCATTGAAAAAAAAAAGACAGAAATATCTTGCCATATCGAATTCTTTGCCGTAAAGTGGGGTTAAGTAGTAAAAAGTGG